>NZ_JBBCUM010000014.1:0-165065 GCF_037147855.1 Allobosea sp. MMO-172 | reverse complement strand
GTCGATCGACGCCATGGCGGTGATCTACATGGTCACCACCCTGATCTGGCTCGTCATCGCGCTCCGCTTCGTCAACCCGACGCAGATCGTCGCTCGCGCAAAACGGTAACGGGAGGATTTGAATCTTTATCACCCTACGCTGACAATCCTCTTGCTATCGCAATTGGATCGATTCATCGCGCCGGGCTCGCCATGCGGGAATGGCTACTGCGAGAGCTTCTGACCTGAGCCCATTTTCTCCTCCGTTCTGAGGGAGAGTCCTGGGTTTCTTTGATCCGAGACCGTTTGCTGGACCGCCGGAGGCTGGAGTTTCCGGCCTTCGATCACGGCGGCGGGCTGGGCATGCCACCGGGATTTTGCAGCAGGATCGGGGGCTTGTTGCCGATGGCCCCGTGCGGCCGATCCTCGTTGTAGTATCTGAGCCAAGCCTCCATCTTTTCGGCCGCATCCGCAAGCGTCATGAACCAGTGCGTGTTCAGGCACTCGCTGCGGAAGCGTCCGTTGAACGCCTCGATGAAAGCGTTGTCGGTCGGCTTCCCCGGCCGCGAGAAGTCGAGCGTGACGCCCTTGGCATAGGCCCACAGATCGAGATCGCGGCTGACGAACTCGGAGCCCTGATCGACCCCGATCGTCTTCGGATAGCCCAGCTTCGCGCAGACCCTTTCGAGCGTGGCGACGACATCCTCGGCCCGGTAGCTGAAGCGCGGATCGGCGGCCGGCGAGAAGCGCGAGAAGGTGTCGACCACCGTCAGAACCCGGATCTTGCGCCCCGTGGCGAGCTGGTCATGGACGAAGTCCATCGCCCAGACATCGTTCGGCCGTGTCGCCGGGGCGCGATCCTCGCGCAGCTTCGCCTTGACCCGGCGTTTGGGCGTCTTGTTCCTGAGCTGCAAGCCTAACTCATTGTAGATCCTTCGAATCCGCTTCTGATTGACATGCCAGCCCTCGCCCTCGTGCCGCAGCAGCACGTCGACACGACGATAGCCATAGCGAATGCGGGTCTCGCAGATTGCTTTGATCCGGGCAGCCAAGGGGGCCTGGTCGGGCCGGCACGATTTGTAGTGGTAGCTCGACGTGTCGAGCTCCAGGACCGCACAGGCCCGCCGGATCGACACCTGCCATTCGCCACACATCACGCCGACGAGCTCGCGCTTGCGACCAGGCCTCAGAGCTTTCGGCGGATCACGTCCTGCAGCATCTCGCGGTCCAGCGCGAGATCGGCGACGAGCTTGCGCAGCTTCGCGTTCTCGTCCTCAAGCTGCTTCAGCCGGCGCATCTCGGCCGGCAGAAGCCCCTCGTACTTCTTCTTCCAGTTGAAGTAGGTCGCCTGGCTGATTCCGGCCCGCCGGCAGATCTCCGCCACCGGAATCCCGTCCGCGCCCTGCTTCAGGATGAACGCCTTCTGGGCGTCCGAGAACTTCGAATCCTTCATCGTCTTCCGCTCCTCCCAGCCCAAGGGAAACGACGCGGAAAACTCTAACCCAAAGCGGTCCAGTTTTAAGGGCTCAGATCAATCATCTCCGGCCTCAGGCGTCTTGCTTTTCCAGCATGGGTTTGAGGGCGAGCTCGACGGGCGTGATGTTGCAGAGGGCCGAGTGGGGTCGGCGGCTGATGGGGATCGCGCGCTCGACCAGTTCCGACAAGCCGACCACCAGCATCGACGACACAGCGCTCGTCGAGACGATGGCGGCGATCCCCGACAGCTTCGAGGCCGATGGCTGTCGTCGTCCTCTCCGCCTGCGCCGTGCTATCGTCGGCGTCTTGAGACCAACGACGACGCCTTCTTTGCAGTCCTGGCCGAAGCCCTCCGAGACAATCCTAGCCTGGCACGCAAAGCAGGAACTCGGCTCCTCCTCGCAAGCTGACGCTTGCAAGATACGTCAATAGTGGCCTTGGACCCCAAAGGAGAATGCCCGGGATACTATGACGCGGCCGCAACCACTGCAGCCCACGGACTGGTCGGATGCGCCATCCCGATGAAGCCGCGCTTGGAGGCCATCACGGCGGAGGGAATCGAGAAGTTCACGGGATAGAGCGTGTCCTCGACGATCTCGACCGGGAACGCACCCGCCACGGTCGCCGCGACGTCCGCCTCGGCGCGCGCGTCGATCTTGATGCGCGGGGTCGAGGCATCGATGCGCGGGCGGTGAAACGCCTCCTCGAGCGACAGGCCGAAATCGGCTAGGCCCGAGATCAGCTGCAGAACCGTCGGGAAGATCGTGCGCCCGCCGGCAGCGCCGATGGCAAGCACGGGGCGGCCGCCCTGGCTGAGCACGAGCGGGCACATATTGGCGAGCGGCTTCCTGCCCGCCGCGATACTGTTGGGCTGGCCGGGGCGCGGATCGAACCACATCATGCCGTTGTTCATGATGATGCCGCTCTGCGGCAGCGCGACTTTTGCGCCGAAGCGCGAAAGCAGCGTGTTGGTGAGCGAGACCATCGTGCCAGTGCGGTCGACCACGCTGACATGGGAGGTGCAGCCGGCTTCCGGCGTCGCGGCGTGGCCGAGCGTGTTGAGCCGCTTTTCATAGGCTGCGCGGATGGCGGTCGCGTAGAGCAGGGCAGCCTGGGCTGCCGATGTCTCGCGTGACAGCGGCCCGTCGGCGAGGCGCTGCGCGGCGTCGAAGAAGGTCGGGCCACCGCTGAGGCCCGGCACCGCGGCGATGTGGAAATCGCGATAGCGGCCGGTCAGAGCCGGCGCCCAGACCACGTCGTAGGCGGCCAGATCACGGGCGCGCAGCGGCGAACCGCCTGCTTCAAGGTCGGCGGCGATGGATGTGGCGCTCTCGCCTTCATAAAAATCGCACGCTCCCGCCTTGGCGAGCCGCCTCAGCAGCTTGGCCTTGAGCGTCATCGGCTTGAAGCGCTGTGTGTCGGCGCCGGCCTTCGGGCCATGGCCGTCATCAAGCAAGATCGCCGACAGCGTCGGATCGCGCGCAAGGCCCGGGGCCTCGATCGCAATGCAGAGCGCGGCGAACCAGTCGATTTCCAGGCCGCGTTCGGCATGCTCGATCGCGGGCTGCAGCGCTTCTTCCCAGGAGATCGAGCCATGGCGTTCCAGCGCGGCGGCGAGGCCTGCGATCGCGCCGGGCACGCAGATCGCGCCATAGCCGGAGACGTTGCGGTCCCCGACCACCGAGGGCCAGCTGAACCAGTTGCCGGCCTGCGCATCGGCCAGCGGATAATCCGCCGGGTCGAGCCCCGCGGCGGAGCGCACGTTGAAGTCGAGCGTCTCGGTCGCGCCGGTCCGGCCGTCGGCATGGACGAGGAAACCGCCGCCGCCGATACCCGAGAGCCAGGGCTCGACGGTGCTCAGCACCAGCGCGGCCACGACAGCCGCGTCCATGGCGTTGCCGCCGCGCGAGAGAACATCCGCCCCGGCCTGCGCCGCATGACTATTCTGGGCGGCAACGAGACCATGCGCCGAATGCACGGCCGGCCTCCGGATGCTGAAGGTCTGCATCAGCGCGGCGCCTTGAAGCGATGGGGGGCGCTCGCTTCCGGCAGTCGCATCGACACACTGAAGCGCGCGGCATTGTCGCTGGCGGCATGATGCGCCGCGAGTTCGCCGACGGTCGCGATCCAGGTTCCCGGCGAGGTCGTGATCACGTCGAGCAGCTTTTCCAGCATGCGGACACGGCCGGCCCTTCCGGAAATCCAGTCATGGATCGTCAGCATCATCATGCGGCCTTCGCGGTGGAGCACGTGCCATTCGTCGAGCCAGGCTTCGAGGATGCCGCCTTGCGGCGACGGCGGTGCGCGATCGGTCGGGCTGCCGGTAAAGCGGAAATAGATCGCGTCGTCGACGGCCCAGAGCACCGGTACCTGCGTGACGCCGTCGATCGTGTAGGGGTGGTCGAAACCCATCAGCGAGGAATCGTAGAGGCCCCGACGCTTGACCTCGGCCAGCATGAACGGCGTCATCTCCCAGGCCGGCGAGCGGAAGCCTTTGGGCACGATGCCAGCCTGACTCTTGAACAGCGCCAGCGATTCGTCGAGCGCGCGGGCGAATTCCTCCGGGCCTGCTTCGGTGGCGAGCTCGTGGAAATAGCCGTGCAATCCAACCTCATGACCGCGCGCGACGAAGGCCGGCAGCAGCTCCGGATGGTTCCTGGCAACGAGCCCCGGCACGAACATCGTCGCCTTGATGCCGTAGCGGTCGAGCAGGTCGAGGATCCGCCAGATCCCGATACGCGGCCCGAACAGACGCTGCTCGATCTGGCCGAGCGTCTGCGGGGCGTCAGTCGCGAGGCTCCATTGATAGGGACTCTCGGCATCGACATCGACGCTGAAGCAGAAGGCGCCGCTCTTGCCCTGCGGCCATTCATAGGCGGAGACGGGAAAACGTGCCGGCGCGAGCGGAGGCATGACCTGGTTCATGGCAGTCCTCTTACAGCGCGCTCTTCTTGTCCTGATGGACCACGAGAGAGCCGATCGAGTTGCCGCCATCAACCGTCAGCGTCGCGCCAGTGACATAGGATGACGCGTCGCTGGCGAGGTAAAGCAACGCATTACCGACATCCGCGCGTGAAGACGGCCGCCCCAGCGGAATCTGTGAGATCGTGCTCTGGATATGCGCCTGCGTCAGGCTGCTGACCGTGCTGCCGGCCGCGAAGCCGGGCTCGAGCGCGTTCACGCGGATACCGTATTCGGCCAACTCCACGCCAAAGCCCTTGGTCAGGCGGTCGAGCGCCGTCTTCGAGGTGGAGTAGACGGCAGCAGTCCGTCGCATCTTGCGCGAGGCACCCGAGGAGATGTTGATGATCGAGCCCTTGACGCCCTTGCGAACCATCTGCGTCGCCAGCTCCCGGTTCAGGATGAAAGGCGCGCGCAGGTTGATCGAGAAGATGCGGTCGAACTCCTCCGTGGACGTGTCGAGCAGGAAGGCGCTGGGATAGATTCCGGCATTGTTGACGAGGATGTCGGCGGCGCCCCAGCGCTTGCCGATTTCTTCCGTCAGCGCCTTGATCGAAGCCTCGTCGGTGAGATCGGCGGCCTTGACGAAGCTATCGCCGCCGAGGTCCAGCGTCCTGGCGAAGGCTTCGAGCTCGCCTTCCTTGGCGTCGGTGAGCGCCAGCGTGGCGCCGGCCTCGTGCAGCGTCTCGGTGATCCATTTCCCGATCACGCCGCAAGCCCCGGTGACGAGCGCGCGCTTGCCCTTGATGTCGTCGAACATGGTGCGATCCTTAGCGAAAATGGGGGTCAAGGCGATCGCGCACGGCATCGCCAGTCAGGTTGACGGTGAGCACCAGCGCGAACAGGCAAAGTCCGGGCAGCGTCGCGACCCACCAGGCGGTAGCGACGTAATTGCGGCCGGTGGAGAGCATCGAGCCCCAGCTCGCGGTCGGCGGCTGAACGCCGAGGCCGAGGAAGGAGAGCCCAGCCTCGAACAGGACCATCAGGCCGAACTCCAGGGTCGCAACGACGATAAGCGTGCCCGCGATGTTGGGCAGGATGTGCAGGAAGAGAATTCGCGCATTGCCGGCGCCCGAGAGCACCGCGTTCTCGACATAGGCCATGCCGGCCGTCGCCAATGTTTGCGCATGTGCGACGCGGGCATAGCGCGGCCAGCGCGTGAGGGCGAGCACGAGGACGACATTGACCAGGCTGGGCCCCAGCACCGCGACGGTGATGATGGCGAGAAGCACCGCCGGGATGGACAGGAACACGTCGGCGATGCGCATCACCGCAATCTCGACCCAACCGCGCCGATAGCCGGCGATCAGCCCGAGCGCGGTTCCGAACGCTCCGGAGAGCAGGACGGAGAGCACGGCGACGAGCAGCGAGACGCGCGTGCCGTAGATGATCCGGCTGAGGAGATCGCGGCCGAGTTCGTCAGAGCCGAGCCAGTAGTAGAAGCTGCGCGAAACCGTGCCCGGTGGCTTCAGCCGCCCGACGAGGTTCTGGGCATTCGGATCATAGGGAGCCAGCAGGGGCGCGCAGATCGCCGTCAGGACGAAGACCGCGAGAATGGCGATCGGCCACCAGCGTTTCAGTGGGAAGCGCCGGCGGGACGGCGAAACAGCCGGAGCGCTCATCGTCCGCCCCCCAATGCGATGCGCGGGTCGACGACGCTGTAGAGGAAATCCGAGAGCAGATTGAGCCCGATCGTGACCAGGGCCCCCAGCATGACGACGCCCTGCACGACCAGGAAGTCGCGTGCGAGGATGGCCTGAACCGTAACCTGGCCGAGGCCGGGCCAGGCAAACACCGTCTCGACGATGACCGCGCCGGCCAGCAGGTTCGAGATTTCGAGCGCGGCGACGGTGATGATGGGAATCGCCGCGTTCTTCGCGACATGCCGCAGCAGAATGCGCACCGGACCGACACCTCTTGCGCGGGCCGTGCGGACATAGTCGCGCGTGAACTCCTCGATCAGCGCCGCCCGCGTGATCCGGGCGAAGGTCGCCATCGAAAGCAGGCCGAGCGCAATGGACGGCATGATCAGGTGCGAGAAGCCGCCCGTCGAAGACGGCGGCAGCCAGCCGAGGGTCACGGCAAAGAGCAGGATCAGAAGGATGCCGCTCCAGAAGGTCGGCATGCTCTGGGCCGCGAGCACGAAGCCGGCGGCCGCCTTTGCCGCGGCGCTGTCGCGGAACAATGCGAGCAGGATTCCGATGGGTATGCCGATGCCGCAGGCGACCGTCAGCGCCCCGCCCGCGAGCATCAGCGTGTAGGGCAGGCGCGAGGCGATGATGTCGATCACCGGCACGCGCTGCACCACAGACTGGCCGAGATCGAAACGGGCGAGATCGGCAAGGAAGCCGAGATACTGGACGATCAGCGGCCGGTCGAAGCCCAGCGCGTGGCGCAGGGCTTCGATATCGGCTTGCGTAGCGGTTTCCGGCACGAGGAGATAGGTCGGATCCCCCGTCAGCCGCTGGACGAAGAAGATCAGCGTCGCCACGCCGAAGATCGTGACGAACGCCTGCCCGGCGCGCTGGAGGAGGAAGCCGACCACGCCGCGTCAGTCCTTCCAGCTCATACGGTTGACGAAGATGCTTTCATTGGGCGTGGGGGTCCAAACGAGGTTCTTGGACGTGCCGTACATCTGTGCCGCCTGATAGAGCGGGATCACGAAGTACTCGCTGGCGATGCGTTCGTGCACGGTCTTGTATGCGGCGAGACGCTTGGCCGGATCGAGTGTCTGGCGCCCGGTTTCAAGCGCTTCCTCGATCGTCTTATCCTTGGCGTTGGCCCAGCCGCTGGCGCTGTGCAGAATCGGGAACAGCACGCCGTCCGCGTCCTGGCAGCCGCAGGACCAGCGGCTGAACGCCATCACGGGGATGGAATCGGGGCCACTCTGCATGCGCTTGAGCCAGGAGCCCATGTCGGTCATCTCGATCTTCACGCTGAGGCCGGCATCGACCAGCATCTGCTGCAGGGCCTGAACGACGCGCTGGTCGTAGACCGGCGCGGTGACCAGGGCGATCTCCTGCTTGGCCTTGGGGCCGACCGCCGCAAGCTCCGCCTTGGCCTTGGCGAGATCGAAGGGCAGATCCTTGATCCCCTCGACGAAGCCCTCATGCGCAGGCGAGAGCATCTGGGCCAGCGGCTTCTCGGTGCCGCCGAGCACGCCGTCGGTGATGGCTTGCTTGTCGATCGCCTGGGCGATGGCGCGGCGGACGCGCGGATCGTTCAGCGGCTCCTTCTGAACGTTCATCGCGAGATAGGCGACGCGCTCGGTCAGCACCGGCACGGGCTTGGCGCGCTGCGAGGTCTTGAGCTGGGCGGCGAGATCGCCATCGAGATTGGCGGCGAGGTCCGAGGCGCCGGCCATCAGATTGGCGACGCGCGTCGCGGCATCGGGAATCGCGCGGAAGACGACGCTCGGGAACGCTGCCTTGGTGCCCCAATAGGCGTCGTTGCGGTTGAGCGTCACGGACACGCCGCGCTGCCACGCGCCGAACTTGTAGGGGCCGCTGCCGACCGGCGCCAGATTGAAGGCATCCTTGCCTACGGCCTCGACGACCTTCTTCGGTACGACCGAGAGCTTGACGAGCTGCGCGAGCAGGGCCGGATAGGCACCCTGCGTGGTCAGCGTCACCGTTTTGGCATCGTCTGCGACGGCGTCGATGATCTTGTCGAACTGGCCGAGTTGCGGGCTGGCGAACTTCGGATCGGTGATGCGCTTGACGCTGAAGACGACGTCGTCGGCGGTCAGCTTAGAGCCGTCATGGAAGGTGATGTCGTCGCGCAGCTGGAACTGGATCTTCGTGTCGGAAAGTTGCTTCCACGAAGTTGCGACCTGCGGAGCGATCACCCCCCTGTCGTCGCGTGTAACGAGATTGTCGAAGATGTTGCGGTAGACGTAGTAACTGTCCGGGTTCCACTGGACATGCGGGTCGAGCGAGTTCGGTTCGCCGACGAGGTCGATCGTCAGGCGTTCCTTGGCGGCGAAGGCCGCGCCCCCCGGTAGCGACAGGGAAGCGGCGAGCAGCGCGCTTGCGAGCATTCGGCGTGTTCGCGTCATCAGTCATTCCCCTTTTTGGTTGGCAGCGCCCGGTCTCCTCCCGGCGCCTTGGGCTTGCAGGGCTGCTGGCGGCCGTTACGGCTCAGTCGTTCCAGCTCATCCGGTTCAGGAACATGCTTTCGTTCGGCGTCGGCGTGAAATTCAGGTTCTTGGTCGCGCCATAGATCACGACCGCCTGATAGAGCGGGATCACCGGCGCCTCGGCGGCCACGATCTCATGGACCTGCTTGTAAGCGGCGAGGCGCTTGTCCTTGTCGAGGGTCTGGCGGGCCTCTTCCAGCAGGGCGTCCGTCTTGGGATTGCGGTAGGCCGACCAGCCGCTGCTCTTGTGCAGCAGCGGAAAGAGCACGCCGTCAGCATCCTGGCAGGCGCAGGACCAGCGCCCGAAGCTGAGCGTCGAGGTGCCTTCCGGCCCGGCCTGCGCACGCTTCAGATAGCTCGCCATATCCGACATCGCGATCTTGACGTTGAGCCCGGCATCGCCGAGCTGCTGCTGCACGGCCTGGACGATGCGCTGGTCAAAGACGGGTGCCGTCGAAAGCTCGATTTCGGCCTTCGCCGCAGGGCCGGCTTCGGCGACCAGGGCCTTCGCCTTGGCGAGGTCGTGTTTCGGGCCGGACAGACCGTCGATCCAGCCGAAGATCGCCGGCGTCAGCAACTGTCCCACAGGCTTGTCGAAGCCGCCGAGCAACCCATCGACCAGCCCCTCCTTGTCGATGGCGAGAGCGGCGGCCTGGCGCACCTTGACGTTGTCGAAAGGCGCCTTGGTCGTGTTCAGGCGCAGATAGGCGACACGCTCGGTCAGGCCTGTCAGCGGTTTGGCCTTCGCCGCAGTCTTGAGCTGCGCCGCCTGGTCGCTGTCGAGCGTGACGCCGAGATCGCTGGTGCCCGCCTGGAGATTGGCAAGACGGGTGGCGCTGTCAGGCACGGCCCGGAAGATCACGCTCGGAAACGGCCCCTTCGTGCCCCAATAGGCATCGTTGCGCGAGAGCGTCACTGCAACGCCGCGCTGCCAGCCCTCGAACTTGTACGGCCCGCTGCCGACCGGCTTCAGGTTGAAGGCGTCCTTGCCCACCGCCTCGACGACGGCCTTGGGCACGATCGAGAGCTTGACGAGCTGCGCCAGCAAGGCGGGATAGGGGCCGTTGGTCGTCAGCTTGACCCGTGTCGGCGAGAGTGCGGCGGCATCAGTGATCTTGTCGAACTGGCCGAGTTGGGGGCTGCCGAACTTGGGATCGGTTATGCGCTTGACGCTGAAGACGACATCGTCCGCGGTCAGCTTCGAGCCGTCATGGAAAGCGATGTCGGACCGAAGCTCGAACTCGATCTCGTTGTCGGACAGGTATTTCCAGGAGGTCGCCACCTGCGGGACGATCTCGCCCTTGTCGTCGCGGGTGACGAGATTGTCGAAGATGTTTCGGTAGACGTAGTAGCTATCGGGGTTCCATTGAACCTGCGGGTCCAGCGAGGAAGGCTCGTTGACGAGGTCGACCACGAAGCGCTCTTTGGAGGCTTGAGCGGGAGCGACGCTCCCCAAAGCGAAGATCGCGGCACAGGCCGCGGCGAGAGGATAGTTTCGCCAGGCAACGGTCATGACTGCTTCTCCTTCGACGGGGGGATCGGCCGATCGGCTGTGACAAGCGGCGACTGGGTGGCGCGGCCTCGGCGGGCGGAACGCGCTTGCGGGCGAGCGGGCTGCGCCGACATCGCCAGAAAGCCGTGGGCGATCGCGTCGGCGAAGTGCTTTTGGTCGCGTTCGACCGCTCGCCTGGCGAGATCGCCGTCGCCCGCGCCGAGCGCGGCGACCAGCTCGCCGAGATCCGCAGAGGGGATGGCGTGGCCGCTGAGGTCGAGCATCCGCACGATCCGGTCCGAATGATCCCAGATCTCGCCGAGCCAATCGCTGGCGAAGACGCCCGCGCCGGCAGCAAGCAGGTTGCGCAGTTGGCGCTCGGCGGCGCGGGCCGTAGCAAGCGCTGCGAGTTCGGTCCGCCCCGATACCGACCGGATCATCCCGAGCAGCGCAGTTGCCGTGGAGAGCGCGGGCTCTGCCAGCCTGTGCGCTGCCAAGGTAGGCTCGAGCCGGCGACGCCCGTCGATCACCGCTCCGATCAGCGCACCGTCGATCGGCGCAATCCGCCAGCCCTGCCGGGCATGCCGGCTGACAAAGCGACCCGCTGCCAACTCGGTCAGCGCGACACGAACGCTGGCGCGGCCCAGCCCGAAGCGCTCGGCGAGGGCCGCCTCATGGACGAAGTCACCGGGCGTGAGCTCGCAGGAGACGACAGCCGTGCGCAGCCGGCGGCTGGCGACATCGAGCAGCGCCTCGGCATGAGGAGCAGGAAGGAAAGGGGAGCTTGCATCGAGCATGATCCGAAGCTTGGCTCGCTTCCTGAGATTTCACAAGCCTTTTGTAAGATTTTAAGCGGCTTGCAGATTGCGCCAGTGCAGCTCGTTGCTACGCAGCGATCCGCAGTGCCCGGTTCCTCAACATGGCGCTGAAGGGCGCAGCGAAGCGGGAGCGCACAAAGGCAAACATCGTGTGTCTCGGAGCGCGTCAGCAAAACTCAATCTGCAATAATCGCCGAATCTTCGGGCCAAAATTCAGCCGTTCTGCCGCCCGCCGTGTAGTAGCCTCTCGACGCTGGGGCTGCCGACACCTGGCGATCGTGGCGCCCGCGACCTTCGGCGGCCTCTATGGCGCGGATGCCACCTCGGGAGATGGCTGTGCAGAATACCGATAAGATTTGGACGATCGTCGATTCCAAGCAAGCTGACTATATCGAGTTGAGCGACCGCGTCTTTGAAATGCCCGAGCTCAACTACCGGGAGGTCAAGTCAGCTGCAGCTCATGCCGAGCAGCTTCGGCGCGAGGGATTTCGCGTGGAGACGGGCATTGCCGGCTTGCCGACGGCGGTCATGGGCGAGGCGGGAGAAGACGGCCCGGTGATCGCCATACTTGGCGAATACGATGCGCTGCCGGAGCTATCGCAAGCCCCTGGGATTTCCGAGCACCAGCCACTTCCAAACCAGCCGGCAGGCCATGGCTGCGGCCATAACCTGCTCGGGGCCGGTGCCATGCTGGCGGCAGCGGCGGTGAAGGATTTCCTCGCGGAGCGTGGGCTCAAGGGCCGCGTCCGATATTATGGCTGCCCGGCCGAGGAAGGCGGAGCGGGCAAGGCGTTCATGGTCAAGGAAGGCGCCTTCAAGGATGTCGACATCGCGATCTCCTGGCATCCGGCCGATTTCGCGGCGGTGACGGCAGCCATATCCCTTGCCAACACGACGATCGACTTCGAGTTCTCCGGCCGCGCCAGCCATGCCGCTGCCGCGCCGCATCTCGGCCGTTCGGCACTCGATGCCGCCGAGCTGATGAATGTCGGCGTCAACTACATGCGCGAGCACATACCGAGCGATGCCCGCATCCACTATGCCTATCTGGATGCAGGCGGCATCGCGCCGAATGTCGTGCAGGCCAAGGCCAAGCTACGCTACGTCGTGCGCGCGACGATGGTCTCCCAGGTCCATGAACTCCTCGCCCGCGTCCGGAAGATCGCCGAAGGCGCGGCGCTGATGACGGAAACCACCGTCACCAATGAGGTCGTCAGCGCAATGAGCAGCTTGCTGGCCAACACGCCGCTGGAAGATGCAATGCAGCGTAATTTCGACCGACTTGGCCCGCCGCCTTTCGATGCGGAAGACGTGGCCTTCGCCAGGCAGATGCAGAAGACGGTGACGCCCGCGCATGTCGAAAGCGCCTTCCGCCGCTCGGGATTGCCGATGACGGATTTCCCTCTGTGCAATGCGATCGCGCCCAAGGAGGTGCCGGGGCCGCGGATGATGGGTTCGACCGATGTCGGCGACGTCTCCTGGGCGGTGCCGACGGTCCAGGCGCGCGGCGCGACCTATACGATCGGCACGCCAGGCCACTCCTGGCAGTTGACGGCCCATGGGCAGTCGCCGCTGGCTCACAAGGGCATGGTTCACGTCGCGAAGGTCATGGCAGGTGTCGCCGTGGACGTGCTCGCCGAACCGGGTTTGCTGGAACAGGCCAAGGCCGATTTCCAGGAGCGCCTCATCCGGACGCCCTATAAGGCGCTGTTGCCCGATGATGCCAAGCCGCCTTTCCACATGTTCTGACGCATGAAGGCCGGTGGCCCGGCCTGCGGCTGGCCGGGCCATTCGATGAACAAGGAGATCGTGATCAAACGAAGGACGCCAGTGTGCATTGCGCACAGATCGGCCGCACGCCGGCTGAATTTGCGCGCCGGATCGCCTATCGCTTCGGCGACAGCGTCCGCTGGAGCGAGGCCAAAGAGTTCTTCTTCTTCTTCCGGCCGAAATCAGATGACGCCGACCGCCTCATCCGGATCGCTGAAGTCATCATCCACGAATGGGTGACGGATCCCGCCACCCAGACCCGCCTGGTCAGCTACAAGTCGCTGGGAAAGGGTACGTCGAAGCACTTCCCCGGTCCTGATCGGCTTCATGCCACCCAACACGCGGTCTACCTGCGAGAGATTCTGCTCTCGCAGGTAGGGTCGCCGTCCGAACTGGTCGGTTCTCAGTCATGGCCTAGTTCAGGGCGTTCGGAAGCGGTTCGAAATAGCGGCCCGAAACATCCCACGTGATTGTGCGGCGCGAGCGTGTTGGCGAAGCGCTGCTAGGCGTTAGCGCCTGTCAGCCCTCTCCCAACCTTGGCGTGAAGCATTTTTTGCCTGACGCTTTTCGCGGCAGTGGTGCTTCCGGCCTTAGAAGCTGTAGCTCTCCCATGTCGGCTTTGGCTTTGGCCTCCATCAGAATGGCACGCATCTCGTCGATCAAGGGCTCGTTATGCCGGTAATCTGGCTGAGATCTGCTTCTGACAGCAGGCTGTTGCGGCCATAACGGCCTCCGGCTCCAGCCGTGCCGGCATGGCCGAGGACCCGGTTCCGGGTTCGATCGGACAATTTCAGCTGATCGATCATGTCCGCCATGGTGTGGCGCGTGCTATAGAGCGTCACGTCCTGCCGGGTATGACGCCTTTGCTCTTCAGATATTGCCAGCTTTTGGTGTTGGCCTGGCTCCACCGCTCGCGCCCATCCTTCTTGGTGTAGTTCTCGACGTCGGGGAACAGCCGCGGTTCGCCGATTTCTTGCATGTGATCACGATGGTCGAGCAGGCCCAGATCGATCAGAAGAGGGTGCAGCGGCACGATCCTGGCCGAGTTGCTCGTTTTGAGTTGACGCGTCTCAGCCCGGCTCACACGCTCGCGGCTGGCATCGAAGGGGCGCTGGTCGATATAGGCGTAATCGTCGGTCTGCTTTATGTCGGTGATCTTGAGGGGCGCGACCTCGCCGGGACGCATGCCCGTCAACAGCAAGATCAGGAAATTCCAGCAGTCCGCGAGCAGACGGCTGATAGCGCTGTTGATCGCTCTGCGACGTCTGCAAGGGTATAAGCCATGTCATCCGATCCGCCAGAAGGTGGCGGGCAAGCGCATAGTCGCTGGTTCCCAATGAAAATCGGACTAAGCGACTGGGTAAGCGGGGACTGAACGTCCGCAGTCGCATTTGGAGATAATAGCGGCCGCCTTCACGGCGGGAGAGGTGGGACGAGCGGGCACGCGAAGCCTCGGAAACGAGAGGAATCGGTGTGAGACATCCCCGTGAGATATCTCACAATCCGCAGGCGCGGGACGCTTTCCAAAATTCGATTGATTTCAGAGTCTTGAACGCGATCGGAGGTTCAAGAAAAGAAGTGGTAGCGGGAGAGGGACTTGAACCCCCGACACGCGGATTATGATTCCGCTGCTCTAACCAGCTGAGCTACCCCGCCACAGGGTCGAAGCCGGCAAGCCGGCTCGTCGTCGAGGCGCGATATAGGCGCCGCGACCCGGCCTCGTCAAGCCTTGCGCTCAGCTCTTGTCAACAGAGGCGCGCTTGCGCAGCCGGACGACCTTGAAATAGCCGCGCCCGACATGGACGGTCTCATAGCGGCCCGTCGCCTTCGCCCAGTCGGTCAGGCGGCTGACCTTGAAGTCGGAGCTCCAGCCGACAGCCTTCGAGAGCGGTGCGACCGCGCTCCAGAACGGCGCCAGCATGCCGCCATCGTCGACGAGGCGGCTGGAGATGATGATCTCGCCGCCCGGCTTCAGCACGCGGTCCATCTCGGCCAGAGCCTGCTCGGGATTCGGCACGAGCGTGATCACGAATTGCGCGGTGACGGCATCGAAACGCTCGTCGCCGAAGCCCAGCCGGCAGGCATCCATCACCATCAGGCCACGGACATGGTCGAGCTTCTGGTTCACCACCTTGCGATGGGCGACCCTGAGCATGTCGAGCGAGAGATCGGCGCCCAGCACCCTCGAGCTCGGCGTGAAATAGGGCAGGGTGAGACCGGTGCCGACGCCGATCTCGAGGATGTCCGGGCCGCAGGCGCAGGCTGCTTCCACCGCCTCGCGCTGCGGGCGCGCCAGCATGTTCTGGTAGATCCGGTCGTAGAACTTGGCCCAGGTCGCGTAGACGCGCTTCTGGCCGTCGAGGTCGTAAGTCACCGGCATGATGGGGAATCCGAGCGGAAGAGCGGGCCTGAGCGATCAGGACAGGGCGAGGGCGGCCGGCGCGGATGCGGCCGGCAAGGCGAGGGGGCGCCGCAGGATGGTGCCGCCGCCAAGGACGCGGGAGCCGGGGCCGGCATCGGCATAGATCACGCAGGCCTGGCCCGGCGACACGCCTTCCTCGTCGCTGGCGAGCTCGATGCGCAGGCCGTCCTCGTCGCGGAAGAGGCGGGCCTCGCGGGGAGCGCGGGTCGAGCGGACGCGCACGGCGACGTCGAGCCCTTCCGGCGGCAGGGCGTCGAGCGACGTCTCGCCCAGCCAGTTGAGGTCGCGCAGGCGAACCTCGCGCACGCTCAGCGCCTCGCGCGGGCCGACGATGACGCGGGCCTCGTCGGCGTCGAGGCGCAGCACATAGAGCGGCTCGCTGGCGCTGATGCCGAGGCCCTTGCGCTGGCCGACCGTGTAATGGAGCACGCCGTCATGATGGCCGAGGATGCGGCCGTCGAGATGGACGATGTCGCCGGGGCGGGCCGCGCCGGGCTTCAGGCGCTCGATGACATCGGCATAGCGGCCGTTCGGGACGAAGCAGATGTCCTGGCTGTCGGGCTTGTCGGCGATGGCGAGGCCGAGCTCGGCCGCGAGCGCACGGGTCTGCGCCTTGTCGATATGGCCGAGCGGGAAGCGCAGCAGGTCGAGCTGCTCCTGCGTCGTGGCATAGAGGAAATAGCTCTGGTCGCGGCTGGCATCGGCGGCGCGGAACAGGCCGCGATGACCGTTGCCGAGATCGCGGCTGAGCACGTAGTGGCCGGTCGCCAGCGCGTCGGCGCCAAGCTCCTTGGCGAGATCGAGCAGGTCGCGGAACTTCACGGTCCGGTTGCACTCGACGCAGGGGATCGGCGTCTCGCCGGCGAGATAGCTCTCGGCGAAGCGCTCGATCACCGCGTCGCGGAAGCGGCTTTCGTAATCGAGCACGTAATGGGGGATGCCGATTGTCTCGGCGACGCGGCGGGCGTCGTGAATGTCCTGCCCGGCGCAGCAGGCGCCGGCGCGATGGACAGCGGCGCCATGGTCGTAAAGCTGGAGCGTGACGCCGATGACATCATAGCCCTCGCGCTTGAGCAGGGCTGCGACCACGGAGGAATCGACGCCGCCGGACATCGCCGCGACGACGCGTGTGGCCGCGGGCGGCTTGGCGATGTCGAGGGAATTGCGGAGGGGCGCGGTCATTCTCGGCTGTGTCGTGGCTGGCTCGGGAGGCTCGAAAGGCGGCGTCGGCGCGTCTGCCGGCTCTATACCGGCTTTGCTCCGATGCCGCCAGCAGGATCGGCAAATCCTGCCGGCCTGGGCGTGTCGGACCGGGTCCATATTGCCCGTCCTTCCGGTCAGATGGTTGTAAGTCCTTGATTCAGCAAGGGGCGTTTCTGGCTCGCAACTTGCTGGACCGGGTCGGGCGCGTTGTTGCCCACGTCACGGGACCGTTCATGCCGATCCAGTCTGCGTTCACAAGTCAGGCCCCAGCCGAAGCGCCGGTTGCCCGGTCGCGCGCCGGTCAAACCGAGCAGCGCGAGGGCGGCGAGGTCTTTGCGCTGCCCGAAGCCGAGGCGGCGACCGCCGGAGCCAGCAAGGCGGGGCCGGCCGGCAAGGGCACGGCTTCGCCGGAAGCGGCCGCGGCCAAGGATGCGACCGGTGCGGAGCATGTCATCGATCCGGCCAAGGTGAAGGCGCAATTGGAGGCTTCGAAGGCCGTGGCCTCGCCTGCCGTTCCGACCTCTTCCCCCGTCCAGACCGGCACGGCCGCGCCGCAGGAGCCAAAGACCGATGCGAGCGGGGTCGCGTTCCTGATCGCGATGACCGCCGCCCAGATGGGCGCGCAGGCCAAGCCCTCTGGCGAAGGCAAGGTGACTGAAACCGGCGAGGCTGCCGGCGAAACGCAGGACGGCTCAAAGACAGAGAGCAAGGCCGCAGGCGAAGGTGAGGCTGCGGCCGCAACTCCGGTTCCTGTCCCCGAAGCTCAGGTTCCGTCCCCGGGCGCGCCCATCCCCGTCATGGTCCTGCCTGCGTTGCTGCCGCAAGGTCCGCTCCTGGCTGTCGATGCCGCCGAGGGCGAGGCTGTCGAGGCAATGTCGAGCGAGGGCGGCGCGAAGAAGGATGCGCGGCCGCAATTCGCTGCCGCAGCCGCGGGGTTGCCTGTCATCGCCATGCCGGCGACGGAACAGGCACCGGCCGCAGGCGCTGCCGCTGGCGAGACCAAGGCCGCGCCGGGCGTGCAGGCGGTTGGAACCGCCGGGCCGGGCGTGAAAGAGCTTGCGGAAATACTGGCCAAGGTGGACCAGCCTGTGGCCGCCAACGGCACGCAGATGCCCGCCGAGGTCAAGGCGCTCGACACGCTTCAGCAGCAGCCGGCGACGCCGTTCGACCTTTCGACCCTGTTGCAGCAGGCGCCCGGGAAATCCGGGCATGAGCGTCTGGTCCAGCCGTTCGATCCGAATGTGGCGGCTGGTGCCGCTCCCGGTGCGCCGGGGCAAGGCACGGCAAGCGGCCAGCCGACGCCGATCCATGTCGTGCCGATCGAGATCGGCCTGCGCGCGATGTCGGGCTCGCGGCAATTCGATATCCGGCTCGATCCGGACGAACTCGGTCGCGTCGATGTCAGCCTGTCGATCTCCGACAAGGGCGAGGTTAGCGCAAAGCTGGTCGTCGATCGGGTCGAGACCCTGCATCTCCTGCAGCGCGACGCGCGCACGCTGGAGCGCGCCTTCGAGCAGGCGGGCCTGAAGCCGTCCGACGCCGGCGTCGACATCACCCTGCGCGATCCGTCCGATCAATCGGCCTTCCGCCAGAACCGCCAGCAGGACGAGGCGCCGCAGCGCTCGCGCCAGCCCGAGGGCGCCGATCTGGCCGAGGACGCTCCCCTTTCCATCGACCCCGTTCCGCAGCGCCGCTTCGTCCGGCTCGGCGGCGTCGATCTCAGCATCTGAACGAGGACAAGCGCCATGGCGGTCTCCGGCACATCAGGCACATCCGGTACATCGGGCACCAGCAACAGCTCGGTGACCGGTTCCACGACCGGCATTGCCAATAATTTCGACCAGTTCCTGACGCTGCTGACGACGCAGCTCAAGAACCAGTCGCCGCTGGACCCGCTCGACACCAACCAGTTCACCCAGCAGCTCGTGCAGTTCGCCGGCGTCGAGCAGCAGCTCAGGACGAACGAGACGCTCGCCTCCCTGCTCAGCCTCAGCGCGGCGGGGACAGCGACCAACGCGGTCGGGTTCATCGGTTCGACGGTCACGGCCGATGGCGCCACGGCACGGCTGCTCAATGGCAAGGCCGACTGGAAGGTCACCATGCCCGCCGCGGGCACCGCGACGATCACGATCAAGGATTCCAAGGGCAGCGTGGTCCAGACGGAAACCAGGTCGTTCAGCGCCGGCGATCAGACCTATAGCTGGAACGGCACGACCTCCACGGGCAGCAAGGCGGCGGACGGCGAGTACACCGTCACGATCGACGCCAAGAGCGTGGCGGGTGACGCCATCACGGCGAAGACGCAGATCAGCGGCGTGGTCGACGGCGTCGATTTCACCTCGTCGATCCCGATGCTCAAGATCGGCGGGATCAGCATCCCGATCGACAAGGTCAAGAGCGTGGTCCGCGGCGAGTGACCGCGGGCGAATCAGTCGTGGACATCCGAGGCGATCGTTTTAGCCAATTCTTAAAACCACCCGCCTATGCTGCCCTCAGTAGCTCTGTTGAGTTGTGTGAGAGTACCATGACCGAGCCATTGCGACCGCGGGTGAAGTACGTGATCGGACCGGACGGAAGTCCGCTGACGATCGCGGACCTGCCCCCGATGAATACCAGGCGCTGGGTCATCCGGCGGAAGGCCGAGGTGGTGGCTGCCGTGCGCGGCGGGCTGCTCAGCCTCGAAGAGGCCTGCCAGCGCTATACGCTGACCGTCGATGAGTTCCTGAGCTGGCAGATGTCGATCGACCAGCACGGCCTCGCCGGCCTGCGGACAACCCGCATCCAGCACTACCGCCAGTAAGAAGCAGATATTTCCGTTTCTTTTCAAAGGCGTCGGCCCCAGCAGGGCCGGCGCCTTTGGCGTTTCCACCACACGGCCGGCGAGAAAGTTTAACGACCCGCACCCAAAAATTAACCAGCCGCTAACCATGCACCGGGAAAAACTTGCCTAGTGGGGCGGGACAGGTGTGCCGTCCCCTGCGATTCTGTGGGACGGATGGCGGCGTGAACGGCCTGATCGAGCAGTTTGCCAAATTTGGCGCGGCGCGCCTGGCGGCCATGCTTGCCGTCACGCTGGTGCTCGTCGGCTTCTTCGGTTTCGTCATGCTCCGGATGTCGCAGCCGGCGATGAGTGTGCTGTTCTCGGAACTGGGAAGCCAGGACGTGAGCGCGATCCTCAAGGACCTCGACGCGCGCGGCATCAAATACGAGCTGCGCGGCGACGGCCAGACGGTGCTGGTGCCCAAGGCCGACGTGCCGCGCCTGCGGCTCGACCTCGCCAGCAAGGGCATCCCGGCCGGCGGCGGCGTCGGCTACGAAATCTTCGACAAGGGCGACGCCTTCTCCTCGACCAGCTTCGTCCAGAACATCAATCATCTGCGCGCGCTCGAAGGCGAGCTTTCGCGCACCATCCGCTCGATCGGGCGGGTGCAGGCCGCGCGCGTCCATCTCGTCATCCCGGAACGGCGCCTGTTCGAGCGCGACCGCGAGCCGCCGCGCGCTTCGATCGCGCTCAAGCTCGCCGGTGATCTCGACGCCGCGCAGGTCCGGGCCGTGCGCCATCTCGTCGCCTCGGCTGTCGATGGCCTGAAGCCGGAGCGGGTCTCGATCGTCGACGAGCGCGGCCGGCTCCTGGCCGATGGCGCCCAGAGCGACCAGGGCCTGATCGGGCTCGGCATCGAGGAGCGCCAGACCGCGATCGAGAAGCGCATCAAGGGTCAGGTCGAGGACATCGTCGCCAGCGTCGTCGGTTATGGCCGGGCCCGGGTCCAGGTCTCGGCTGCGCTCGATACCAACCGGGTCGAGAGCCGCTCCGAGAGCTACGATCCGGAAAGCCGCGTCCTGCGCTCCAGCCAGAACCGTACGGAAGCCTCGACCACGAGCGAAGGCGGCAACGGCACGGTCACCGTCGGCAACGAATTGCCGGGCGCGCAGCAGACGCAAGGCACGCAGCAGAACCAGCGCGAGAACTCGCAGAAGAACGAGGAAGTCGCCAATTACGAGATTTCGCGCACGACCCGCACCGAGGTTCTCGAAGGTGGGCGCGTCCGGAAGCTCTCCGTCGCCGTCCTCGTCGACGGCAACTACACGCGCAGCCCGGCCGGCGAGGTGTCCTACCAGCCGCGCAACAACGAGGAGCTGGAGCGCATCGGCGAGCTGGTGCGCACTGCCGTCGGTTTCGACCAGGGCCGTGGCGACAAGGTCGAGGTGGTCAACCTGCGCTTCGCCGAAGCGCCGCCGCCGCCGGCCGACCTCACCGAGCAGACGCTGTTGCAGCAGCTTGTCTCCTTCACGAAGGAAGACCTGATCCGCTTCGCCGAGCTTGCCGTCATCTCGCTGCTCACCGTGATCGTGCTGATGACGGTGGTGCGCCCGCTGCTGAAGCAGGTGCTGGCCGCTGACAACAGCAATGTCCGCGCGATCCCCTCCTTCATGCGCAATGGCGCCGTCCTGGCCGGTCCCGCCGGCGAAACCGGCGATCCGGCCGGCAGCGGGCGGGCCTTGACGGTCGGTGCCGATGGCGAGCCGCTGCCCATCGACGTCGATGCGGCGCCCTCCGAGCGGATGCTGGCGATCGCCCAGGTCAAGGGACAGCTCAAGGCGCAGTCCGTGGAAAAGATCGGGGCTCTGGTCTCGCAGAATCCGGCCGACTCGGTCGCGGTGCTGCGCAGCTGGATCCACGAGAAGTCCGCCGCGTGACGGGGCGCTGAGACATGGCCGAGAACCGATCCGTCGCGACGCGGAACTCCAGTCTCCCGGATGCCATCGAAGGCGGCGGCTTCGGCGTGACCACCATCGCCGAGATGACCGGCCCGCAGCGCGCCGCCGTCATCCTGCTCGTGCTCGGCGAGGAGCACGGCCGCAAGATCTGGCAGGAATTCGACGACGACGAGATCCGGATCATCACGCGCGCCATGGCCGAGCTCGGCACGGTCGATGCCGATGAAGTCGAACGCCTGATGCTCGATTTCGTCGGCAAGCTCTCCAGCGCCGGCGCGGTGACGGGCTCGTTCGACCGCACGATCTCACTGCTCGAGAAGATCCTGCCGACCGATCAGGTCGCGCTGATCATGGAGGAGATCCGCGGGCCTGCCGGCCGCAACATGTGGCAGAAGCTCGGCAATATCGATGCCGTGGTGCTCGCGAACTTCCTCAAGAACGAATATCCGCAGACCATCGCGGTGATCCTGTCGAAGATCCGGGCTGAGCACGCCGCCAATGTGCTGCGCAACCTGCCCAACGAGCTCTCGATCGAGGTGGTCGGGCGGATGCTGCGGCTGGAATCGGTGCAGAAGGAAGCGCTCGACCATATCGAGAACACGCTGCGCACCGAGTTCGTCTCGACCCTGACCCAGACGCGCCGCCGCGATCCGCACGAGATGATGGCCGAGATATTCAACGGCTTCGACCGGCAGACCGAGCTGCGCTTCCTTTCGGCATTGGATGCCTCGAACCAGGATGCGGCGGAGCGCATCCGCGCCCTGATGTTCACCTTCGAGGACCTCGGCAAGCTCGACCCCGCCGGGTTGCAGACCCTGGTGAGCCAGGCCGACAAGGAAACGCTGGCCCGCGCACTCAAGGGCGCCAGCCAGTCGATGCGCGACTTCTTCTTCGGCGCCATGTCGCAGCGCGCCTCCAAGAACATGCAGGACGACCTGGAGACCATGGGTCCCTTGCGCCTCAAGGAGGTCGACGAGGCGCAGACCAAGCTCGTGCAATTGACCAAGGACCTCGCCGACAAGGGCGAGATCGTGCTGTCGAAGGGCAGCGCCGAAGACGAGTTGGTGTACTGATGACCACCGCGAAGAAATTCCTGTTCGGGACGGATTTCCGCGAAGGCAGCCGCAAGGCCGCCGGCGAGGCCGATCTCGCTGCGGCGCGGGCCGAAGGCTTCCATGCCGGGCAGGAGCAGGCGCATCGCGAGGCGCAGGCCCAGCTCGTCGGCCTGACTGGGCAGCTCGCGCGTTCGGCCGAGCGGCTCTTCGCGCAGGAGGCCGCGCGCATGGCGGCGATCGAGGAACATGCGGCCCATGTCGCGGTCGTGACGGCGAAGGCGCTGGCGGGCGCCGCGCTTGCCGAGAAGCCGCTGGCCCTGTTGGCCGGCGCGATCCGCGAATGCCTGACCCACGCCCGCACGGCGCCGCATCTGGTGCTGCGCGTACATGAGAGCGTGGTCGAGGCCGCCGAGGAACTGGTCCGCAAGCTTGCGGCCGAGCACGGTTTCACCGGCAAGCTGATCGTGCTCGGACAGTCCGACATCATGCCCGGCGACGGGCGCATCGAATGGGCGGAGGGCGGCTTCGTCCTCGACAGCCAGCAACTCACGGCTCTGGTCGAACAGGCGGTTTCGCGCGTGTTCGGCCATGGCCATGCGGAATCATGAAGGTCTGAGCCATGAGCCAGGAGAACGATCTCAACCTGCCGCCGCTGAACCAGGCCGATCTGTCCTTCGACCAGGGCGAGATGTCGGTGGCGCGTTCGGGCCCGGTGCCGATCAAGACGGCCGAGGACCTGGAACAGGTCTTCGACGTGCCGGTGACGGTCTCTGCCGTGCTGGGCTCCTCGAAGGTCGCGGTCGGCGATCTCCTGCAGATCGTGCCGGGCGCCGTGCTCGAACTTGACCGGCGCGTCGGCGAGGCCATCGACATCTTCGTCAACGAGCGATTGGTGGCACGCGGCGAGGTCGTCGTCGTCGAGGACCGGCTCGGCGTGACCATGACGGAAATCATCAAGGCGGACCGGTGACGGCCCGCCCCATGACATCGACGAACAGAAGGACCTGAGCCATGCGCCTCATCATCGCCGGCGGTCTCAAGGGACAGATCATCGCAGCCGCCAAGATCGCCATGTCCCATGGCGCGGCCGTGACCCATACCGAAAGCGTCGACCAGACGCTCGCCGTGCTGCGCGCCAAGGGCGCCGACCTGCTCATGGTCGATGTCGCCCAGCCGATCGCGGGATATGTCGCGGCGCTGGAAGCCGAGCGCATCCGCACGCCGCTCGTCGCCTGCGGCACCTCGACCGATACCCGCGCCGCGGTGGCTGCGATCCAGGCCGGCGCGCGCGAATACGTGCCGCTGCCGCCTGACCCGGAACTGATCGCGGCGGTGCTGGAAGCGGTCGCCGCCGACCAGTCCAGCCTGATCTGGCGCGACCCGGCGATGGAGCGCGTGGTGCAGCTGGCGACGCAGATCGCGCGCTCGGAAGCACCGGTGCTGGTCACCGGCGAGAGCGGCACCGGCAAGGAGGTGATCGCGCGTCACCTGCACCAGAAATCCGGCCGTAAGGACCGCCCCTTTGTCGCGGTGAACTGCGCCGCTATTCCCGACAACCTGCTTGAGTCGGAACTGTTCGGCCATGAGAAGGGCGCCTTCACCGGCGCCATCGCGCGGCGCGTCGGCAAGTTCGAAGAGGCCAATGGCGGCACGCTGCTGCTCGACGAAATCTCGGAAATGGATGTTCGCCTGCAGGCCAAGCTGCTGCGCGCGCTGCAGGAGCGCATGATCGACCGCGTCGGCGGCACGCAGCCGGTCAAGGTCGATATCCGGATCATCGCGACCTCGAACCGCAATCTGGCCGATGCGGTGAAGGAAGGTTCCTTTCGCGAAGACCTGCTCTACCGCCTCAACGTCGTGCATCTGCGCCTGCCGGCGCTGCGCGAGCGGCCGGCCGACATCCTGGTGCTGGCGGATCACTTCGCCAGGAAATATGCCGAGCTGAATGGGTTGCCGGCGCGGCCGATCGCGGCCGATGCGCGCAAGCTGCTTTTGACCAGCGCCTGGCGCGGCAATGTTCGCGAGCTGGAAAACACGATGCACCGGGCGGTGCTGCTGGCGAGCGGCACCGAGATCGCGGCCTCGGCCGTGCTCAGCCCGGAAGGGGAGGCGCTGTCGCCGGCGCCGTCGCGCGATCCGGCCGCGCGGGCCGCCCAGACGGCGGAAGCGATGACGCGTTCGCTGGTTGGGCACACCGTTGCCGATGTCGAGCGCGAGTTGATCCTCGATACTCTCGATCACTGCCTCGGCAACCGCACGCATGCGGCCAAAATACTGGGGATCTCGATCCGCACGCTGCGTAACAAGCTTAGCGAATATACCTCGGCCGGGATCACGGTGGCCGAGCCGGGTCAGACGCGCATCAGCGCAGCCTGACCCGAGAGCCGATCAATAGTAGCGCCGACGATAATAGTAGCGCGGCCGGGCATAATAGCGCGGGCGGTAGTAGTAGCGCGGGCGCACGTAATAGCGCGGGCGGGCATAATAGCGCGGCCGGCGATAGTAGTAGTACTGGCTGAATTCGGCGTCGGTCTTGTCGAGCGCCTCCTTCATCTCGGCGGTCACGGCCTCCTCGCCCTTGGCGGGCTCGGCGTCCGGCTTCGGGACCAGTTTAGGCTGTGCGGCCTCGGCTGCGGCGATTCCGCCCATGCCGGCCGCGGCGAAGCCACCGACCAATGTCATCAGGAATGAGCGTCTATCCACGACGGCCTCCAGACTGTTGTCACCACATCTCCAACGACATTCTTAGAGAGGGAATGTCGGCGAGGAATAATGCATTTAAATGATGCTTTGTTCCATTCGACCGGTTTTCGCCCGCTATGGTTACGGAAGGCCCCGGCGTCAGTCGACGGCGTTGAGCGGCCGCGCCACGCTTTCGAGCGGCTTGCGCTCGGCCGGAAAGGCGAAGCGCGCGGCGATGGCCGCCGCCGCCAGCATCAGGAACGCGCCGAGCAGATAGCCGCCGAAGACGCTGCCGCGCGAGCCGGTATCGATGAGGATGCCGAAGAGCCAGGGGCCGGCGATGCCGCCCGCGCCGGTGCCGATCGCATAGAACATCGCGATGGCAAGCGCGCGCATCTCGACCGGGAAGGTCTCGGAGACCGTGAGATAGGCCGAACTCGCGGCAGCCGAGGCGAAGAAGAAGACGACGCTCCAGCACAGGGTGAGCTGCGAGGCGGTGAGCCAGTCCTTCCAGAACAGGTAGCCCGTGCCGGTGAGTAGCAGGCCCGACAGGGCATAGGTCGCGGCGATCATGATGCGGCGGCCGATGGTGTCGAAGAGCCGCCCGATCAGGAGGGGGCCGAGGAAATTGCCGGCGGCGAAGGGCAGGATGAACCAGCCGATATTCTGCGACGATACGGCATAGAAGTCGGTCAGGATCAGCGCATAGGTGAAGAAGATCGCGTTGTAGAAGAAGGCCTGCGACAGCATCAGGGCGAGACCGACCAGCGCGCGCTCGCGATGGACGACGAAGAGCGCGTGGAAGACCTCGCCGAGCGGTGTCGCGGCGCGCGGGCGCAGGCGGGTCAGCGGCAGGGCCTCGCCGGCAGGTGCGACGAAGCCGGCGCGGCGCTCGATATCGGCGACGATTGCCGCGGCGCGCTCGGGCTGGCCATGGCTGATCAGCCAGCGCGGGCTTTCCGGGATCCACTGCCTGAGGAAGAGGATGATCAGGCCGAGCGCCGCGCCGATGAAGAAGGCGAGGCGCCAGCCATATTCGGGATCGATCCAGGCGGGGTCGAGCAAGACGATGGAGCCGAGCGCGCCCAAGGCGGCGCCGACCCAGAACGAGCCGTTGATGACGAGATCGGTCCAGCCGCGCACGCGGGCCGGGATCAGTTCCTGGATCGTCGAGTTGATCGCGGTGTACTCGCCGCCGATGCCCATGCCTGTCAGGAAGCGGAAGAGGATGAAGCTCCAGACATTCCAGGAGAAGGCGGTGGCCGCGGTCGCCGCGAGATAGACGAGCACGGTGATCGTGAAGAGCTTCTTGCGGCCGAGCCGGTCGGTCAGCCAGCCGAAGAACACGGCGCCCAGCACCGCGCCGGCGATATAGGCGGCGCCGGCAAGCCCGATCTCGGTATTGGTGAACCTGAGGGCCGGGCTCTCCTTGAGCGCGCCCGAAACCGAGCCGGCGAGCGTGACCTCGAGTCCGTCGAGGATCCAGGTGATGCCGAGCGCGGTGACGACGAGCGTGTGGAAGCGCGACCAGGGCAGGCGGTCGAGCCGTGCGGGCACATCCGTGGTGACGATGCTGGGGTCGGTTCCCTGAAGCTGGGTCTGCTGCACGGGTTGCCCCCGGATGGAAACGGCGCTCTTGCGGCGCTTTGAAAGGCGGGCCGACGCGGCGCAGATGGCGGCACGGCGGCGATGCGGATGGCGTCGGAAGGCAACGGTCCCCGGCCGATAAGGTTCCGGTGGCGCATTCGGGCACAGGCTGCCGAAGACCCGTTTAACCAATCGTTCACCATAGGCCCGGCAAGAATTGCCGAGCTGCGTCCTGCTTCGGGGCGCGTCCTGTCATGGACAGGCAACGGGCGTGGGGCGGAACGGTCGATGACCGATGTGACGGCAGGGCAGGGCAAAGGCTTCACCGTTCCTGACCGGGGAGCGCTCGCAAAGCTGTTCAACCGGCCCGACCTGTTCCTCGCCGTCGGCGTCATGGGCATCCTCGTGGTGCTCATCTTCCCGATGCCGGCGCTGCTGCTCGACCTGATGCTGGCGCTGTCGATCATCCTGTCGGTACTGGTGCTGATGACCGCGCTCTTCATCGAGGAGCCGCTGGAATTCTCGGCCTTCCCGACAGTGCTGCTGATCGTCACCATGTTCCGGCTGGCGCTGAACCTCGCCTCGACGCGCCTGATCCTCGCCCATGGCCATGAAGGCACTTCGGCCGCCGGTCATGTCATCGAGGCCTTCGCCGGCTTCGTGATGAGCGGCAATTTCGTGATCGGCGTGATCGTCTTCACGATCCTGATCATCGTGAACTTCGTCGTCATCACCAAGGGCTCCGGCCGTATCGCCGAAGTCGCGGCCCGGTTCAGCCTCGACGCCATGCCCGGCAAGCAGATGGCGATCGACGCCGACCTCTCCGCCGGCCTGATCGACCAGGAGACCGCCAAGGTCCGCCGCCGGGCGCTGGAGGACGAATCCTCCTTCTTCGGCTCGATGGACGGCGCCTCGAAATTCGTGCGCGGCGACGCCATCGCCGGCCTGCTCATCACCTTCATCAACGTGCTCGGCGGCATCGTCATCGGCGTCGCGCAGCAGGGTCTGAGCTTCAGCCAGGCGGCCCATAACTACACGCTGCTCACCGTCGGCGACGGCCTCGTCAGCCAGGTTCCGGCGCTGATCGTCTCGACCGCGGCCGGCCTGCTCGTCTCGAAGGCGGGCGTGCGCGGCGCGGCCGACAAGGCGCTCGGCAAGCAGCTCTCCGGCTATCCCAAGGCGCTCGGCATGTCGGCGGCGGTGATGCTGCTGATCGCGCTGCTGCCGGGCATCCCGATGCTGCCCTTCCTGCTTCTGGCGGGCGGCGCTGCCTATCTCGCCCGCCGCTTCGGCCAGGCGGCCAAGGCCCGCGAGGCGGAGCAGGGCCTGCTCGATCCGGCGCAGGCCGGCGGCGCGGTCTCGGCGGACGGCACGCCGCGCGAGGAGACGCTGAACGAGCTCCTGAAGATGGACGAACTCAAGATCGAGATCGGCTACGGGCTCCTGCCGCTGGTCAATGCGCCGAGCGGGCAGGATCGGCTGACCGATCAGGTCCGGGCGCTGCGCCGGCAGCTGGCCGCCGAACTCGGCTTCGTCATGCCGGCGGTGCGCATCGTCGACAACGTCCAGCTCGAGGCGAACCACTACTTCATCAAGATCAAGGAGATCGATGCCGGGCAGGGCATCGTCTATGCCGGCCAGTACATGGCGATGGACCCGATGGGCGGCGCCGTGAACCTGCCGGGCCACAACGTGCTGGAGCCGACCTTCGGCCTGCCGGCGACCTGGATCGACTCGGCCTTGCAGGACGAGGCGCAGCTGCGCGGCTATACCGTGGTCGATGCCGCTACCGTGATCTCGACGCATCTCACCGAGGTGCTGAAGTCGAACATGCCGGAGCTGCTCTCGCATTCCGAGGTGCAGAAGCTGCTGCGCGAATTGCCGAAGGACCATGCCGATCTCGTCAAGGAGATCGTGCCGAGCCAGATTTCGACCACCGGCATCCAGCGCGTGCTCCAGCTCCTGCTCTCCGAGCGCATCTCGATCCGCGACCTGCCGACCATCATCGAAGGGATCGCCGAGGTTTCGTCCGGCATGCGCAACCCGCGCGAGATCGCCGAGCATGTCCGCGCCCGGCTTGCCCGCCAGATCTGCGCGCAGTTCTCGAACGGGCTCGGCGTTCTGCCGATCATCACGCTGTCGCCGGCCTGGGAGGGTGTCTTCGCCGAGTCGATCATCGGCCAGGGCGAGGAGCGGCATCTGGCCATGCAGCCCTCGCGGCTGCAGGAATTCGTGCATCACGTCCGCGACAAGTTCGAGGATGCGGCCCGCATCGGCGAGATGCCGGCGCTGGTCACCTCGGCGATGGCGCGGCCCTTCGCCCGCCAGATCATCGAGCGCTTCCGCCGGGAGACGCCGGTGCTGTCGCAGGCGGAAATCCACCCCCGAGTGCGGCTCAAGACGGTCGGCAGCGTCTGAGGCGTTTCGGAAGACCCTCGCGAGCCCTCATCCTGAGGAGCCATTCCTCCAGGAATGGCGTCTCGAAGGATGCTTCAGAAGGCTCCGGAACCATCTGGAGCATCCTTCGAGACGCGATCTGCGATCGCTCCTCAGGATGAGGGCTTGAGGGGGGCAAGCAGGCTTTCGCGCCTCCGCTTTCCACGGCCCCCCGATGCCTGCGGCGCAATGGTCAGCCTGAGGGCCCGAGGCTAAGCGGGAGAGATGTCGCGCAACGCCGCCCTCTTCGCCGTGATGTGCCTCGTCTGGGGGCTGACCTGGCTGCCGGTCAAGGTCGGCTCGATGCATGTCCCGCCGGTCTTTCTGGCGGCGGCGCGTTTCTCGGTTGCCGGGATCATCATGCTGCTCTGGGCCGGGCGGCATGTGCTCAAGGTGCCGGGCGGGGCCTGGCCTCGCTTGATCGGCACGGCGCTCCTGCTCAACACCGCCAATTACACGCTGCTGTTCTGGGGCACGAAGCATGCGCCGAGCGGGCTCGCGGCCATCGTCAATTTCGCGACGATCCCGATCTATACGCTGCTGGCGAGCCGGGTCATCGAGGGCGTGCGCATCGACGGGCGCAAGCTTGCGGCGATCGCGCTCGGCACCGTCGGCCTGGGCTTCCTGTTCGCGACGCGGGCGATGGGCGGGCTCTCTGCCGCCCATGGCGACCCGCTGGAGGCGATGGGGCTCGCGGCCGTGGCCGGCGGCACGCTGTTCTACTGCGTCGGCGCCGTGCTCTCGCGGCCGATCGCCGGGACGATGCCGACATTGACGCTGGCCGGCTGGCAGACGCTGATCGGCGGCATCGGGCTGACGGTCGTCTCGCTCACGCTGGAGTCGGTCGGCCTTGCCGATGTCAGGGCGCTGGCGAGCTGGCCGGTGCTGCCGGCGGTGCTCTTCCTGATCGTCGGCGGCTCGCTGATGGGCTTCACCATCTATATGCGGCTGCTGCGCGACTGGGGCGCGTTCCGCGCCGGGCTCTATGCCTTCGTCAGCCCGGCCGTTGCCGTTGCGGTCGGCGTCGTCGCGCTCAGCGAGCCCTTCGGCTGGTCGGAAGCCATCGGCGCGCTGCTGATGTTCGGCGCGGCGGCGATCGCGCTCAAGCGCTGACAGGCTTTTCAAGCATCGGCTTGCCCCGAAAACCTGTTTCCACTTTTCGGGCCGTTGCTATGGCGGCGGGGCGATGCGGGTGCTGCGCTTGAGCTGCGCCCGCTCGAAGGCGAGCACGATCGGCAGCGAGAAGACCAGTGGCAGGATGAGGTAGAACATCCGCCAGATCAGCAGCGCGGCGAAGACCGCCGGCGCAGGCACGCCCGGCATCACGGCGAGGAAGACCGCCTCCATCACGCCGACGCCGCCCGGAACCTGGCTGAGCAAACCGGCCGAGAACGAGAGCAGGAAGGCGCCGAGCACGATCAGGAAGCCCGGATTGCCCTGGTCCGGCAGGGCGAAATAGATGATGCCGGCGGCGCCCGCGAGTTCGAGCGGGGCTGCGAGATACTGCCGGGCGACGATCGGCAGGCGCGGATAGATGATCTCGAACTTGCCGATCTTGAGCGGCTTGAAGCGCAGCCAGGAACCGATCGTGTAGAGCGCGACGAAGGCAAGCATACCGACGCCGATCAGGCGCGCGGTGTTGTCCGAGATCGCGAACCATCTCGACATCCGTTCGAGCGGATGCAGGATCTGCGGCTCGTAGATGAGCACAAGGCCCATCAGGAAGATCGTGCCGAAGGCGAAGGTGAAGGAGCAGAGCGCCACGAGTACCGCGACCTCCGCCGCCGTCAGGCCCTTCGCCGTATAGGCGCGGTAGCGCACCATGCCGCCCGAGAAGACCGAGGCGCCGATATTGTGCGAGAGCGCATAGGTCACGAACGAGCAGAGCGAGATATAGAACCAGGAGATGCCCTTCTCCTTGCCGAGATGGATTAGGGCGATGCGGTCGTACCAGGCGAGCGCGGCATAGGCGACCAGGGTCGCAAGCGCCGCATGGAGGAAGGCCTCGGGCGGGATCACCGCGATCTTGTGGCCGATCCTATGGGCGATGATCTTCACGCTCTGCCAGAGCCCGGCATCGGCGAGCAGGGCCTCGATCGTGGCGTCCGAGCCGGCCTCGGCCTTGAGCTTGTCCCAGAGCAGCTCGACGGACCAGACGACCGCGATGAGCCCGATGATCGGCCAGAGATAGTCGAGATAGCGTTTCATGGAGGCCGCGGGCTCGGGACAGGATGGTGACGGGTCGGGTGGCCCACGTCGTCACCGCTGCGGCGCGAACCTTGTCTCTCTGTGCCAGTGGGGAGGGGCGAGGGCAAGCGCCTGAGCTTGCCCGCCCTCACCCAAGGTCAGGGGCGTGAAGCTGAGGTCACTTGCCGTTCTTCTTCAGCCAGTCCCGCATCATCGCGACTTCCTTCTCCTGATCGCGGATGACGCTTTCGGCGAGCTTGCGGATCTCCGGGTCCTTGCCATGGGCGAGGACGATTTTGGCCATGTCGATCGCGCCCTGATGATGCGGGATCATGCCACGGACGAAATCGGCATCGGCATCGCCGGAATAGGGGATGTCCATGTCCTTGTGCATTTTCGTATTGGCGTCGCGATAGGCCTTGGTCGAGGCGCTGTCGCCGGGCTTGGCGGCCGCAGCGGCGCCGTGGCCGGCATGGCCGCCATGGGATTGCTGGGCCTGGGCCGCGCCGGCAAGCAGGCCGGCGGCGAGAAGGGCTGCCAGGACGGTAGCGGTGCGGTTCATCTGGTCTCAATCCTCGATCAGGCGTGAAGGCGGATCGCGCCTCGCCGGCGCTTGGATCCATCGTGATATCCGGCCGGGGAGGCGGGACGGGGCGCGATGCCGTGACGCCGGGCATGCATCGGCATGCGGTGATCTTTCGACCCCGATCATGTCATGATCGCGGCAGATTCACTGACGAGCCGTCGAACAGCCTTTCATGACCCAGAACCTGACCATCACCCTGACCGGAACGACCGACCTGCCGCCCGGCAAGATCGCCACCATCGTGACCTCGCTGGAAATGTTCGCGCGGCCACCGGAGCGGCCCGACCCGGCCGGGATCGCGGGCTTTACGCTCGATGCGATCGGCCGTTCCGATGTCGAGCGCTATCTCGCCGTCTACCGCCTGCTCGGCGAGCGCTGGATGTGGTTCAGCCGCCTGACGAAGCCGCGTGCGGAGATCGAGGCGATCCTCGCCGATCCGGCTGTCGAACTCTACGCTGTTCGCTTCGAGGGGCGCGATGTCGGCTTGCTCGAGCTGGATTTCCGTGTGCCGGGCGAGGGCGAACTCGCCTTCTTCGGGCTCGACGAGGCCGTGGTCGGCAAGGGGGCCGGCCGCTGGCTGATGAACCGGGCGCTGGCACTCGCCTGGGCCAAGCCGATCGCACGCTTCTGGGTGCATACCTGCACGCTCGATCATCCGGCCGCGCTCGCCTTCTACCAGCGCTCGGGCTTCACGGTGTTCAAGCGCGGGGTCGAGGTCGACGACGATCCACGCCTGACCGGCAAGCTGCGGCGCGACTCCGTCGAGCACCACCCCGTCATCGCATGACAAAAGGGCGGCGCCCCGAGGACGCCGCCCTTTTCGTCTGAACTCTGGAAACCGGCTCAGGCGCGCGAGCGCAGCCCGATCGCGTCCATGGTGGCCTGGTCGCGGGCGGCTTCCGCCGCGCGCTCCGAAGCCCGCTCGCGATCGTCGAGGATCTCGACCTTCTTCATGTCCTCGAAGGCTTCCTGCAATTCGGCCTTGGCCTCGTCGAGCTGGCCCTTCAGGTTGTCGGCCGACTGGCGCAGGTTGTCGCGGCGGCCGAGGGCTGCCTTGGCATAGGTCGGATAGGCGAAATGGGCGGGGTCCGCGATGCCGGCGCGCGATTCCTCGGCCTGGATCTCGCGATCGAGATCGCTCGCCATCCGGTGAAAATCGGCGATCATCATCTCGATCTGGCTTACCCGGCGACGTTTCTCGTCGACCTGGAAGCGCTTGAGCCGAAGAAGCGTCTCTCGCGACTTCATGTCGTTTTCAACTCCTGATTACGCATCGGCGGCACCGACCCCTCGGCGCACGCCAGAACTCCATCCGCGAGACGAGGAGCAACATGGCGCAAGGAGGTTGACCTTTCCTTACCGGAACGGGCTGCCTTTGACGCATGATCCGCCCGCGTCGCGGCTGCTGCCGCCGGCTGTCGGGATCATCTAGTGAGACAGGGAGCGTGGCCGTTCGGCCGATTTGCCTCCCGCGGATATCCTGTCTTGGCTGCCTCTTCTCGTTTCGGCGGGCACGGCCCCCTGCTTTCCGGCCTGGCGCTGACCCGCATCATCGGCTGGGGCTCGACCTTCTATTCGCCCTCGGTACTGGTCGGCGCACTCGACCGCGAGATCGGGCTCAACGCCGAGATCGTCTTCGGCGGCATCACCATCCTGCTGATCACCGGGGCGCTGGTCGCGCCCGCGATCGGACGCATCCTCGATCGCGAGGGCACGCGGCGCTCGATGTGCATCGGCGCGGTAATCTGCGCGCTCGGGCTCGGCGTGCTGTCCCTGGCGCAGGGGCCGGTGAGCTATCTTGCGAGCTGGTTCGTGATCGGGCTCGGCCATGCGATGTCGCTGGCCAATACCGGCAACGTCACCATCTCCCAGTTGATGGGGGACCGGACGCGGCGCGTGATCGGCCTGATGATGCTGGTCACCGGGCTCGCCTCCAGCGTGTTCTGGCCCCTGACCGCGGCGCTGATGAACGCCTTCGGCTGGCGGGTGACGCTGCTGATCTTCGCGGCGATGCAGCTTCTGATCGTGCTGCCGATCTATGCGGCGATCCCGCACTATCGCCGCGCCGCCGCGCCGGCCGCTGCCTTGGCGACGGCTCAGGGGACTGGAACGGCTGGCGAGCATGGCAGCGTGCCGGCGCATGCACGGCGAGCGGCCTTCTGGCTGGTGGCGCTCGCCTTCTCCGCCAGCGGGCTCGTCTCCTGGGGGCTGCCGCTGCACCTGATCAGCCTGTTCCAGGAAGCCGGGCTGACCCAGGCCGAGGCTGTCTGGGTGGCAACGCTCAGCGGGCCGGCGACGCTCGCGGCGCGGGCCATCGACGCGACCTTGGGCGAGCGGCTTCCGGCCGAGAAGGTCGCGCTGTTCGGCCTGCTGTTGGGGCCGGTCCTGTGCCTGGCGCTGCCCTTCGTGGCTATGACGATCACGGCGGCGGCGATCTTCGTGACGCTGTTCAGCGCGGCGCTCGGCGTGATCTCGATCGCGCGGGCGACGCTGCCGCTGGCCCTGTTCGGGCGCAACGGCTTCGCGACAATGCTCGGCAAGCTCACCGTGCCGCAGAACATGACCTTCGCCGCAGCGCCGCTGCTCTTCGCGGTGATGGTCGAGCGTCTCGGCGCCAGCTCGACATTGATGATCTCGGCGGCCATTCAGGCCGTCGGCTTCGCCGCGATGCTTGCGCTGGTGCGGATGGTGGCGCGCCGCTGAGCCAGGTCAGATCCGGGCGAGCAGGGCGGCGATGGCCAACGCGGCGGGCAGGGCCTGGATATAGAGGATCTTGCGGCTGGCGGTCGCCGCGCCGAACAACCCGGCGACGAGGACGCAGGCCAGGAAGAACAGCTTGATCGCGAAGCCTTCCGCGCCGAGCCAGAGCCCCCAGACGAGGCCGGCGACGAGGAAGCCGTTATAGAGCCCCTGATTGGCGGCGAGCACCTTCGAACGCGCGGCGAATTCCGGCGTGAGGCCGAAGGCCTTGTGGCCGCGCGGGGTGTCCCACCAGACCATCTCCAGAATGACGATGTAGACATGGATGAGGGCGACAAGGCCGATCAGAAAGGCTGCGATCATCGGTCGGGCATCCTGCGGCGGGAGACTTTGGCGAGCATCAGACGGTTCCGCTCATGATGGCGGCGAGGCGGGCGTAGCATTCATGCAGCGGGGTCGCGTCGTCCTTGGCCTGCTTGAGGAAGGCCTCGAGCGCGGGATGGAGGCGGATCGCCTCGTCGACCTCGGCCGAGGCGCCCTGGCGATAGGCGCCGAGGCGAATCAGTTCTTCCATGTCGGCATAGGTCGCGAGCGTCGAGCGCGCCTTCTGCACCACTGGATAATAGGCCGGGTCGCAGGAACGCGGCATGGTTCGCGAGACCGATTTCAGGATGTTGACCGCCGGATAGCGGCCGCGCTCGGCAATGGAGCGCTCCATGACGATATGGCCGTCGAGGATGCCGCGCACCGCGTCGGCGACCGGCTCGTCATGGTCACCGCCATCGACCAGCACGGTGAAGAGGCCGGTGATCGCGCCGTCGCCGGTGCCGGGGCCGGCGCGTTCGAGCAGGCGCGGCAATTCGGCGAAGACGGTCGGGGTGTAGCCCTTGGTGGTCGGCGGCTCGCCGGCGGCCAGCCCGATCTCGCGCATCGCCATGGCGAAGCGCGTCACCGAATCCATCAGGCACATCACCTGCAGGCCGCGGTCGCGGAAATATTCGGCGAGCGTCAGCGTGGTCAGCGCCGCCTGCTTGCGCATCAGCGCCGGTTCGTCAGAGGTCGCGACGACGACGATCGAGCGGGCGAGGCCCTGCGGCCCGAGGTCCTCCTGCAAGAACTCCTGCACCTCGCGGCCGCGCTCGCCGACGAGGCCGATGATGTTGACGTCAGCCTGCGCGTAGCGGGCGAGCATCGAGAGCAGCACGGACTTGCCGACGCCGGAGCCGGCGAAGATGCCCATGCGCTGGCCGATGCAGCAGGTCAGGAAGGTGTTGAGCGCGCGCACGCCGAGATCGAGCGGGCGCCCGACCCGGCGCCGCTTGTGGGCGTTCGGGGGATCGTTGCGATAGGCGAAGAGCGTGTCGCCCTGCGGCAAGGGCGGGCCGCCATCGACCGGGCGGCCGAGCGCATCGACGACGCGGCCGAGCCATGCCGGGGTGGGGCGCAGGCCCGGCTGGGCGCGGTCGACATGGACGGGGCAGCCGCGGCGCACGCCGTCCAGCCCGCCGAAAGGCATGACCAGCGCCTTGTCGCCGGAGAAGCCGACGACCTCGCAGGGGACGCGCGTGCCGGGCGCGATCTCGATGCCGACGCGCCCGCCAAGGCTCATCGCGCCGATCGGGCCGGCGACCTCGACGAGCAGGCCGCGCACGCCGATGACGCGGCCATAGATCGTCATGCCGTCGATATGCTCGATGGCGGTCGCCAAAGCGGAGAGGCGGTCATGGCCGTGCGAGGGGGAACTCATCGGGATATTTCGAGGTTATCGGTCATGTGCAGATCGGCGCTAGCAGCTGGCGGGACCCCTGTGGATGATTTGGTAAGGGTTCCTAACAAATTGCGCTCATTTACCAGCTGTTAAGCTCTGTGGTTAAGACTGCAGATCGAGGCTGCCGCGTGTCGCAGGGCCATTATCGCCCTGTTTCCCGAAGCTAGCTTCCGCGAAAGGCGCTTTCGCGGCCGAGAAGTTCAGCGATCCGTGTCAAATTCGACTCACTTGGACAAGGATCGTTCACTTTCTCCGAGGAAGCGCTTGCGCTCGGGAATCACGGTTTGTTAACCAGTTTCCTCGTAGCGTGTCGCGTGGCGTTTCATTGGGCAAGTGCGTCGTCGTCCAGGGCCGAACGGTCCGGGCGGAAACAACGGTCAAACCTGCCCTGCGGGCGAAATTGGGGACGTGGACATGCGGGTTCTGCTGATCGAGGACGATAGCGCGACCGCTCAAAGCATCGAGCTCATGCTCAAATCGGAGAGCTTCAACGTCTATACGACGGACCTCGGCGAAGAGGGCGTCGATCTCGGCAAGCTCTACGATTACGACATCATCCTGCTCGACCTGAACCTCCCCGACATGTCGGGTTACGAGGTGCTGCGCTCGCTTCGCGTGGCGAAGGTCAAGACGCCGATCCTGATCCTCTCCGGCCTCGCCGGCATCGAGGACAAGGTGAAGGGCCTCGGCTTCGGCGCCGACGACTATCTCACCAAGCCGTTCCACAAGGACGAGCTCGTCGCCCGCATCCATGCGATCGTGCGCCGCTCGAAGGGCCATGCCCAGTCTGTCATCACCACCGGCGATCTGGTCGTCAATCTCGACACCAAGACGGTCGAGGTCGATGCCGCCCGCGTGCACCTGACCGGCAAGGAATACCAGATGCTGGAGCTGCTCTCGCTCCGCAAGGGCACGACGCTCACCAAGGAGATGTTCCTCAACCATCTCTATGGCGGCATGGACGAGCCCGAGCTCAAGATCATCGACGTCTTCATCTGCAAGCTGCGCAAGAAGCTCGCCAACGCGTCGGACGGCAAGAACTACATCGAGACCGTCTGGGGCCGTGGCTACGTCCTGCGTGAGCCGTCCGAGGTCGACGAGCGCATCCCGGCCTGACGCATTTCCGTCGCCCGCCCGTCATCGGGCGGTCATGAAGCGACGCCATACCAGTTCTTGACCTGATCGTCGGATGTACACGACAGGTCGACGGGGACCCCGCCGAGAGGCGGGGTTTTTGTTTGTGCGGTCATCGGGAGCCGTAAGGCCGGTTCAGCCGCGCAGCGCGGTGGCGGTGATGGCGGGCCGCGGCCGCACGCCCGGCGCCGGGGCGGCGGCAACGGGGGCCATCGCGACATGCCGGTAGAGGCCGCGGTGCTGCGGATCGCAGGTGAGCTTCGTCGCCAGTCCCAGCACGGTCTCCGCCGCGCCGAGCACGAAGGCGCCGTCCGGCACCAGGCGCGGCGTCAGCAGCTCCAGCACCTTCACCTTGGTCGGCACGTCGAAATAGATCAGCACGTTGCGGCAGAAGATCACGTCGAAGCGGCCGAACTGGTCGTTGCGCTCCAGCAGGTTGTGCTGCTTGAATTCGACCATCGCGCGGATGCGCTGCGAGACCTGCCATTTGTCGCCGACCTGCTGGAAATGCTTCAGCAGCATCTGGATCGGCAGGCCGCGCTGGATCTCGAACTGGCTGTAGATGCCGGTCCGGGCCTTCTCCAGAATCTCGGCGGAGATGTCGGTGCCGAGGATGTCGATCTTCCAGCCGGCGAGCCGCTCGCCCAGTTCATCGATCAGCATGGCCAGCGAATAGGCTTCCTGGCCGCTGGAGACGGCGGCGCACCAGATCCGCAGCGAGCGGCTGGCGGCGTTGGCGGCGAGCCGCTCCGGTAGGATCACGTCGCGGAACAGGTTGAACGGCGTCTGGTCGCGAAAGAACAGGGTCTCGTTGGTGGTCATGGCATCGACCACCGCGCTTTCCAGGCCCGCATCGCGACCGAGCCGGAGCTGGCGGACGAGCGCCTCGAGATCGGCAATGCCGCGCCGGCGGCAGAGGATGCCGAGCCGGCTCTCGGCGAGATAGCGCTTGTCGGCGGTCAGTGACAGGCCGGAGCGCTGCTGCAGCAGGAGGCGCAGGAAGGCGAAATCGGCTTCGGTCATGCCGTCTGCACCCCGCGCACGAGGCAGCGGATCGAGGCGCCGATCTCGTCGAGCGCGACGACGGTGCTGGCATGGCGAGCCCGCACCACCGAGCCGGGCATGCCCCAGATCGTGCTGCTCGGCTCGTCCTGGGCGATGACGGCGGCGCCGGCCTTGCGCAGCGCGCCGGCGCCTTCGGTGCCGTCGCTGCCCATGCCGGTGAGGACGAGGCCGAGCGCGGCCGCGCCGAGATGGCGGGCGGCATCGCCGAAGAGCACGTCGACGGCGGGGCGGCAGAAATTGACGGGCGGCTCGTCGCCGATGCGCGCGACGATGTGGCCGAGCCGGCGGTCGATGCCGAGATGGCGGCCGCCCGGCGCGATATAGACGGTGCCGCGCATCAGCCGCTCGCCGTCGAAGGGCTCGCGGGCGGGGACGCCGATATGGTTGGCGACCTGCTCGGCGAAGGAGGCGGTGAACAGCGGCGGCATGTGCTGGACGACGACCGTCGTCAGGTCGTTGAGGCCCTCGCCGATATCGAAGAGCACCTTGGCGACGGCGCGCGGCCCGCCGGTCGAGGCGCCGATCACGAGATAGCGTGGCATCACCGAGACGAGCGGGCGCAGGTTGGTCGGCCCGGCATGCGGCAGGTCGGTATCGATTTCCGGCGGCAATGCTCCGGGCTTCACTGGCGCGTGGACGATGTTGCCGAGCTTGAGCAGGAACTCGCTGCGGAAATCCAGCGACAGCGTCATGCCGCTGCGGCTGTCCCGCTTGGAGACCACGTCCATCGCGCCCCGCGTCATGCATTCCAGCGCGAGGCGCGTGTTGCGCTCGTTCAGGGTCGCGGCGAGCAAGACGCCCGTATTTGGGCTTTCCCTGAGGATCTGGGGCAGGGCGGCGGCGCCGTCGACGCCGGGCATGTCGAGGTCGAGCACCATCACGTCCGGCTTGAAGCGGGTGGCGTGCGCGACAGCGGTCTCGCCGTCTCCGGCGACCGCGACGACATGGAAATTACCGGCTTCGCCCAGCCAGCGCGCGAAGAGCCCGCGCACGACGACGGAATCGTCGGCGATCACCACGGTCTTGTGCCGCGATGCGGGGCTTGCGGGGAGCGCGCGGGGAGACAACATCGGCGTGTTTCTCTCTAGGCCGGCTGCATAGGCGAAGGCGTCTCGATCAAAGCGCGGCCGATGCGCAGCCGCATCGGCACGCCCGGGGTCAGAGCAACCCGACCTGATGGAATTTCGAAGCCACGATCTCCTTGTCGAAGGGCTTCATGATGTATTCGTCGGCGCCGGCATGCATGGCGCGCGCGATATGGGCGATGTCGTTCTCGGTGGTGCAGAACACGACCTTGGGGCGCTTGCCGCCCGGCATCTGGCGCAGCGTGCGCAGGAACTCGTAGCCGTCCATGATCGGCATGTTCCAATCGAGCAGCACGGCATCCGGCATCTCGCCCTTGCAGGCGTCGATGGCGCGCGCGCCGTCCTCGGCCTCGGCGATGCGGAACTGCAGTCCTTCGAGGATGCGGCGGGCCACCTTGCGGATCACCGCTGAGTCGTCGACGACGAGGCAATATTTCATGACTGGGTCTCCAGAACTGTGGCGCCGCCGTCAGGCCGCGCTGCGAAGGTCGAGATCGAGAACGGCGTCGAGGTCGAGGACGACGAGAAGCTCATCGGTGAGGCGATGGATGCCCGTCGCCAGCGCCGCCCAGACGCGATCGAGATGAACCGGAAGCGGCTCGAAAGTGGACCGGTCGAGCCGGATGACCTCGCCGACCGCATCGACGATGAGCGCATAGGCCTCACCGTCATGATCGATGCCGATCGCCGTCAGTTCGGTGCGCCCCTGGCCGTCGAGCTTGAGGCTGACCGGGCGCCCGAGCCGCTTGCGCAGGCAGATCGCCGTGACGATGCGGCCGCGCAGGTTGATCAGGCCGACGATCTCGTCGGGCGCGCGCGGGACGACCGTGATCCGGTTGGCGATGAAGACGTCCTGGACGCGGCCGATCGGCAGGCCGAGCAATTGCTCGCCGACGCGGATCGTCACGTAGTCGAGCGAATCGCCGAAGCCTGGGCCGGCGGGCGCGGGGGAGTGGGGCTCGTTCGCCATCATGCCGCATGCCTCAGGTCGGCGCCTGCCGTATTGAGCTCGCTCAACAGGGCGCGGCGGTCGAATTTCGCGACGACATCGTCGAAGCCGGCCTGAACCGCCCGCATGTGCAGGTCGGGCGTCGCGCAGGTGGTGAGGCCGAGAATGCGCAGGCGCTCGCCCTTGGCGCGCTCGCGCAGCACGGCGGCAAAGGCGAAGGCGGCGTCGCTGTCGCGATCGAGGTCGAGCATCGCGATCATGACCGGCTCGCCGCCGGCGAGCCCGGCTTCGCTGAAATCGGACAGCGTCGCGATGGTCCGGCCCGAGGCCTTCAGGACCGGGCCGAGCATGTCGCGCAGGAAGTCGGAGGGCTCGACCAGCAGGATGCGGCCGGGAAGCTCGGCGCTGCGCCCGGCTGCGAACCAGCCGGGCTCGTTCAGCGGCAGGTAATGGGCGAGATCGAGGACGTCGGTGGCGCGGCCACGGATCATCGCGGAGCCGATGATGCCGCGCTCCTCCGCCGCCGCCATCTCCAGCTCGAAGGTGTCCTCGACGATGTCGACGATCGCTTCGACGGCAAGCGCCACCGTGAGATCGCCGTTCGAGACGATGACCAGCGGCTGGATGCCCTTGTCGCGCAGTTGCGTGTCGCCGACCGGGGTCACGGGAACCAGACGCCCGCGATAATGCAGGAGCGTGCGGCTGCCGCTGCGCTGGAACTCGCCGGCCTCGATCTCTTCCAGTCGTGTCACGAGCGAGAGCGGCAGGGCCTGCAGGGTGCCGGTGCCGGCGCGGAAGACGAGCATGGTGCTGCGCTCGCCGCGATGCACCTGGGCTGCGGCCTCGCGCGGCTCCTCCTCGACATCCTCGGAGATCGTCGCACCGACCAGCCGTGCGACGCCATTGGGATCGACGATGAGCACGACGGTGCCGTCGCCGAGGATCGTGTTGCCGGAAAACAGGTGGATGTGGCGCAGCTTGCTCGACATCGGCTTCACCACGATTTCCTCGGTGTGAAAGACGCTATCGACCAGGATGCCGAATTGCCTCTCGCCGATCTGGGTGACTACGATGAAGCCCTCGCCATCCTTGCGACCGGCATGTTCCGCGCCCGGAGGAGCCATGAGGCCGGGCAGCGAGACGATCGGCAGCAGGCGCCCGCGCAGCCGCAGGACCGGCGCGCCGTTGATCTCCTCGATGCGGTTGTCGTCGCCGGCCTTGGCCCTGACCAGCTCGCGCACGGCGATCTGCGGGATGGCGTAGCGATCCTCGCCCGCGACCACGATCAGCGCGGAGATGATGGCGAGGGTCAGCGGGATCTTGATGGTGATCGTCGTGCCAAGGCCCGGGCGGCTCGCGACATCGACCGTGCCGCCGATCGAATCGACATTCGCCTTGACCACATCCATGCCGACGCCGCGGCCCGAGACCGCCGTCACGCTGTCGGCGGTGGAGAAGCCGGGATGGAAGATGAAGCGGCCGATCTGGCCGTCGCTCAGCCGTTCGAGCTCCGCCTCGGTGGCGAGCCCCTTGGCGATGGCCTTGCCGCGGATGCGCTCGATGTCGAGGCCGCGCCCGTCATCGGCGATCGAGATCGTGACAGAGCCGCCCTCGTGATAGGCGGCGAGGCGGATCGTGCCATGCTCGGGCTTGCCCGCCTCGCGCCGGTCGGCCGGCAGTTCGATCGCATGGTCGGCGCAGTTGCGGACCATGTGGATCAGTGGGTCCTTGATCAGGTCGAGAATCTGCCGGTCGAGCTCGGTCTCGGCGCCTTCGGTGATCAACTCGATGCGCTTGCCCAGTTCGGCGCTGAGATCGCGCACGATGCGCGGCAGCTTCGACCAGGCGTTGCCGATCGGCTGCATGCGGGTCTTCATCACGCCGTCCTGCAGCTCGGCGGTGATGAGAGACAGGCGCTGGAGCGGGGCCTTGAGCCCGGCATCCTCCTGCCGCCTGGAGACCTCGAGGAGCTGGTTGCGCGTCAGGACGAGCTCCGAGACCATCGTCATCAGATGCTCGATCGTGTCGACGTTGACGCGCAGCGTGGCCGGGCCGGAGTTGCTGCTGCGGGCCGGGCCGTGCGCCTCCTCGGCGGGGGCGGCGGCTTCGCTGCCCTCGATCCGGCCGTCGCGCCCACGTTGCGGGCCGGGCGCGCTGCGGAAGACGATATCCTCCGCGCTGGTCGGCTCGGGAGCGGCCTGGCCGTGGCGCGCGAGATAGGCGGCGACCGGGTCGAGCGAAGCATCGGGCGGCGGATTCAGCTTGAGCTCGCCCTTGGCATGCTCGGCCAGCGCGAACAATTCGCCGATCAGCGTCTCGTCATTGCCTTCCGGCTCCTGCCCCTTCTCGGCGAGCTCGGCCAGGATGTCCTTGATCCGGTCGATGGTCTCCAGGATCGCGGTGACGGCACTGGGCTTGACGTTCGCGCCGTCGCGGAACTGCCCGATCACCGACTCCGCGGCATGGGTCAGCGCTTCCAGCCGGGGCAGGCCGATGAAGCCGCAGGTGCCCTTAACCGTATGCACCAGCCGGAAGATGTTCCGCAGGATGTCGCGGTCGTTGGGGTCCTGCTCGAAACGGACGAGTTCCCGATCGACCGTGTCGAGATTCTCGCCGGTCTCCGTCAGGAACTCTTGCAGCAGCTCGTCCATGCAGGAACTTCACTCAACGCGGAACGCTGCAGGAACTAAAGCAGGAGAACGGTTTATGATCGGTTGAGATCGCGCCTCGACCGGTAACGATCGTTCAGGCCGCTTTCGCGGCCTTGATCGTCACGGTGTCGCCTTCGATGGCGAAGGTGATGCCCATATCCGCCGCGCGGGCGACCATGCCGGTATAGAGCGGCTGGACGGCATGGGCGTCGATCGTGCCGGTCTCGGAGCGGCCGGCGATGAGCTCCTCGACATGGGCCGGAATCCGGGCATGCGAGCCCGTCGCGGTGATCTCGAACGTGCCCTGCTCACCCTCGACAGTGGCGCGCGAGACGAGCTTGCCGCCGCGCGGCACGGCCTGCGTCGCCAGCACCAGCAGGTTGAGCAGCAGCTTGACCTGGTTCTTCGGCAGCAGCGCGCGCGGCGCCTCCCAGTCGAGCGAGAGCTTCTCGTCGTTGAGGAAGCCGTTGGCGACATTGCCGGCATCGCCGAGATCGATCATCGCGCCGGCGGAACCGGCTGCGCCGAAGGCGAGACGGGCGAATTGCAGGCGGGCCGAGGCGGCGCGCGCGCTCTTCTTGATCAGCTCCAGCGCGAAGTCGCGCATCGAGGGATCGTCTTCTTCCAGAACTTCGAGAGCGTTGACAATCGCGCCGACGGGGCTGATCACGTCATGACAGACACGGCTGCAGAGAAGCGCGGCCAGATCGAGCGGCTCGAGCGAGATGTCGGTCATGGGGGCGAGGTCCTGGAAACGGGGGTGCGCCGGATTGGGCGTCGTTGTCGCTTGATATGCTGGCATCTTGGTTTTCATGTGGTTAATCGCCATATGAGGGCGGTTATGAGAAGGATGGGCCGCGATGATCGGCCATGACGATCCCCGCCTGCGCGACCGCGACGGGCTGGGCCGCAGACTTGCCGAAGCTGCCGGAGTGAGTGCCGCCGTCCTGCTGGCCAAGCGGGCGGCGCGCGACGTCACGCTCAAGAGCGACGGCTCGCCGGTCTGTTCCGCCGACCTTGCGGCCGACCATGCCGCCAAGGACGCATTGGCGCGCCTGCTGCCGGGCTTTCCGATCGTCAGCGAGGAAACCGCGCAGGACGCGGCGCCCGGCGCGATCTTCATTCTGCTCGACCCGCTCGACGGCACGCGCGAGTTCCTCGCCGGCGGCGACAGCTATTGCGTGGCGATCGCGATCGTCAGCGACGGCCGCCCGATCGCGGGCGCGATCGCGGCCCCGGCCATCGGGCGGCTGTGGTTTTCAGGTGCCCATGCCTATGAGCAGGATTTCGCTCCGGATGGTGCGCTTCTGGGCGAGGCCCGGCTGACGAGCGTTCGCGCGGTGCCGGACGAAGGCCCGGTCGCGCTGGTCAGCCGCTTCCATGGCGACGGCCGCAGCGACGGCATCGCGGCCTCGATGTGCTGCAGCAAGGGCATTCCGGTTTCGTCGGCGGTGAAGTTCGGGATGATCGCCTCGGGCGAGGCCGACATCCATGTCCGCTGCGGCCAGACGATGGAATGGGATATCGCTGCCGGTGATGCCATTCTTTCGGCGGCGGGCGGGATCGTGCTGACGCTGGACGGCACCTTGCCGGATTACGGCCGCAGCGAGCGGCAGTTCCGCAACCCGCCCTTCGTGGCGGCGTCGAGCGAAAAGCTGGCGCGGCAGGCCATCGCCGGGGATTGCGGCGGCTGAGACGCGCCGGTCAGCGGGCGACGGAGAGCAGTACCGCGTTCCAGCGGCTTTCCGCCTGTGCCAGCAAGCCGGTTTCCCGCAGGAAGCGCTGGCGGTTCTCGGCCGAGCGGAACAGGTAAAGGCGCGACCCGACCACCGCGAACAGGCTGGGGTCGCTTTCGACGGCAACGCCATTGGCGACGCCGGTCGGATCGAAACCGCCGAAGGCCGGCGCGTAGACACCCGGCGCGTCGCGGAAGGCTTCGAGATTGGCCTTCGAAGCGAAGCGCCAGACGAAGCGGTTCTGGATGAGCTCGTATTCGGCGCGTCCGGCCTGCGGCTTCGCGCCCAGCCGATAGGAGACCGGGTCGAAGCCGCTGATCGCGAGCCCGGTATGCAGGTCCCGCTGCATCACCTCACCGAGCGAAGGCATGTCCGGCAGCGCCGGGAAGGGCACGGGCGTCGCCGCAGCCGGCGCGGCGGATGGGGGATTGGCCAGAGCGGCCTGTCCGATCAGGGATAGCGAGACGAGGCCGGCGGCGAGCAGGATCAGGCGCTGCCTTGTTGCGGCCTTCATCACAATCGAATCCTCTTGGAAGTCCCATCCCGGGCCGACACGGCTCTCCGGAATCTTCACGCCTTGGATAGATTTGCGGCGTATCAAATTCGTTACCGAATTGATTCGCATTCGCCGAGCGTCAGGTTTCGACGCTCGGTCGGGCGGCGGATGGCCCAGGATCGGCCCGCCCCCCGGCCCGTATCGCATCCATCCCGGACCGGCTGCCATGCAGCCGCCGTCGGTGCCGAGCGGACGGACGATCGAACCGCCCTGGCGCTCTGCCTCGTCTGGCGCCCTGCCTGGAGATGTCGCTGATGACCCAGACCCGCCGCAACCTGATCACGGGCGGTCTCGCCGTGGCCGGCGCGAGCCTGAGCGGAATGCCGCTTCCGGCGCTCGCCCAGAGATACAAGGAACAGCAGTCGTTCAGCCAGAACGAGCTCGTCGGCTCCGGCCACAAGTTCTTCGGCAACGTCTCGCGCGGGCTTGCGCTGACGATCGAGGAGGCGGTGCGCCGCTGGGGCGAGCCGAACGGCTATGTCCTCGGCCAGGAAGCCTCCGGCGCCTTCGTCGGCGGCCTGCGCTATGGCGAGGGCCAGCTCTATACCCGCAATGCCGGCGACCGCCGCGTGTTCTGGCAGGGGCCGTCGATCGGCTTCGATTTCGGCGGCGAAGGCGCGCGCACGATGATGCTGGTCTATAATCTGCCGAGGGTCGACGCGCTCTACCAGCGCTTTGCCGGCGTGGATGGCTCGGCCTACTTCATCGGCGGCTTCGGCTTCACGGCGCTGACCGCGGAGGGCATCACGCTGGTGCCGATCCGCACGGGCGTCGGCTGGCGGCTCGGCGTCAATCTCGGCTATCTCAAGTTCACGCCGCAGGCGACCTGGAACCCCTTCTAAGCTAGGGCGACTATCGCTGGCCATGGCGCCGCCGCCATGGCAGATTCGATCTCAGCCCATAGCCGGGAGTTCTGAGACTTGATCGAAGCCGCCATGCTGTTCGCGCTCGGCTTCCTCTGCGCCGCCCTCATGGCCCTGGCGGCCGTGCCGGCGCTGGCGCGGCGGGCCGACAGGCTGGCGCGCAAGCGGGCCGAGGCGGCGTTCCCGCTCTCGCTCGCCGAAATCGCCGCGGATCGCGACCATCTGCGGGCCGAACTCGCCCTGCGCATGCGCTCGGCCGAGCAGGATGCCGAGCGTGGCTTCGCCGCAAAGGCCGGCGCGATGCAGGAACTCGGCCGGCGCGACATGACGATCGGCCGGCTGGAACGCGAGCTTGGCGAGCGCGACACCCGGATCGGCGGGCTCGAAACCGATCTCGCCCAGACACGCGGCGAACTTGCCGATACGCAGACCGCGCTCGCCGGTGAGCGCACCGGCCATGGCGAGACGACGGCCACGCTGGAGAAGCGGGTGGCCGATCTCGCCAGTCTCGAACGCAATCTGGAAGAGACGCGCGCGGCCTTGACCGGCACGGGCGCCGATCTGGTGGCACGCAGCGGTGAGCTGGAGCGTGAGCGTGAAACCGTCGGGCGGGTCGAGACGCTGCTGGCGGAGCGCGAGCGGGAGCTGGCCGAGAGCCGCAGCGGCGCCGAGAAGCTGCGCGTCGCGCAGGTCGAGGATGGAACCCGCATCATGGTTCTGCAGGCCAAGGGCGATGAACTCGCGGACAAGCTCGCCGTGACCGAGAAACGTCTCGTCCAGAGCGAGGCAGCTTTGCATGCGATGACCGGCGAGCGCGATGGCGAGCGGGTGCGGGCCGATGCCTTCGACGCGCGGGCGGCGCAGGCCGAAGCCGGGCTCGCCGCGGCCGATGCCCGCGCCAGCGCGGCGGGCGTGGCGGCGCAGCAGCTCGAGAGGCAGCTCCGGCAGGAAGAGGCCGGGCATGCCGCGACCAGGGATATGCGCGGAGCGCTGGACCTGGCGCTGACCGCCGCAAAGGACGACCATGAGGCGGCCAGGCGGCGAAACCGGGAGGAGGTCGCGACCTTGCAGGACGCCCAGAACGAACGCGAGAGCCAGATCGAGATGCTGCGGGCCGAGCTTCAGACGCTGCAGGGTGCGCTGACCCAGGCGCGCGCCGACCGGACCCAGCTCATGGACGAAATCTCGGCCTTGCGCAGGGCGGGAGGCACCGGAACCCATGATGCCGCCTTGCGCCAGGAGATCGTCAAGCTGGCGGATCGGCTGATGAGCGCGGCGCCGAAGCGCGAGGCGGCGGAATAGGCGCGGCCGCAGGCGTTTTCCGCTTTTCTGCGGAACCGCGGCGTCATCCCGGGCTTGACCCGGGGTCCATTCCGGAGCGCTGCCGATCAATGTTCAGGCATGGATCCCGGATTTCCGCTGCACTCCGTCCGGGATGACCCGCGTTTTTCGAAATGCATCCTGTCCGCTCTCTCGCGGATTTCACTTTGCCATTCGATGTTCTAGGAAGGCTGTGTTCCCCGGCGTTCCCGCGCCATCTGAATGGTTTGAAACGTGACCGACAGCCGCTTCGATCTTCTTTGCCTCGGCGAACCGCTCGGCGAGTTCAATGCGACCCGCGCCGAGAGCGGCGCCTTCCTGTTCGGCCATGGCGGCGATACCTCGAACTGCGCGGTCGCGGCTGCGCGCCAGGGCATGTCGGTCGGCTATCTCGGGGCGCTGGGCGATGACAGCGCCGGCCACTCGATCCGTGGCCTGTGGAAGCGCGAAGGCGTCGACGACAGCCATGTCGCGACCCATCCGAGCGCGCCGACCGGCCTCTATTTCGTCGATCACGGCCCCTCCGGCCATGTCTTCTCCTATCTGCGCGCCGGCTCTGCCGCGAGCCTCTATGGCCCGCGCGACCTGCCGCGCGACCTGATCCGCTCCGCCCGGATCATCCAGGCTTCCGGCATCAGCCAGGCGATCTCGGCCAGCGCCTGCGATGCCGTGTTCGATGCGTTCGACACCGCCCGCAAGGCCGGCGTGCTGACCGCCTACGACACCAATCTGCGCCTGAAGCTCTGGCCGCTGACCCGCGCCAAGGCGATCATCCATGCCGCCTGCGCCATGGCCGACATCATCCTGCCAGGCCTTGACGACGCGACGCAGCTGTCCGGCCTGAACAACCCCGATGCCATCGCCGATTTCTATCTCGGCCTCGGTGCGCGGGTGGTGGCGCTGACGCTCGGCCATGAGGGCTCGCTGGTGGCGACGCCGGTGCGGCGCGAGCGCTTCCGGCCGATCAAGGTCGATGCGATCGACGCGACCGGCGCCGGCGACTGCTATGACGGCGCCTTTCTCGCCGAATACCTGCGCACGGGGGGCGATGCCTTCGCCGCCGGCGCCTATGCCAATGTCGCGGCGGCCCTGTCGACGCTGGGCTATGGCGCGGTGGCGCCGCTGCCGCGCCGCGCCGATGTCGAGGCGCGCATCGCCGCGGAGGCGCGTTCCTGATGAGCGTTCCGGTTCTGAAGCGGGCGGGCGATCTCCTCGCCCGCTACGATGTGCTGATCAGCGATGTCTGGGGCGTGGTGCATGACGGGCTTTGGGCGCTGGAGCCGGCCTGCGAGGCGCTGATGGCCTATCGCGAGCGTGGCGGTACGGTGGTGCTGCTCTCGAATGCGCCGGGGCCATCGCAGCAGGTCGCGGGGCTGCTCGACGCCAAGCGCGTGCCGCGCGAGGCCTGGGACCGGCTGGTCACCTCCGGCGACGTCACGCGGGCGCTGATCGCGCAGAGCCACCACAAGCGCGCCTACCATATCGGCTGGCAGAGCGACCGGGCCGTGTTCGACGGACTCGATGTCACGCTCGTCGATGAGGACAAGGCGGATATCGTCGTTGCGACCGAACTCAACGACTACCGCACCGAGACGCCAGAGCAGTACCGGCCGCTGCTGGAGCGCTTCGCCCGGCGTGGCCTGCCTTTCATCTGCGGCAACCCCGATCTCGTCGTGCATGTCGGCGAGGACCTGCTGCCCTGCGCCGGCGCGCTGGCGACGATCTACGAGGAACTCGGCGGCTCCGTCGCCTGGGCCGGCAAGCCCTATCGGCCGGCCTATGATCTTGCGCTCGCGGCGGCGGCCGATGCCCGTGGCGGCCGGTCGGTCGAGACCGGCAAGGTGCTGGTGATCGGCGATGCGGTGCGCACCGATCTGGCTGGCGCGCGCCTGATGGGCTTCGACAGCCTGTTCATCGCGGGCGGCATTCATCGCGACGAGACGATGCGGGGCGGGGAGGTCGCTCCCGCCGGCCTCGCCAAGGTGCTGGACGGCCTCTCCGTCCAGCCAATCGCGGCGATGGGCGCGCTGGCCTGAAAGGGATCATCGCAGGGCTAGGGCAGATTTTCCGTCATTGAAACGCGAGTCATCCCGGCCGCAGCGAAGCCTAGAGCCGGGATCCATGCCTGAACCTTGATCGGTGGCGTTCTGGCATGGATCCCGGGTCAAGCCCGGGATGACGCCGTGTTCCCGCATACAACGAGTACCGTCAGTGCGCGTCGCCCGTGCGGGCGTCGCGCAGGGTCGTCAGCGTGATGACGATGCAGAGCAGCATGCCGATGATCGACAGGATCGCTGCCGCGCGGAAGCCGACCATGAAGGCTTCACTGGCCCGCGCCAGCATCGGCCCGGCCTGATCGGGCGAAAGCCCCGTTGCCAGCGCCAGCGCACCGCCCAGGGTCGAGCGGGCCGGTGCGAGCGCATCCGTACTGATGCCGGGCACCGTGACATCCGCCATGCGGCTGCGATAGAGCGCGGCGCCCAAGCTGCCGAGCACGGCGATGCCGAGCGCGCCGCCCAGCTCGGCTGAGGTTTCCGACATGGCCGAGGCCGCGCCGGTGCGCTCCGGCGGGGCCGAGCCGACGACGATGCCGGTCGTCAGCGTGATCACCGGCGTGAAGCCGATCGAGAACACGACCGAGGCCGCGACGATCTGGACCAGGCTCGGCGCGAAGACGAGCCAGACGAAGCCGAGGGCCGAGAGCGCCATGCCGCCGGCCATCAAGGTTGCGGGTTTGTAGCGCCCGACCAGTGCCGGCGTGACGAAGGAGGCGAGCGTGAAGGCGATGGCCGAGGGCAGTGACCAGAGCCCGGCCTGAAGCGGCGTCAAACCGGCGACGAGCTGGAAATACTGCGCCATGAAGATGAAGCTGCCGAACATGAAGAGGATGCCGGCGAGATTGATCGCCAGCGCCGCCCGGAAGGCCGGAATCCGGAACATGGCGAGATCGACCATCGGATCGGCGAGCCGCTTCTGGCGCCGGATGAAGATCAGGACGAAGGCGAGGCCGATCAGAATCGCGGCTGCAGCCTTCCAGTCGAAGCCCTCGGCCGCCCAGTGCTTGATGCCGTAGACGAGCCCGAGCACCGCGGCGAGCGAGAGCAGCGCGCTGAAGACATCGAGGCTGCCGGCATTGGGGGCGCGGTATTCCGGCAGCAGGATCGGGCCGATCGCAAGCAGGAGCAGCATCGGCGGCACGGCGATCAGGAAGACCGAGCCCCACCAGAAATACTCGATCAGAAAGCCGCCCACGACCGGGCCGATGATCGCGCCGGCCGAGAAGCTGGCGATCCACATCGAGATCGCGAAGGTGCGCTCCTTCTCGTCGGTGAACATCACGGTGATCAGCGAGAGCGTCGAGGGCGCCAGCGTCGCGCCGGCGATGCCGAGCACGGCGCGCATCGCGATCAGCATCTCCGCGCTGTTCGAGAAGGCGGCCACCGTCGAGGCGACGCCGAAGAAGGCGGCGCCGATCATCAGCAGGCGGCGCCGGCCGATGCGGTCCCCCAGCGTGCCCATGGTCATCAGGAAGCCGGCGACCATGAAGCCGTAGATGTCGATGATCCAGAGCAGCTGGCTCGCGCTCGGCTTCAACTCGCGCGTCAGCGTCGGCACCGCGAGGTTCAGCACCGTCAGATCCATCGAATAGATCATGCAGGGCAGGGCGATCGCGATCAGGCCGAGCCATTCGCGCCGGGTCGCCTTCTCGCCCCGGGTCGAAGCGGGTGCCGTCGTCATCGTCGTCTCGCAAGTCTGGTTGTCAGGCGGGGCTCTCTGCCACGATTGCGCGGCCAGAACTGGCAGGAGAGGTGATTTTCGCTGCTGCCCGCTGGCCGTCCGCTAGCCCGGCTGTGTTGCCGGAGGCTTGCGCAGATGCGTGGCGATGTCATGCCAGAGCCCTTGCAGCGGACGGAAGACGAAGCGCACCGTCGACTTGCCGGGCGGCACCACAACGGCCCGGAACAGGACATTGGCGCGCAGCAATTCGGCCGGCTGGCCATCGATTTCGACCTGCCACCAATGGTGCCAGACATCGTTCAGCACGAGATAGCCGCCGCGCGCCGTCTCGGCCGCGAGCGTCACGGTCGTGGTGCCGTAATCGCGGATCGCGACGCTGTTTTGCCCGAGCGGACCGGCCGGCAAGGGCGGAGGATCACGGTCGAGCAGCACGGTGCGGCGCGGATCAAAGCCTTCGGGCCATGCGCCGGTCTTGAGGATCGCGTCGAAATCCGCCTTCCGGGCCTCGGTCACCAGCAGCACGCGCGGCAGGGCGCGCGGATTCTCGTAGACGAAGGCGTCCTTGGTTCGGGCGATCTGCCTGAGGTCGCCGGGCTTGAGGCCCTTGTCGATCTGCTCGACGGGCACGCCGGTCGCGATGAAGCGCAGGCCCAGCATGTCGGCGAGCAGCGAGCGATAGCCCGGCATCAGCGGGGAGAAGGTGCGCTGGTCGGGCAGCGCGACATGGTCTCCCGCGCCGGTCGCCTTGCTGTAGAGGCCGAGCCGCAGCGGGTTGTAGCCGAGCGTGTTGTCGAGATCGTGGACGAGGCTGGCATTGGGCCAGTGGAAATCGATGGCGGCGAGCTCGATGCGGTCGCGCCGGTCGGGCGCCATGGTGCGTGCCGTCTCGCGCTTCAGCAGGGCGATGGTGTCGTTGGCGCTGTCCTTGCGCAGCACGTCATAGGTCTGCGCCGGCAGGGCGGTGGATTCGCTCGGGCCATTGTTGACCGAGATATCCATGGTCAGCGTGGCGGCGAGAACCATGGTCGCGGCGAGGAGGGAGCCGCGCCTTGCGAGCCCGCGCGCCGCGATAAGCCCGCCGAACGAGAGCATGCCGCAGAGCGCCGCGATGACGAGCGGCATGGTCGCGACCGGAATGCGTCCGACCGTCCAGGCGAGCCAGAGCGCCAGCGCAAGCGTGCCGGCGAAGATCAGGGCTTCGAGGGCGATCTGCCAGGGCCGCGCTTTCGGGGCAGTGCCCGTCAAGACGAGATGGGTCAGGTAGCCGCCGAGCAAGGCGAGCAGGGCGCCGAGGATGAAGAGCGCGTCGGCGGGGCGGCGGTAGAAGCTGATGCCGGGCAATTCGAACAGCACCCTGAAGGCCGGCGTGTAGCGGCCGAGCGCGAAGAGCAGAACGATGATCGCCGCGACGGTGAGCGGAACGATCTCCCGCCGCCAGAGCGCGCCGCGGACAAGGCCGATCGTGAGGATCAGCCCCATCGGCAGCAGGCCCAGATAGAGTTGGCTCATGTTGCGGGCGAGGAAGAGGCCGAGCGGCCCGAAGCGCGCTTCCCAGGCCGGGCTCGGCGCGCCCCAGAAATTGTCGAGCGGGCCGGCCGCGCCATAGAGATTGGCGAAGAGCCCGGTCAGGAGCGCGGCCGGATGAAGCGAGCCCTTGCCGGCCTCGACGAAATCGATGGCCGGGCGGTTCGATTCCTGCGCGATGAAGGCTGTCAGCAGGATCGGGACCGTCGCGACGAGGATCGCGCCGACCATTCCGGCAACGAGCGGCGGCAGGCTGGCACGGAAGGCGCGCCACGGGCTCTGGGCCATCAGGATCGCGGAGATCGTGAGCCCTGCGAGCACATAGACGCCAAGCAGGGCGACCTGGTCGCGGCCCAGAACCATGAAACCGGAGACGACGCCGGCGGCGAAGCCATAGGCGATCGAACCACGTTCCAGCGCCCGCGAGAGCAGGAAGAGCGTGATCGCGAAATAGCCGAGGCTCAGCACCTGCCCGACATGCTGGATACGCCAGGCGGCCGCCGCCCCGAAGGCGAAGGAGAGCGCCGCCACCACGGCGCCCGCCGGATGCCAGCTGCGATCGCGGAAGATCGCGACGATCGACAAGGCGCCGAGCAGCAGGGTGCCGAGCAGGGCGCCGTCGCTCCAGCGGAATTCGGGAGCCGGGTTCAGCGCGGCGATGAGCGCGAAGGTGGGTGAAAAGATCAGCGATTGCGGATCGGCGACCTGTGGCGAGCCGGAGAAGACAAAGGGCGTCCAGAAGGGCGAGAGGCCCTTGTGGAAGGCGTCGGCGAGGAACTGGAGCTGCGGGTGGAAATGCGCCTTGGCATCCCAGGGGATTGTCAGCGTGCCGGAGAGCCAGGGCCAGGACAGCGCAAGCCAGGCGATGAACACGATCGCGCAGACGCTGGCGAGTGGCCAGCGCGCTGGGCTGTCTGGGGAGGTCTTGTCGGGCTCGGGCATCAGCCTGGCCTGATCACGGGCGGGAGCGCGGTCAATCCGTCGGGGCGGCGCGCGCCATCAGCGCGTCCATGTCGATGAAATGGCCGGCACGGTCGCGCTTGGAGGCGAGATAGCGGACATTATGCGCGTTCGGGCGGCCGAGCACGCGCTGGGTCGCTGCGACCTCGAGCCCGGCAGCCTCGATCGCGCCGATCTTCTGCGGGTTGTTGGTCAGCGCGACCACCCGCGAGACGCCGAGCTGCTTCAGCATGGTCGCGGCGAAGTCGAAATGGCGCTGGTCCAGATCGAAGCCGAGAACCTCGTCGGCGTCATAGGTGTCCCAGCCCTGGCTCTGCAGCTTGTAGGCGCGCATCTTGTTGGAGATGCCGTTGCCGCGTCCTTCCTGGTCGAGATATAGCAGGACACCGCCCTCGTTCTCGGCCATCCACTGCACAGTTTCGCGCAGCTGGTCGCCGCAATCGCATTTCAGCGAGCCGAAGAGATCGCCGGTCAGGCAGGCCGAATGCAGGCGCACCGGCACGGCGGCGGCAAGATCGGGCTTGCCGACGATGATCGCGACCTGATCGCGCAGGCCCTCGCCACCGCGGAAGACGACGAATTCGGTATCCGGCGCGCCTTCGAGCGGCACCGGCGCGCGGCCGACGATCTTCAACGTGGCCGCCTGCTCGGCGCGATAGCCGTTGACGGCGGCGATTTCGACCGCGACGAGCGGCTCGTTGGCGACCGCCTCTGCGGTCACGGGCACGAGGATCACGGCCGGCAGCACCAGCGACAGGCGGGCCAGTTCGAGCGCGGCCTCGTCGAGAGCGGAGGCCGGGGCGACGGGCGCGTCCATGCGGCCATCGATCTTGAGCGCGAGCGTCTCGATGCGGGCGATGTCGATAGCGGGCAGTGCGAAGATGCCGGTCTCCAGCCGCCCCTTGGCGCCGAGGCGGCGCAGGCGCGCGGCGCTCAGCACGAGATGGCCGCGGCCATGCGCGAGCGCATCGAAGCGGCGGACCAGCTCGGCGTCGGCAAGCTCGGCGGAGAGAGCCAAAGCCAGCCGCTCGCCATCGCGGAGCAGGACCGGGCGGCCGGCGCGAAGCTCGGCAATCGCCCGCTCGACCTTCACGAGATCCGTCTGGAGGGATGGGCCGAAGAGCGTACGCGACTCAGGCATCGAAAAGTCCGTCAGATTGGGCCGGAGGCCGGCCGAGGGAGCGTCCAGGGCACCATCGCGTATCGATATAGGGCCTTGCATCGCGCTCTGCCAGCAACGTGGCGGGCGGGGCGCCGGTTCCATGATCAAAACCGCGTCAGATGGCGTCCGTCGGCAAGCGAAAACGGGAACTTCCGGAGCGTCTCGCCGTCCTATGGGCGCACACGCTTGAACGTGAGATGAATATCGTTCCGGCGTGAGGTGAGGAGGCTTTCCGATGCAAGGCGAGATGCCGGCAACCCGCGCCTACAGCCCGGTCGCACGGGCGCTGCACTGGATCACGGTGGTCGCCGTCTTCGCGATGATCCCCGTGGGCCTCGCCATGAGCTATCGCGGCAATGTCCTGAACATCTGGGACGGGCTGACCAACGGGCTCTACAGCGCGCATAAGCTCGTGGGATTCCTGCTGCTCTGGCTGATGGCCGGCCGGCTCGCCTATCGCCTGCTGCATGGCGCGCCGCCGGATGAGCCGACGCTGGCCCGGTGGCAGAAGGCGGCCTCGCATCTGGTGCATTGGCTGCTCTACGGCCTGCTGCTGGTCGTGCCGCTGCTCGGCTGGATCGGCGTCTCGCTGTTTCCGGCGCTGACGATCTTCGATCTGTTCGACCTCCCGGCGCTGGCGAAGCCCAATGAAGAAGCGGCCAAGCGCGTGCTCGACATCCATGGCAAGCTCGCGCTCGCGACAGGGGCGCTGGCGCTGATGCATATCGGCGCGGCGCTGCATCACTACCTGATCCTGAAGGACGGCGTGATGCGGCGGATGCTGCCGTGGCTGAAATAGCGGGCCGCTAGATCGGCCGGGCCCAGAGATCCTGATGGCCGATCAGCGCCGACCCGGCTTCGCGGCGGGCGGCGAGCCAATCCGCGATCGCCTGCGGGTCGAGGCGGCCGGTCTCGCCGACGGCCGTTGCGATGCCTTCGGCGAGCGCTTCCTGCAGAGGCCGGCGCTTGGCGTCGAGCAGCCAGTTGCTGTCGCCACTCGAAACCGCGAAGCCCGACTTGCGGAAGGCTTCAGCCATGATCTCGCTGGCATCCGGGCCAGCAGCGGGGCCAAAACCCTTGTCGCGGTGCTGATGGTCGGTGAAGGCGGCATGGATGCCGGCATCGGCGGGGTGGCTGGGCTGCCACTCCTCGCGGCCGTCATGGGTCAGCACGGCGTAGAGCGGCAGATGCTGGCTGGCGAGCGCGGCGACGAAGCGCTCGATCCAGCGCTTCGAGGCGAGGTCGAAGAGGGCGGCGGCGGTGACGAGGTCGGGCTGCCAGCCCAGCACCCATTCGAGATCCTTGTTCAGGTCGACCTTGCGGGTGTCGACCGTGATCGTCTTGTCGCCCTTGGCGAGCACGAGTTCCTCGCCCTGCTCGCGCGCCTCGTCGGCCCAATCCATGAGGCGTTCGCGGGCGAAGCCGAGCAGTTCGGCATCGTGATCGACCAGCGTCCAATGCTGGCGGCCGGGAAGGGCGGCGTAGCTGGCGCGCAGGTTGGAGCCCGCGCCGCAGCCGAGATCGAGCACCGAGAGCGAGGCCTTGTCGGCGAAATAGCTGCCGATCGCCGCGAGAACCTGCGGATTGCGTGCCGCATGATCAGCGGGCTCGCGCAAGGCGAGCCATTCCGGAGAGAAACCAGCCATTACCCCACCTTTCGGCCGCAAGAGAGCCGGACTGAATATCGTATTCAGTCCGGCTCTCTTGTTCTTTGATCTTGCATCGGCTTTTCCCGAAAACCGCGTGCCACTTTTCGGGCCGATGCTCTATCGCACAGGCAAACATCTGCGACGATGCGCGCGGTCTCGCTCCACCGCGGCAGATCGCCGGCTGCGGCCCACGCGGCATCGGCACGCTGCCGACGCTCTGCCGGCGCATCAATCAGCCTCGCAAGCGCCTTGGCAAGTGCCGCAGCGTCGCCGGGCGGCACCTTGAGGGCAGCCGCAGCGGGCACGGTCTCGGCCCCGGCGCCGCTCAGCGTGGTGACGATCGGCAGGCCGCGCGCCAGCGCCTCTGTCAGCACCATGCCGTAGCCCTCATACAGCGATGACATCACGAAAAGATCCGCTTCGTCATAGAGTTGCGCGAGCCTGTCCGCTCCGACGCCGCCTGCGAGCCATATCCGTTCCGCCAGTCCGGCACGGGCGATGCCGTCGCGCAATTCCGCTGCTGTTGCCGGGGCATGATCGGGCGAGCCGGCGATGGTGAGGGTCCAGGGCCTGTCGGCGATGGCCGTCAGCGCCTCGATCAGGATGTCGTAGCCTTTGCGGGGAATGAGGGAGCCGACCGCCAGCAGGCGGAGCGAGACATCGCTGCCTGATCCCGAAGCGCGCGAAGCGGGGTCGCAGCCGGGTACCGCGACCGCAATCTCGCCTGCGGGGATGCCGAACTCGGCCTCCAGCGTCGCCTGCGTCGTGGGGCTCGAGGCAACGATGCGGCGCGCCCGCACGAGTGCCAGCCTTTCACTCTGCCGCAGCGCGTCGGCGGCCACCGGGCTCAGCCCCGTTTCCAGCGCCAGCGGATGGTGCACCAGCGCGACCAGCCGCCCGGCGAACCGCGCGGCGAGGGCTTCCGGGAAGGCGCCATAGGCGAGGCCGTCGACGAGCAGGACGTCGTCAGGTGCGGTTGCGGCGAGGAGCTGCTCGGTCGTGGCGAGATCGGCATCCGTGGGGAAGGGAAACGAGCCCGGTAGGGCGAGATGGCGCGCCTCGATACCGGCCTCGCGCCATTCGCGCAGGAGGCGCCGGTCATAGCCGTAGCCGCCTGTCGGCGCATCGATATCGCCGGGGATGGCGAAGACGATGCCGCTCACGCCAGCGCGCCCTCGTAGCTGGCGCGGGCCAGATCGGTCTCGTGGAGCGTGACGCGTATCCGGTCCAACCCTGTGCCGTCAGCGCCGAGCGCGCCGGATTTCGCCGCAGCCGCCATGGCGTCGAAGATATGCTTGCAGAGGAATTCGGTGGTGGTCAGCACGCCCGCGAATTGCGGGAGGGCGTCGAGATTCTGGTATTTCAGCGGCTTCAGCGTCTCGGCGAGGGTGTCGAGCGCGGCGCCGATATCGACGACGACGTTCTGCTTGTTCAGCCTCTCCCGGAAGAAGGCGACATCGACCACGAAGGTGGCGCCGTGCATGTTCTGCGCCGGACCGAAGAAGGGATCGGGCAGGGAATGGCCGATCATGATGCGGTCACGGACTTCGACGGAAAACATGCGATCTCCCGGAGATGGGTTTCGACGGCGGCCCGGTCAGGGCCGCGCTTCATAGCAAATCGCGGCGGTGAGGCCAGCGGCGCCCGGCGCGAGCAGGCCGGGCAGGCGCTGCGGCAACTCGCGAAAGGCGATCTCGTCGGTAATCAAGGCATCGAGCCGGTCGTCGGCGAGCAGCGCCATCGCGGCCTCCGCCCGGCGGGCATAGCTCCAGCGGGCGCGGCGCGAAGCCGAGACCAGTCCGACCTGGGAGGAAACAAGCTGCAAGCGGCGAGCATGGAAGGCGCCGCCGAGCGTGGCGGGAACGGCGCCTTCGCCATACCAGCTGAGCTCGACGATCCGGGCCTCGGTGCCTGCGGCCGCGATGGCGGTTTCGAGGCCTGCCGCCGTCGCGCTGGCATGGAAGACGAGATCGGCATCGCGCGGCGCGGTCTCCGGCGTGGCGAAGTGGAAGCCCAGTGCCGTGGCGAGCCTGGCCCGGCCCGGTTCGACATCGACGAGCGTGACCTCGGAGCCCGGCAAGCGGGCCGCCAGCCAGGCGACGAGCAGGCCGAGAACGCCACCGCCGACGATCACGATCCTGTCAGCGGGGCCGGAGCCGGCATCCCAATGGGCGTTGAGCGCGGTCTCCATATTGGCGGCGAGGATGGCGCGCCGGGGCGGCACCGTATCGGGCACGAGGACGAGCCTGTCGCGCGGGGCGACGAAGCGATCCTGATGCGGATGCAGGCAGAAGGCGATGCGGCCGAGCAGGTCCCGAGGGCCGGCCTCGACGCGGCCGACGGCGCAATAGCCGTACTTCACGGGGAACGGGAAGCTGCCCTCCTGGAAGGGCGCGCGCATGCGCTCGTGCTCGGAACAGGGCACGCGGCCCTCGCAGACCAGCCGCTCGGTGCCACGGCTGACGCCGCTCCACAGCGTCGTCAGCAGGCAGTCGGCCGCGCCCAGCGCGGGCAAGGCGACTTCATTCAGGTTGCATTCACGGGGCGCTGTATACCAAAGCGCAAGAGCCTTGGTCCTTGCGTCAATCGGTGTTGCAGGCTTTAGCTCCCGCGCCATTCGCGTCCGATCCCGTCCGTCCGAGCCTGTCTGCCTACCATGACAGAGACCGCCATGAACCAGCGTCCCGCTCCGACCACGTTCCGGCGGGCGGCGCAAGAGGCCGGGCCGAGCGGTCTGACCCCGGCCGGGCTGCAGGCGGAAACGGTGCTGCGCCGCCGGCGGTTCCTCGTCCTCGTCCTGAATCTCGGAACCTTGGCCCTGCTGCTGGCCGGTGTGGCGCGCGTGCTCGGCGCGGGCGGCTGGAGCGTCGCGGATGTCGTGATCTTCATCGCCTTCCTGTTCGGCGCGCCCTGGACCGTGCTCGGCTTCTGGAATGCCGCGATCGGGCTCTGGCTCCTGCATGGCAAGGCGGATGGGCTTGCCGAGGTCGCGCCCTTCGCTGCGGATGGCGAACAGGCGGTGCCGCTGACCCTGCGCACCGCCGTTCTGATGACCTTGCGCAACGAGGACCCGGCGCGTGCCTTCCGGCGGTTGAAGGTCGTCAAGGATAGCCTCGATGCGACGGGCGAGGGCGCCTGGTTCGACTATTTCGTGCTGTCCGACACCAATGATCCCGCGGTTGCTGCGGCCGAGGAGCAACTGGCTGCGGCCTGGGCGCGCGAACTCGGCGATCCGGCAAGGCTGACCTATCGCCGCCGCGACGACAATGCCGGGTTCAAGGCCGGCAATCTCCGCGATTTCTGCGAGCGCTGGGGCGAACGCTACGAATTGATGCTGCCGCTCGATGCCGACAGCGTGATGGCGGGCGAGACGATCCTCGGGATGGCCCGAATGATGCAGGCGCATCCGAAGCTCGGAATCCTGCAGAGTCTCGTGGTCGGCATGCCCAGCCGTTCGGCCTTCGCCCGCATCTTCCAGTTCGGCATGCGCCACGGCATGCGGCCCTACACCATGGGCTCGGCCTGGTGGGGCGGCGATTGCGGGCCGTTCTGGGGGCATAACGCGCTGGTGCGGATCGCGCCGTTCCGCGAGCACTGTCATCTGCCGGTGCTGCCGGGCGGGCCGCCTCTGGGCGGAGCCGTGATGAGCCATGATCAGGTCGAGGCGACCTTGATGCGCCGCGCCGGCTACGAGGTGCGCGTGCTGCCGGTCGAGGGCGGGAGCTGGGAAGAGAACCCGCCGACCATGCTGGAATTCGCCAAGCGCGACCTGCGCTGGTGCCTCGGCAACCTGCAATATCTCAAGCTGCTCGACATCCCCGGCCTGAAGCCGATGAGCCGGTTCCAGCTGGTCTGGGCGATCCTGATGTTCCTCGGCCTGCCGGCCTGGACGCTGATGATCGCGCTCTTGCCGCTGAAGGTCTTCGAGGATCGGGCGATCGCCGATTACCCGGCCGTGCTGGCCGCCGGGCTCTATCTGCTGTTCCTGGCGATGTATCTCTCGCCGAAGCTCGCCGGCTTTGCCGACATCCTGCTGACGCAAGGCGGCGTCGCGCGCTATGGCGGCAAGGCGCGGTTTCTCGTCTCGGCGGCGATCGAACTCGTCTTTTCCTTCCTGCAGGGCGCGGTCTCAAGCTTCCGGACGACGCTGTTCATGATCGGGCTTGCCTTCGGGCGGGCGGAGATCGGCTGGAACGGGCAGGCGCGCGATGCCCATGCCCTGTCCTTCGCGACGGCTTTTGCCGGCCTGTGGCCGCACCTGCTGTTCGGGGCCTGGCTCTTCGTCACGCTGGGCATCATGGCCCCGGCGGTGCTGATCTGGTCGCTGCCACTGACCGCGGGCTATGTGCTGGCGATCCCCTTCGCCATGCTGACGGCGGCGCCGGCCTGCGGCGCCTGGCTGGCGCGGCGCGGGCTCTGCGGCATCCCCGAGGATTTCGACCTGCCACCGGTGCTTGTCGCGATCCGCGACGAGGAGGCGGCATGAACGCCGTCGTCTATCCCAAGGGGACGGTGAAGGCGCTGTCGCGCTCGCTGCGCGTCTATCACGGCGACAAGGAGCGCCATGCGGCGATGGACCGGCTCTATGGAGCCTTCCTGAAGCCGGGCGATCTCGCCTTCGATATCGGCGCCCATGTTGGCGACCGCATCTCTTCCTTCCGCCGGCTGGGCGCGCGCGTCGTGGCGCTGGAGCCGCAGCCCGGTCCGGCCCGCGTCATCCGCCTGATCCACCGGCGCGACCCGCTGGTGACGCTGGTCGAGGCGGCTTGCGGCGATCACGAGGGCTCGATCGCGCTGCGGATCAACAGCGAGAACCCCACGGTCTCGACCGCCTCGGCCGCCTTCATCGGCGCGGCCGCGGGGGCGGGCGGCTGGGAGGGGCAGGTCTGGGACTATGAGATCACCGTGCCCTGCACCACGCTCGACCGGTTGATCCAGCGCTACGGCCTGCCGAAGCTGCTCAAGATCGATGTCGAGGGCTTCGAGGCGCATGTGCTGGCCGGTCTGACCAAGGCGGTACCGGTCATTTCCTTCGAGTTCACGACGATCCAGCGCGATGTCGCCGAAGCCTGCCTCGTGCTGCTGGAGACGCTTGGCCCCTATCGCTTCAATGTCGCGATCGGCGAGAGCCAGGCGCTCGAACTCGCGGAACCGGCGAGTGCCGAAGCGATGGGCGATTACCTGCGCAGCTTGCCGCATGAGGCCAATTCGGGCGATGTCTACGCCATCCTGACGGGCTGAAGCGCAAACTCAGAGGCTGTCGGCGCCGAGCCAGGCGAGGATTGCTGCGACCAGCAGGCTGAACCAGCCGGGATGGCGCCCGCGCGTCGCGAACAGGACCAGAGCCGAACCCGCCAGCGACGCCGCGATCGCGACCTTCAGCAGCAACGTGTTCGGCAGAGACGTGGCCGGTGCCTGCGCCATCGCGATCAGGATCGCGGCGAGCGCCCAGCCGAGGATGCTGACGAGGTGCCAGCTCGCCCAGAGGATCCTGACATGACGCTCCCGGAGCAGCAGGCCGCCTTCGGTCGGAACGATGCCGCCGCTGCGCAGTTGCCGGAAGATCAGGAGCTCGCCGACGACCGAATGGACCAGCGCCGTCAACGCCATCACCACCCCGGCACCCAAAAGCAGCGGCTGCATCGATCGCTCCGTGCGTTGCGGAGATGGGAACTTCTGTGTCTTCCGTTCGTAGCAGTGCTGCGCCGGCCGCCGGAAGCGGGCTCGTTGTCGCGGTTGCCGCCGTTTCGCCATAAGCCGGTCAGCCGCGGTTCATCTCATAGCGCTCAGGCTGGCCGAACCTCATCATCAGGGATCACCATGACTCGCTGTCTTCGCCCACTCGCGGTTTCGCTCGCTCTCCTTGCCTCGCTGACGGTCGCGCGGGCAGCAGGCGAGGTCGCCGTCGAGGTGAAGAACGAATCCGAGCCGGTGCTCTGCGCCGAGAAGGACAACGTCACGATCAAGGCGATCTCGCCCGAGGTCCGGCGTTTCCAGATCGAGGCGGCGCATCCCGCCTATGTCGCCGGGCTCGTGCGCGACAACTGGGATGCCGACTGGACGAATTGCGACATGAAGGGCGACCCGTCCTTCACGCCGCCGACGCCGCCGCGCCGCGTCACCTTCTACGAATCGATCGATTACTGGCTGGTCGGCTACACCTTCCCGAGTTTCTGGCGCCCGGCCGAGGCGACCTTCCGCGTCGGCGACCGCGTGGAGAAGAATCTGCATCTCGTCCAGCTCTGGAAGCTCGGCAAGGACAAGTCCCACGAGGTGCTCGTCGTCTATCCGCAGGACGGCAACTGGCGTGCCCGGCCGCTGCCGCCGGAGCATCTTGGCTTCTCCTCCTACGGTTCCTCCTTCCTGTTCGGGCCGATCGAGCATGAGGGGCGCCCCGTCGTGAACATCCGCGAAATCGAGTTCGATCCGAAGACGCTGACCTTCAAGCTGAACTTCAAGGACGGTTCGTCCGGCAGCTTGAAGCTCGACAGCGTCGACGAGAACCGGATGGTACTCGATGCCGTGCTCGACAAGCCGGTCACCGGCGGCAAGGGCTTCCTGGCGCTGCGCTCGATGTATGTCACCGAGTTCAACAACGATGTCGCGCGGATCGCCTTGCGCGAGCCCGGCGCCAAGGGCTGGCGCGAGGAGGCGCTGATGTCCTATCCCGGCGGCAAGGCGACCGATATCTGGATGGGGCGCACGACGCATTCGCGCCACAACACCTCCTCGCCCGACATGGTGTTCCGGCGTTTCTCGACCGATCCCAATCCGCCGCCGAAGCCGGAGAAGAAGTGACGTTTAAAGGGCCTGCGGCTTCAAGGTGATGTCATCCCGGACAAGCGGCGATCCGGGATCCATTCCTGAACCTTTATCGGCCGCGTTCCGGAATGGATCCCGGTTCTGCGCTGCGCTTCGCCCGGGACGACCCGTTCTCTGGATCGTGGCCGTAGCGGAACGCATTGCCTCCCTGCCGCGTTTGGCCATGACGCGGCGGGCGCATCGGTTTAGCCTGCGGCGACTGATACCGCCCAGCCTGCAGAGAGACCCATGCCGCGTTTTGCCGCCAACCTGTCGATGATGTTCACCGAGTGGGAATTCCTCGATCGCTTCAAGGCGGCCGCCGAGGCGGGGTTCGAGGCGGTCGAATTCCTCTTTCCCTACGAGCATACGCCCGAGCAGGTCGGGCTCGCGCTGACGGGCGGCAACCTCACGCAGGCGCTCTACAACCTGCCGCCCGGCGATTTCGCCAAGGGCGAGCGCGGCATCGCCTCACTCGCGGGCCGCGAGGACGAGTTCCGGGCTTCGGTCGAAACCGCGCTGTCCTATGTCCACGAGACCGGGGTCAAGCGCCTGCACATGATGGCCGGGCTTGCCGACCCGAACGACCCCGTCGCGCAGAAGACCTACCGGGCTTCGCTCGCCTACGCCGCCGACAAGCTCGGCGAGCAGGGCATCGACCTCCTGCTGGAGCCGATCAACGGCAAGGACATGCCGGGCTATTTCCTCAACGATTTCGATCAGGCCGCAGCTTATGTCCGCGAATCCGGCCGGCCGAATGTCCGGCTGCAATTCGACATGTACCATTGTGAACTGATCCATGGCGACGTCTCGGCCAGGCTGAAGGCGCTCTATCCGCTCGTCGGCCATGTCCAGATCGCCCGCGCCAACGGCCGGCACGAGCCGGACGCCTCCGGGCCGGACTATCCGACGCTGTTCAACGAGCTCGACGGCCTCGGCTATGATGGCTTCGTCGGCTGCGAGTACCGGCCGGAGGCCGGCACCCTTGAGGGCCTCGGCTGGTTCGCGCCCTGGCGGAAGCCGCTCTGATGCGCCCGCCGTCGATCTCCTATCCGGTTCTGGTGGCCGATATCGGCGGTACGAACTGCCGCCTGTCGCTGGTGAGCGATGCGGACTGCGCGCACCGGCCGCTGGCGCGGATCGGCACGGGTAGCCATCCGACGGCGGAAGCGGCCTTTGCCGCCGTGCTCGCCGATCTGCCGGAGAAGCCGCGTTCGGCCGTGCTGGCTGTGGCCGGCCCGCTCGATGGCCGGCAGGCGCAACTGACGAACGCGGTCTGGCATCTCGATGGGCCGCGGATCGCGGAAGCGCTCGGCTTCACCCAGGGGCTGATGGTCAATGATTTCGAGGCGCTTTCGGCTTCGCTCGCCGTGCTGAAGCCGGGCGATCTCACGACCCTGGTCGCAGGCGATTCGGAGCCTGAAGGCGTTAAGCTGGTGCTGGGGCCGGGAACCGGCTTTGGCGCGGCGGCCCTGCTGATGCGTGGCGAGCGCGGCGTGCTGATCCCCACCGAATCCGGCCATATCGGCATCGGACCCGAGGACCAGACCGAGCAGAAGATCTGGCCGGCGTTGAGCGAGGGCATCCCGCGCCTCACCGTCGAGCATCTCCTGAGCGGCGACGGGCTTGTGCGCCTGCACAAGGCGGTGGCACGGACCTCCGGCATGCTGGAGGCCGAGGTCAGCGCGGCCGATGTCTCCCGCCTTGCGCATGACGGTGATCCGGCAGCGCTGATGGCAGTGGTCTGCTTCTGGCGGCTGCTGGGGCGTGTCGCCGGCGATCTCGCTCTGGTCTTCAAGGCGACCGGCGGCGTCTACATCGCTGGTGGCATCGCGCCGCATCTGCTGCCGCTCGCCGACAAGGCGGCGATTCGCGCGGCCTTCGCCGGCAAGCCGCCGATGGAAGACCTGGCGGAGCGTTTCTCGCTGCATGTCATCACCGCGACGGACGCGGCCGAGCAAGGATTGGCCGCGATCGCCGCCAATCTGCATCGCTTCGGGCTCGACGATCCCAAGCGGCTGTGGTTTGGCTGAGCGGCCTTCTCACCATGTCGCACAGGTTCGCGTGCAGCCCATCCATTCGATCCAGGTCCTGCGCGCGCTCGCGGCCTTCATGGTCGCGATCCACCATGTCCAGCCGGATGCGGCCGTCGTCGCCGCGCGCGCGGGCCTGAGCTTCACGCGCAGCGATATCCTGCCCTGGATGGCCGGCGTCGACATCTTCTTCGTCGTCTCCGGCTTCATCATGGTCCATGCCTCGCAGGACCTGTTCGGCCGGGACGGCGCAGCGGGACTGTTTCTCAAGCGGCGGCTGGCGCGGATCGTGCCGCTCTACTGGGCGATGACGACCTTGTTCCTGCTGGTCGGGCTTGCGGCTCCGGCCGTGCTCAATTCCGGCGCGCCAAACCTCCAGCAGGTGCTCGGCGCCTACCTGTTCTGGCCGGTTGTCTCGACGCAAGGGATGGTTCAGCCGGTCTATTCGCTGGGCTGGACGCTGAATTACGAGATGCTATTCTACGTCCTGTTCGCCGCCGGGCTGATGCTGCCGCGGCGCTGGACCTTGCCGGCGATCACGCTCCTTCTGGCGCTGCTTGTCGGCGCCGAAAGCCTGAAAGGACCGCTCCCGCTGCCCTTCGGCTTCTGGGGGCAGCCGATCGTGCTCGAATTCGCGGCCGGCATGGGCATCGCGGTGCTCCGGCAGAAGGGCCTGCGACTGCACGGGGCATGGCGGATCGTGATCGCGCTGGCCGGTGCCTCGCTGCTGATCACGGCTGCCCATGTTCCGGGCACGGGCGGGCCGTGGAGCGGCGTGCTATGGCGCGGCGGGGCGGCTGTCCTGCTGATGCTCGCCGCCGGCTGCGGCCGCGAGGGCATCGTGCCGCTGCCGCCGGTGAAGGCGCTGGCTGCGGTGGGGGACGCCTCCTATGCGCTCTATCTGGTCCATCCCTTCGTGATCCGGGGGATGCGCGAGATCGTGCTGAGGCTCGGGCTCTATTCGCCCGCGCTCTATATCGCGCTGGCGCTTGCCGGCTCGGTGATCGCGGCGCTGCTGCTCTATCGCTTCTTCGAGAAGCCGGCGACGCGCCTGGCCCGGCGCTGGCTCGGCAGCTGAGAGAGCCGTCATGCTCGCCCTTGTGGCGAGCATCCACGTCTTGAACACGGCGCTTGATGAAGGAAGACGTGGATGGTCGGGACAAGCCCGACCATGACGGGAAGGGCAGTGCGCGCCATTGGCCCCGCGGTGTCGCTCAGCTCAGCTTCATGCCCTTGAGCGACTGGCCGACGACGCCGCCATCCTTGCGGCGCTGGGCCCGCTTCGACTTGATCGTCTCGACATGCTCGGGCTGCGGGTAATAGCCGCGCTCCATGATCTCCAGCGAGTATTCCTCATAGGTCAGGCCAAGGGCCGAGGCCTTTTCCTCGCGCCGGAGAGCGATCTCGCGCGGCTTCTTCCAGGCCTTGCGATGGGCGAAGCGCCAGTCGAAATAGCGGCCGATCTGGCCGGAGCCCGTGGCGGCGCGGCGCTTGCGCTCCTTCAAGGGCGGGCCGCCATTATGGCCGATCCCGATCGGGCGTTCGCTGGGCATCGCTCTTGGACTCATCAGGGCTCGATCCCGATCACGATAAGGGGCGGGGAGGAGCTGGCAAGGGCCGTGCCATGGCAGTGATCGCGCGGCTTTGGGGCACCCGCTTGTCATTCCGGGGCGCGCCATAGGCGCGAACCCGGAACCCACGGCTGGGCAGGACATTTTGTGCCGCGTTGCCGCCGGCTCGCCCGGTCGTGGGTTCCGGGTTCTTCGCTATGCGAAGCCCCGGAATGACAAAGGTGGGTTCTGTCAGGAGTGACAGCGGAGCAGTGGCGGTCTATCCCGCAGGCCGAACACAGGACGGATCATGGCCCCCTTGCTGCATCTGCGCGACGTCGCGCTCACTTTCGGCGGACAGCCCTTGCTCGAAGCCGCCGAGATCGCGGTCTCGGCCGGGGAACGCGTCTGCCTCGTCGGCCGCAACGGCTCGGGCAAGTCGACGCTGCTCAAGATCGCGGCGGGGATCGTCGAGCCGGATCATGCCGAGCGCTTCGTTCAGCCGGGCGCGACCATCCGCTACCTGCCGCAGGAGCCGGATTTCACCGGGTTCGACACCGCGCTCGCCTATGTCGAGGCTGGCCTCGGACCGGGCGACGACGCCTATCGCGCGCAATATCTGCTCACTGAGCTCGGCCTGACCGGGCAGGAGAACCCGGCTTCGATGTCGGGCGGCGAGGGGCGTCGCGCCGCGCTGGCGCGCGTACTGGCGCCGGAGCCCGACATCCTGCTGCTGGACGAGCCGACCAACCATCTCGACCTGCCGGTGATCGAATGGCTGGAGCAGGAGCTGAAATCGCTGCGCTCGGCCATGGTGCTGATCAGCCACGACAGGCGCTTCCTGACCTCGCTCTCGCGCGCGACGATCTGGCTCGACCGCGGCGTGACCAAGCGGGCCGAGAGGGGATTCGGCGAGTTCGAGGCCTGGCGCGACGAGGTGCTGGCGCAGGAGGAACTCGACCGCCACAAGCTCGACCGCAAGATCGCCCGCGAGGAGGACTGGCTGCGCTATGGCGTCAGCGCCCGGCGCACCCGTAACCAGCGCCGGCTCGGCGAGCTGCATGCGCTGCGCGACCAGCGCCGCACCGCGCGGGCCGCGCAGGGCAATGTCCGGCTGGAAGCGAGCGAGGCGCAGGCCTCCGGCAAGCTCGTCATCGAGGCGATCGACGTTGCCAAGGCCTATGGCGACAACACCATCGTCAAGAGCCTGTCGCTGCGCGTCGCGCGCGGCGACCGGATCGGCATCGTCGGGCCGAACGGCGCCGGCAAGACCACGCTGATCAACCTGCTGACCGGGGCGCTTGCGCCGGATTCCGGCAAGGTGAAGCTCGGCACGGCGCTGGAGATGGTGACGCTCGATCAGCGCCGCGAAAGCCTCGATCCGGAAACACCGCTCGGCGACGTTCTGACCGGCGGCGGCTCCGACCAGGTCATGGTCGGTGGCCAGCCGCGCCATGTCATCTCCTATATGAAGGACTTCCTGTTCCAGCCGATCCAGCGCGGCACGCCGGTCGGCGCGCTCTCAGGCGGCGAACGCGGGCGACTGATGCTGGCACGGGCGCTGGCCAAGCCCTCGAACCTGCTGGTGCTGGACGAGCCGACCAACGATCTCGATCTGGAGACCCTCGACCTGCTGCAGGAACTGCTCGCCGACTATCAGGGCACGGTGCTGCTGGTCAGCCACGATCGCGATTTCATCGACCGCGTCGTCTCCTCCGTGCTCATTTCGGATGGCGACGGTGTCTGGACCGAGTTCGCCGGCGGCTATTCCGACATGCTGGCGCAACGTGGGCGCGGCGTCGGGGCCAAGGCGCGACCGGTCGAGAAGGCGGCGCCCGCTGCGCCCAAGGCTGCGGCCTCGGCGCCAGCTGCATCCGCCGCCAAACGCAAGCTCTCCTTCAACGAGAAGCATGCGCTGGAGACGCTGCCGAAAAAGATCGACGCCTTGCAGGCCGAGGCTACGAAGCTCAACGCCGCCGTGGCCGGCGATCTCTACACGCGCGATCCGAAGCTCTTCGCCAAGGCCACGGCCCGGCTGGAGGAGGTCGCGCGCGAGATCGGCGAGGCCGAGGAGCGCTGGCTGGAGCTGGAGATGCTGCGCGAGGAGATCGGGGCCTAAGGTCCCGCTATTCGATTTCCGTATCGGCCTGCGCGCGAAAGCGCATTTACGGCCAAGCTCAATCGTTTCAAACATCGCGCAATCGCAGAGCACGAGGAGCGACCATGAGACTGAAGGGCAAGACCGCGCTGGTGACCGGCGCGGCGCAAGGGTTCGGCTTCGGCATCGCCGAGACCTTCGTGCGCGAGGGCGCGCGCGTCGCGGTGCTGGACATCAATGGCGACAAGGCCAAGGAAGCCGCCAAGGCGATCGGCCGCAAGGCTTTCGCCGTGACCTGCGATGTCGGCAAGGCCAAGAGCGTCGACAAGGCGGTCGAGAAGATCCTCGCCAAGGTCGGGCGGCTCGACATCGTCGTGAACAATGCCGGCACCACCCATCGCAACAAGCCGATGACCGAGGTGACCGAGGAGGAGTTCGACCGGATCTTCGCGGTGAACGTGAAGTCGATCTACCTGATGGCGCGCGCCACCGTGCCGCATTTCCGGCAGCATGGCGGCGGCGTGATCCTGAACATCGGCTCGACGGCCGGCGTCCGCCCGCGTCCGGGCCTGACCTGGTATAACGGCTCGAAGGGCGCCGCGAACCTGATCTCGCAGTCGATGGCGGTCGAGCTCGCGCCGGACAAGATCCGCGTCAACGCGATCGCCCCCGTCGCCGGCGAGACGCCGCTGCTCGCCACCTTTATGGGCGAGGACACTCCGGAGCGCCGCGCGCAGTTCACCGCCTCGATCCCGTGGGGGCGCTTCTCGACGCCGCAGGACATCGCCAATGCCGCGCTGTTCCTGTGCTCGGACGAGGCCGACATGGTGACGGGCTCGGTGCTCGCCGTCGATGGTGGCCGCTGCGTCTGATCGCAGACGGTTACTTGACGCCGCGCCGGCCGAACTGGGTGCGCTGGGGCGGCGGCGGAGGCCGCCGGACCGACCCGAGGAAGCCCTGCGGCTGGGCCGGCACCGGAGCTGCCGGGATCGGCTTGGTACCGGCGATCGCCTGTTCCATGGCGAGCGAGAGATGGGAGGGGGCGGCGGTCGTGTCGCCCTCGCTGGCGCGGCTGAAGCCCGAGGAAAACGAACCGCTCGCGGCTGTGGCACCCGGAACGGAAGCTGCGAACAGCAGGTAGAGCCACATGCCGATCAGGATGAAGGCGAGCCCCCCGGCATATTCCGTGCTGTTGAACGGGCTGTCATTCGTCCGCACGATGAGCGCCTGGGTCTGCAGGACCAGCGCCGTGCAGATGCCGATGGCATAGAGGCCGGGGAAGATATCGCCGCCGCCGGCATCGCGATTGCGGCGGATGGCAAAGCCGATGCGCTTGAAGGCGAAGAAGGCGCTGACCAGGAAGGTGGTCGCCGCCAGCCGGTGCCGCCCCTCTCCGGGAGGGCCTAGGAACACCTCGTATTGCAGGGCGACGCAGATCGTGAGCAGGACGGCTTCGGAGATGCCGACCAGGCAGGATCTAACGAAGAACTGGCTTCTGCCGAGCGTCCCAGCGAACATGGCGCATTCCTTCCGCTAGGGAATTCTAGGCGCCCGCCGTGAAAGACCCGTAAACGGCACTCCGGAAACCGCGTGGTATCGCCTCAGGCGGGCTTTGCGTGCAGCGCGATCTCCTGGCGGCGGATGACGGTGCCGTCCGGCTCGAAGCCGCGCTGCTCCAGCGTGATCCGCGGCCGGGCCGCGTCGCCCTCGATTCGGAAGAGATGCCAGGTGCCGAGTTCGCCATGGCCGCGCGGGCCGATCGAGGCCGAGGGTACGCCGACGATCGGCACGTCGCGGCCGGCGCCGGGGCGCCAGGCCAGCGAGAAGCTGTGATTATGGCCGTGCAGGACGAGATCGGCGCCCTTGCGCTTCAGCATGGCCTCGAAGGCCGAGGCATCGACCAGCTCGCGGCCGCGCTTGGCGCCGCCGACATAGGGCGGGTGATGGATCAGCACGACGCGGATCAAGCCTTCGTCGCGGGCGCGGTCGAGCAGCGCCTCGGTGCGGGCGATCTGCTCGCGGCCGACGCGGCCTGTCGCCATCAAGGGGAGAGTAGGTACGCCGCTATTGACGCCGATCAGCGCGACGGGGCCACGGTGGCGATACCAGGGATAGCCGGCCTTGCCCTCGTCATCGGCGATCCAGGGCGCCAGCATGCCGGCCAGCGGCTTCAGCGAGGAGCGCGCATAGGCATCGTGATTGCCCGGCACGAAGCTGACCGTCTCGCGCGGGCCGAGTTCGTCGAGGAAGGCGATGGCGGTCTTGAATTCGTCGGGCAGGCCGATATGCGCGACATCGCCGGTGCAGGCGACATGGTCGGGCTCATGTGCGTGGATGTCGGCGACGATGCGCGCCAGGATATCCATGTCATGGGCGTGCCTGCGCTTGCGACGCCAGTTGACGTAGCCGGTCGCGCGCTTGCCGAAAAGCTGATGCAGCGAAAACCCGGCGAGCGGGCCGAGATGCGGGTCGGACAGATGCGCGAGCTTGAACACGCTCAAGCGCTTGCCCCCGCAGGAGGCCGTCAGTCAAGCGCGCCGATGGCGCGCCTGGACTGCGGAAGGGTCGTGAGACCTCAGTTGGCGGCGCCGGTCAGTTCCGACACGATGCGCGAATCAGTCAGGGTGACGGCGGGCTTCCAGACATAGGCCGGCTTGGCCTTGAAGCGAGCGATGATGAAAGAGAGCAGCATGGTCCTAGTGTCCTGTGGTTGGGCGGCGATATCTGCCTCATTTGGGGCGCGTTTGTGGCAGGGCAACTGATCTACTTGACGGTCCGTCATGCGGTTTTTGCATAGACAATTAACTCGCCCTTGAGAATCGATCGGATGCAATCGTCAAATCCGCAGTCCGTGGCCGATCCCGAGCAGAAGCGGGCGCTCGCGCAGCGTGCGTTGACGCGGGTGCTCCATCTTTATTTCCGGTTCGCGCGGGGCATGACCTTCGGCGTGCGCGCCGTCGTGCTGAACGATCGCGGCGAGGTCTTCCTGATTCGCCATACCTATGTGCCCGGCTGGCACTTCCCCGGCGGCGGGGTCGAGGTCGGGGAGACGGCGGAACTGTCGCTGGAGCGCGAATTATCGGAGGAGGCGGGGATCGCCTCGACCGAGCGGCCCGTCCTGCATGGGCTGTTCTTCAACCGCAGGATCTCACGGCGCGACCATGTCGCCGTCTATGTGATCAGCCGGTTCCGGGTCGAGTCCGTCAAGCAGCCGGACCGCGAGATCGCCGAAGCCGGGTTCTTTCCGCTCGACAACCTGCCGGAGGGCACGACGCCGGCCACGCGGCGGCGGCTGGTGGAGATCACTTCCGGGCAGCCGCCTTCGACGGAGTGGTGAAGGCCGCGCCGGGGCTGTTCAGTTCGCGCTTTTCGCCAGCGTGGCGAAATCGGCGTCGAGCTTCGCCAGCCCGGCTGCGATCCTGGCGCGGCGCTCCTTGATCCAGGCATCTTGCCGGTCGAGGCGCTGCCTGGCCTCGGCCAGCATCCGGTCCATTTCCGCCGGCTGCGGCCCGCCCGACGTGGCGCGGTTCTTGATGATCGCGACGGGATCGAGCGTGGCGCGGAACTCGGTCTCGCTCATCGGCAGATCGGCGGCGGCAAGGCCCATCTCCGGCGCGGCCTTGCGGTAGATCGCCTGCGCCTGGGCATAGGGGAATTCGGTCGGCCTGATATTGTTGAGCTTGGCGTAGTCGACGATTTCCGATGCGAAATGATGGCCGGCGCGGAAGGGCAGCTTGTATTTGCGCATCAGGACATCGGCGAGTTCCTGCGATGCGGTCCAGTCGCTGTTCAGTTCTTCAAGCGCGCGTTCCGGGTCGATGGCGAGCGCCTTCAGGATGCGGTCGAGCCCCTGCAGAGCCCTGGTCGCGCTGTCGGTCATGGCGCTGTTGGTCTTGGCGTCCTTGGCGTCGGGCATGCCGGGCGGGATGTTATGCGCCCTGAAGACCGGCCCGATTGCCAGCGAGAGCGCGGTCGAGGCGTCCTCGCGGGTTCCGTTCAGCAGGCCCGGATTGCGCTTCTGCGGCATGGCGCTGGAAACATAGGTGTTGCCGCCGCCCTCGCGCAGGATGATCCAGGGCCGCGACTGCGCGTATTGCGTCATCACGTCCTCGATGAAGCCGCCGACATGCAGAGCTATGCCGGTGACGATGCCGCCGACCTCCACGGGCAGGTCGGCGGCGGCGATCTGCGAGGCGTCATAGGCGTTCTCGACGAGGCCGGCGAAGCCGAGATAATCCGCCATGCGCTGGCGATCGAGCGGCCAGCTCGTGCCGTTCAGCACCGTCGTGCCCATCGGCGAGCGATCGACGCGGGCATAGGTTTCGCGGATGCGTTGCGCGTCGCGGTCGAGCCCGGCGACGAGGCCGAGCAGGTAATGGCCGTAGCTGTTGGGCTGGGCGGCGACGCCGTTGGTGTAGTTGGGCACGATCGTGTCGCGATGCGCCGCGGCGAGCTCGACCATGGTCCGCGTCGCGCGGTTGAGCTCACCGGCCAGCGTCAGGAGCCGGTCGCGCATGATCGCGGCGCGGTATGTCGCGTGCATATCCTGGCTGGAGCGGCCGGCATGGATCAGGGTGACCTCGACGCCGGCTTCCTTGATCATCAGGGGCTCGAAGGTGATGACGGTCGAGGGCCGCCTGGCGCCGGGCTGGTTGCCGGCCTCGATCACCTTGGCGATGCCCTGCGCCAGCTTCGGTGCCAGCGCCCGGTCGAGCAGGCCCTGCTCGGCGTTGATGACGGTGCTCGCCTTGTTGATCTCGCCGAGCCAGAAGAATTCGTCGCGGACGGGCTCTTTCGGCGGAGCCGGCTGTTGAGCCAGCGCCGGCAGGCAGAGGGCCGCGAGAAGCAGGGCAGGGGCAAGTGGTTTGAATCCGGGCATCGGTTTCCTCCGCTCCGACAGGCGAAACCGCCTGCGGCTTTCGTGACCTGTTCCCCCGCTGGAAGGCGGAGTTGAGACCAATCCGACAAGGCGAGCAAGTCTCCGCGGGGGAACGCCGCAGGATGGATGGACGTCACTCCAAAGCCATTCGGCGCCGCCTCGGATTATTCCGAAAAGTGGATTTCCCTTTCCGGCCCGATGCTGTAGAGGCGCTGTCATGATGATCCGGCTGAGCCTGCGAGACCTGCGACGACCGGCGCGCTGAATGCGCCCTTCCGGTCATGCGCCCGCACGCGCCTGCCCTCGCTCTGCCGATCCGCCTCCCGCTTAAGCGTCGATCATCATGACATCCCTGCCTCTGACCATCCGCCACGAACTCCCCGTGGACGCCGCCGCGATCGAGCGCCTGCATGAGCGCGCCTTCGGCCCCGGCCGCTTCGCTCGCACCGCTTTCCGCCTGCGCGAAGGCGTGCCGCCCGACCACGCCCTGTCCTTCGCCGCCCATGTCGGCACCTTCCTTGTCGGTTCTGTCAAGGTGACGGCGGTGCTGGCGGGCGGCCACAAGGCGCTGATGCTCGGCCCGCTCACCGTCGATCCCGCTTTCGAGGGCCGGGGCATCGGCGCTGCACTGATGAACCGCTCGATCGAGGCGGCGCGCGAAACCGGGCATGACCTGATCATGCTGATCGGGGACGCACCCTATTACGCCCGCTTCGGCTTCAAGGTCCTGCCGCCCGGCCAGCTCGTGCTGCCGGGCCCGGCCGATCCGGCGCGCTTCCTCGCGCTGGAGCTGGTCGAGGGCGTGCTGAAGCAGCGCAGCGGGGCGGTGACCTCGATGCGCTTCAGCTCTGGCGCCTGAGGCGCCTGCCGCTCTCGCCGAGCCAGCCGGCGACCAGGGCGCCGAACAGAACGGCCAGGCCGAGCAATCCGATGAAGAGCGGCGAGATGCGCACGCCGCGCACGATGCCGGAATCGCTGATCCGCAGGCCGATCCAGTCATTGCCGGCGAACTGGCTGCCCGAGCGCACCGGCACGATGCGCGGCACGTTGACGGCCGAGCCGCTCTCGCGGCCGATGCGGCGCGAGGAACCGCCGGTGGCTTGCGCCAAGGTCTGAAGCGCGCCGGGGTCGCTGACCACTTCCATCAGTTCGCGCGGGTTCTCCGGCCCGACGCTGGCGAAGGCGGTGAGGTTGTCGGAGGTCAGCCGGTAGAGGCCGAGGTCGCTGGTCGGGATGCGGGCAGTGAACAGGCCGGGGCGGCCGGGCTCCAGCGTCACCGTGCGCGACTGGCCGTCGGGGCCGGTGATGGTGATCGGGCCGGGATTGTCGCGCAGCGTCTGGCGCTCGACCTCGACGGTCGCGCCGCGCACGGTCGCGCGCAGCGCCTCCTCCTCAAGCTCCGGCTCCTTCATCAGCCAATGGCTGAGGCGGCGCAGCAGGTCGAGATAGGGGCCGCCATCGCGGAAGCCGCGGGCCCAGAGCCAGGCATGATCGGAGAGGAAGAGCGCGACGCGGCCCTTCTGCTCACGCGCCAGCATCAGGAGCGGCCGGTCGCCCGGGCCGGTCATGACCGGCGCACCGCCGGCCCGCGCCTGGGCGCCGACCATGCGCAGCCATTCGCCCCAGCGCGGCGGCGAGACTTCCGAACCCGGCAGGTCGCGGGTGACGGGGTGGCGCTTGCCGGGCTCGCTGACCTGGGCGCGATAGGCTTCGTCGATGACGCTGCCATCGGGCAGGGCGGGCAGAATCTGGCCGAGCGGGGTACGCGCCAGCGTCTGCGAACCCGCATATTCGGGACCTGCGGCGACGAGCAGCGCGCCGCCGTCGCGGACATAGCGCACGATGTTCTCGAAATAGAGCAGCGGCAGGATCGACTGGTTGGCGTAGCGGTCGAAGATGATCAGGTCGAACTCCTTGATCTTGACCTGAAACAGCTCGCGCGTCGGGAAGGCGATCAGCGAGAGCTCGTTGATCGGCGTGCCGTCCTGCTTCTCCGGCGGGCGCAGGATGGTGAAATGCACGAGGTCGACATTGGCGTCGGCCTTGAGGAGGTTGCGCCAGGTGCGCTCGCCCGGATGCGGCTCGCCCGAGACCAGCAGCACGCGAAGTTTGTCGCGCACGCCTTCGATGGTGATCACGGCGCGGTTGTTCGCGAGCGTCAATTCGTTGTCGATGGCTTGCGCCTCGATCTCGACGACATTCGGCCCGCCCCGGTCGATGCGGACGGGGACCTGCACGGTCTGGCCGGTTGCAACCTCGCGGCGGGCGACGATCTCGCCGTCGCGGCGGATGGTCAGGCCGGCGCGGCCGGGGCCGCCCTTGTCGACGACGCGCAGGCGGATGATCTGGTCCTTGCCGACGATGCCGAAACGCGGCGAATCGACCAGCACGATGCGTCGGTCGATCTCGGCATTGCGGCCGGTGGTCAGGACATGCAGTGGCGCGCGCAGGCCGAGCGCCTCGGCCGTGGCCGGTGCATCATGGGCGAGACCGTCGGTGATCGCGATGGCTCCAGCGACGCGTTCGGAAGGTACATCGGCAAGGCTCGACGACAGGGCCTCGAACAGGCGGGTGCCGTCATTGGTGCCTTGCGCGTCGCGCAGCTCGACGATCCGCGGCTCGACATTGGGGATGCCGCGCAATTGCCGCTCGATCTCGGCGACGGCTGCGTCGGTCTGGGCCGCGCGGTCGGCGAGGCGGTTCGAGGCCGAGCGGTCGACCACGACGGAGACGACGTCCTTGACCGGCTCGCGATCCTCGAAGACCAGCGAGGGATCGGCCAGCGCCGCCGTCAGCACGACGAGCGCGAGCGCGCGCAGGATGGCGCTGCGGCCGGCCAGCACGATGGCGGCGCCGGCAGCCAGCGCCGCGAGCACGGCGAGGCCGATCAACAGCGGCAGGGGCACCATTGGGGCGAGGGAGACGCTCCACATCAGCGGATACCTCCCAGCATCCCGTCCTCAGCCCTCATCCTGAGGAGCGCCGCAGGCGCGTCTCGAAGGATGCTCCAGATGGTTCCAGAGCCTCCTGAAACATCCTTCGAGACGCCGTTCCTGACGGAACGGCTCCTCAGGATGAGGGCTGAGGAGAAGAGATCGCTCATCACTGGCCCAGCCTTTCGAGCAGGGCCGGGACATGGACCTGATCGGCCTTGTAGTTGCCGGTGAGCGCGTACATTACGAGGTTGACGCCAGCACGCAGCGCCATTTCGCGCTGGCGCGGATCGCCGCCAGAGAGCGGTACCAGCCCTTCGCCGCGACGATCGATCGCCCAGGCGGAGGCGAGGTCGTTGGCGGTGATGATGATCGGCGAGACGTTGTCGCCGGCGCGCGCCGGGCGGCGCCCGTCGCTATCGGCGGGCGGCAGGGTCTCGACCCAGGTCGTGCCGGTGTCGTAGCGGCCGACGAGCTCGTCGAGGATGTAGAAGGTCTTGGTCAGGACGTGGTCGCGCGGCAGCGGCTCCAGCTCGGGAATGTCGAGCGTCTGCAGCATACGCTTGAGCTGGTCGCCTTCGGGCGTGGTGCCGCCGCCGGGCCGCGCGCTCATTGCGTCGCGGGTATCGAAGATCACGAGCCCGCCGCCCTTCATATAGGCCTCGAGCTTGCGCAGGGTCTCCGCCGAAGGCAGCGGCCGGCCGGCGACGATCGGCCAGTACAGCACCGGGAAGAAGGCGAGCTCGTCGCGCTCGACGCTGACGCCGACCGGTTCGCCCGGCTCCAGCGCCGTGCGGGCGCCGAGGACCGTGTTGAGGCCGAGGAGTCCGGCCTTCGACATATTGTCGACGGCTGTCTCGCCGGTGACGACATAAGCCAGCCGCGTCTGCGCGCCATTGGCGAGCAGCGCGCGGGGGATCGGCGGGCGGGTATCGGCCTGCGCATTCGGGGCGGGCTGCTGGGCGCGGGCGGTATCGGGCACCAGCGCAACGGAGGCGCCGAGCGCGAGCAGGATCGCGGCCGGCGCGGCGGCCTTGCGCAGGCGCGCGACGTTGAGGCGGCCACCGAGCCAGAGCGTCGCCAGGGTGTCGGCGACGAGCAGGAGCAGCGCTAGGACGAGGAGCAGCGGGCGGATATCGCGCGCGACCGGCTCGTCGATCGGCAGCACGGCGACGCCCAGGCTGGCGAGGTCGAGTGCCGCGAGCGTGTCGGTCGGCGTCAGCGCGTTGACGGCGAGCGAGCCGTCGGTCGGCCCATAGAGGCCGGGCGGATGGGCGAGCGTCGCGTGGCCGGCATAGTTGCGGGCCACCGGCTGGGCTGTCGCGGGCGCTGAGCGGAACTGGCCGATGCCGTCGAGCACGCGGGCCGGCGACAAGGTCTCGACGCGCGCATCGTCAGCTTGCGCTTCGGCTGCGGCGGGGCCGTTGCCGGCGAGATTGACGATCTTGCGGAGCATGTCGACGAAGAGGCCCGAGAGCGGAAGATTGGACCAGGTGGTGTCGGCTGTGACATGGACCATGGCGATCAGGCCGTCGCCGCGCCGCTCGCCGGTGACGACCGGCGTGCCGTCCTCCAGCGCCGCCCAGGTCTTGCGCGACAGGTTGGGCTCGGGCTCGGCCAGGATCTGGCGGCTGACGCGGATGTCGTCGCTGATATTCAGGCCGAAGAAGGGGCTTTCGCGGGTGAAGGGCGCGAGCTTGCGCGGCGTCTCCCAGGAGAGGCCGCCGCCGAGCGTGCGGCCGCCGCGGCGCAGGCGCACCGGCGTCAGGTCGTCGGAAGCGGCGGCGAGGCGCGCACCGGCGAAGCGTAGCAGCACGCCGCCGCGCTCGACGAAGCTCGTCACCTTCTCGGCCGTCTCGCGATCGAGCGCGCCGATATCGGCAAGGACGAGCACCGAGAGGTTCTGCGCCAGCAACTCGCCGATCGGATCGGTCGAGCCCTGACGCGGCTCGCGGATTTCGGCGAAGGGCTGGAGGGCGCGGGAGAGATAGTAGGTCGGCGAGAGCAGCGGCTGCGCGGTGTCGGCTGTCGCGCCGGAGACGAGGCCGATGCGGCGGCGCTTGGCGCGGTCGTCGAGCAGCGCCACGGCGCCGGCGCTGCGCTCGCCGACGATCTCCAGCCGCGAGACGGCGTTGCGGACCTCGATCGGCAAGGTCAGGCGCGCGGTCGTTTCGAGGTTGCTGCCCTCGAAGATGAAGGGCGCGTTGCCGAGCGGCAGGCCCTTGAGGTCAAGGGCGCGGACCTGCCCCGTCGCGGCGGCGCTCGTGGTCGGGCGCAGTACCTTGACGGTCAGGGCGCCCGCGAGGTTCTCAGGCGCGGAAAGGGCGAGCTGCGCGGCGGGGGCGGCATGAACAGCGAGGCGACGGGCCTCGGCATCCTGCTTCAGGCGCGCGAGGAAGCTGCCATCGTCGGATACGGCGAGCCCATCGGCGACCCAGACGATCTCGGCTGTGGGAGAGCCCTGCAGGAAGGCCTCGATGCGCTGGAGATGCGCGGCACGATCCGGCGCATGGGGCTGGAGCGGGAGCGCGCGCAAGCGGTCGAGCGCGATGCGGGGCTCAGCCAACGCAATCGCGGCCGGCGCTTCGGCAAGGCCGAGCACGGCGACCGGGCGGCCTTCGCGGGTCGCGGCGGCGATGCGGGATTCGGCAACCGCGATGCGCTCGGACCAGTCGGTCGCGGCGCCGAAGCCGTTATCGATCAGCAGCAGGACGGGGCCGCGCGAAGGGGCGGCGTCGCGCACCGGATTCCAGACCGGGCCGGCGACGGCGAGGATCGCGAGCGCGGCCACCGCCATGCGCAGCGCGAGCAGCCACCAGGGCGTATGGGCCGGCGTCTCGCGCTTGGCGATCAGGTCCGCCATGATCTTCAGCGGCGGGAAATCGATCCGGCGCGGGCGCGGCGGCGTCACGCGCAGGATCAGCCAGAGCGCCGGTAGCAGGGCGAGCGCGGCGAGAGCGAGCGGGGCGGTGAAGCTGAAGGGCAGGGCGCTGAGCATCGGCGTTTCCCCTCAGAAGCCCGAGGCGCTGCGCGAGGCGGCGACGAGGCTTGCGATGCGCAGAACCGCCTCGCTGGCCGGCCGGTCGGTGCGATGCAGCGTCAGGGTCCAGCCGGCCTTGCGGCAGGCCTCCGCAATGGCTTCGCGATGGGCGGCGAGGCGCTGGCGGTATTCATCGCCCCAGGCGCCGGCATCGCCGACGCGCAAGCTCAGTCCATCCTCCAGGTCGAAGAGTTCGGCCTGGCCGCTGAAGGGGAAGGTCTCCTCGATCGGATCGGCGATCAGCAGGACATGGCCGCGTGCGCCGGATGAAGCGAGGGTTGCGATCCTCTGGGCAAGTCTGGAGGCCGGCGAGAGCCCGTCGGTGATGATGATCGCGTCCGCCAGTCGCGGCAGCGGCGCTTCCGGCGGCAGGTCGGAGGCGGCGTTGCGCTCGTCGGCGAGGATCGCTTGCGCCAGCATCTCGACGATGCGGCGCGAGGCCAGCGCTCGCGTCAGGCCCAGATGTCCGACGCGCTCGCCGCCCTCGACCATCGTCTCTGCCAGCGCGAAGCCCGCAACCAATGCGCGGTCGAGCTTCGAGGTCATCGCCAGCGAGGAGGCGAAGCCCATCGAGGGCGAGCGGTCGATCCAGAGCCAGATCGAGTGCGAGGCTTCCCATTCGCGCTCGCGGACGAAGAGATGGCCATCGCGGGCGGAGCGGCGCCAGTCGATGCGCGAGGCCGATTCGCCGGCGACCAGCGGGCGGTACTGCCAGAAGGTCTCGCCGGGGCCGGAGCGGCGCCTTCCATGGATGCCGTGGATGCTGGCGGAGACGCGGCGCGCCTCCAGGATCAGGCGCGGCAGGCGCGCGGCGAGGTCGAGCGATTCCGTGAGGACCGGCCGCGACGGCCGCCTTTCGCCCGGAGCCAGGACGCGCGTGCGCAACATCGGCTTATCCCAGCCGTTCCACGAGCTTGCCGATCAGCCCCTCGACCGTCTCGCCATCGGCGCGGGCGGCGAAGGTCAGCGCGACGCGGTGCTTCAAGACGGGGATGGCCAGCGCCGCAACGTCGTCGACGGATGGGGCAAGCCGGCCTTCGACGAGCGCGCGGGCGCGCACGGCCAGCGTCAGCGACTGGCTGGCGCGGGGGCCGGGACCCCAGGACAGTTTGTCGGTGACCGAGGCCTCGCCTTCGCCAGGGCGGGCGGAGCGGACGAGATCGAGGATCGCCTCGACGACCGCGTCGCCGACCGGCAGGCGGCGGACGAGGCGCTGGATCGACATCAGCGTTTCCGAAGTCATCGCCGGGGAAGGCTTGTATTCGGCGGCGCCGGTCGTCTCCAGCAGGATGCGGCGCTCGGCCTCGCGGTCGGGATAGCCGACATCGATCTCGAGCAGGAAGCGGTCGAGCTGGGCTTCGGGCAGGGGATAGGTGCCTTCCTGCTCGATCGGGTTCTGCGTCGCCAGGACATGGAAGGGCGCCGGCAGGTCGTAGCGCTCGCCGGCGACCGTGACATGGTGCTCCTGCATCGCCTGGAGCAGGGCCGACTGGGTGCGCGGCGAGGCGCGGTTGATCTCGTCCGCCATCAGCAACTGGGCGAAGACCGGGCCCTTGATGAAGCGGAAATGGCGCTTGCCATCGCTCGATTCGTCGAGAACCTCGGAGCCGAGGATGTCGGATGGCATCAGGTCCGGCGTGAACTGGACGCGGCGGGCCGCGAGGCCGAGCACGGTGCCCATCGCCTCGACGAGCTTGGTCTTGGCGAGGCCGGGAACGCCGACGAGCAGGCCATGGCCGCCCGAAAGCAGCGTCACCAGCGAGAGATCGACGACCTTCTGCTGGCCGAAGATGACCTGGCCGATCTCCTTGCGCGCCGCGCCGATGGCACTGAGCGCGGCTTCGGCCGCCTCGACGATGCCTGTGTCGAGGTCGATCGGCGAAGTGCTCTCGTTTGCCCGGGCTTGCGCCGCCATGTCGGTCTCCTTCACTGTCGCGGGCCGTTGCGCCGCCATGCGAACCGTCGATGCGTTCGGCCGTTCAGTGTGGACGGGCCATCACGACGGCTCAAGCGCCGAATGGAATGGTACACATCAACTCGGCTTCACGATTATGTGGAGTTCAAGGCGGAAACGCGATGCAAGCAGGATGCCGCAGCCGATGGCCGGGGAGGGCGAGATGACGGGACCGGGCCATGCGATGGAGCGCCTGATGACCTCGCTCGGGGCTGGCCGGGCGCGCGGCCTCCCGCCGGTGGAGCGCTGGAATCCGCCTTTCTGCGGCGATCTCGACATGCGCATCGCCGCCGACGGCACCTGGTTCTACATGGGCACGCCGATCGGCCGGCCTGCCCTGGTGAAGCTGTTCTCCTCGGTTTTGAAGCGCGAGGACGAGGATTACTTTCTCGTGACCCCGGTCGAGAAGGTCGGGATCACCGTCGATGACGCGCCGTTCCAGGCCGTCGAGATGCAGGTCGACGGCGCGGGAGACAGCCGCACGCTGGCATTCCGAACGCAGGTCGACGATCTCGTCTGCGTCGGGCCGGACCACGCCTTGCGTTTCGCGCGGGCTGCACAGGACGGGCTGACACCTTATGTCCATGTCCGGCGCGGCCTCTGGGCCCGGCTGACGCGAGCGCTGACCTATGACCTGCTGGCGCTCGGCGAAGTGCGGGACGTCGAAGGCGAGGCGATGTTCGGGGTTGCCGCCGCAGGACAATTCTATCCGGCAGTGCCGGCGAGCGAGATCGAGGGCCTCTAGCGTTGATGAGATCGGAAATTGCTCTCAACCTGAGCAGCGAGGGTTTTGCGGCGCTGGCGCGTGAACGGCTGCGGGCCGAGCCGCCCCTGTTGGGCGACGTGATCAGCCGGCCGCGCGGCGATCATGAGAATCAGGCGGCATCCGTGCCGATCCCCGACGAGAAGCGCGCTGTCCCGGCCGCCGTGCTGATCGGCATCGTGCCGCGCCCCGAGGGGCCGACCGTGCTGCTGACGCAGCGCGCTGCGGCGCTCCGCAACCATTCGGCCCAGGTCGCCTTTCCCGGCGGGCGGGTCGATGCCGTCGACGGCTCGCCGCTCGTCACGGCCTTGCGCGAGACGGAGGAGGAGATCGGCCTGTCGCGCTCGCATATCCGCACGCTCGGCTTCCTCGACGCTTATCTGACCGGCACCGGCTATCGGATCGTGCCGGTGGTGGCGCTGGTCGAGCCGCCCTTCTCGCTGACGATCAACCATAACGAGGTCGACGAGGCCTTCGAGACGCCGCTTTCCTTCCTGCTCGATCCCGCCAACCACAAGCGCGAGGGCATCGAATGGAAGGGGCATTTCCGCACCTACTATGCGATGCCATTCGAGGGTCGCTATATCTGGGGTGCGACCGCCGGCATGATCCGCAATCTCTACGAGCGGCTGGCGGGCTAGAGCGTCGGACCGAAAGGTGGAATGCACTTTTCGGACGAATCCGATGCGGCGATGTAAACTGAGACTGCGCGGATGACGCGCCCGGGAACGACGAAGCGATGCTGCGCGCGATCATCGAAGAGGTTCTGCTCTTCGTTCTGCCCTTCTGTCTTTTTGCAGGCTATCTCGTCATCAACAGGCGCAACCCCTTCGATGTCGAGCACTGGAGCCCGCATATCTTCCGGCTGGCGGTGGCGGGCTTCCTGCTGGCGATCGCCGTGCTGATCTATGGCGGCTTCATCGCGCCGCGCAGCCAAGGCGCCTACGAGCCGCCGCATATGGAGAACGGGGTTCTGGTGCCCGGCCGCTTCAAATGATCGATGACCGGGCCGGCGAGATCGCGGGCTTCCTGGCCCAGCCGGTGCTGTCGCGGCTGCTGTCCGCGCTGGACGGAGACGGCGAGGAAACCCGGGTCGTCGGCGGCGCTGTACGCAATCTCCTGCTCGGCGAGGCTGCGAGCGATATCGATCTCGCGACCACGGCCCTGCCGCAGGAGACGATGCGGCGCGGCAAGGCGGCCGGTTTCAAGGCGGTGCCGACCGGGTTCGAGCACGGCACGGTGACGCTCGTCGCGGAGGGCGCGAGCTTCGAGGTGACGACGCTGCGGCGCGATGTCGAGACGGACGGGCGCCGGGCCAAGGTCCTGTTCGGCCGCGATTTCGTCGCGGATGCGCTGCGGCGAGACTTCACCATCAATGCGCTCGGGCTCGGCCGCGACGGCAGGCTTCACGATTATTGCGGTGGGCTCGACGATCTCGCGCAGCGGCGCGTACGCTTCATCGGCGATGCGACGGCCCGCATCCGCGAGGACTATCTGCGCATCCTGCGCTTCTTCCGCTTCCATGCCCGCTATGGTGTCGGTGCGCCCGATGCCGAGGGCTTGAATGCCTGCATTGCTGGCCGCGAAGGGCTCGGCGGCCTGTCGCGCGAGCGGGTGCGGGCGGAATTGCTGAAGCTTCTGGTGGCGCCCGGTGTCGTCGCGACCATTGGGGCGATGGCCGGCGCCGGGCTATTGATGCCGGTGATCGGCGGTGTGCCGCATCTCTCGCGCTTTGCCGCGATCGCGGGAGATGACAGCGCGGGCGTCCATCCGGCCTTCCGGCTCGCGGCGCTGGCGGTTTCGGTTGGCGAGGACGCCTTGCGTCTGCGCGAAGGCCTGCGGCTTTCGAACGCGGAATTCGACCGGATCGAGCGGATCGCACGGGCTCTGGAAGCTCTGGGCGGCCGGGCGGACCTGCCCGGCATCGCGGCCTTGCGTCATGTCGCCCATGATGCCGGGAGCGATGCGATGGCTGCGACGCTCGTCCTGCTCAACGCCTCGGCGGGAGGCGAGGGCAGGGATGATGTGCAGCGGCTCATCGCCGAGCTCGGCCGGACGCCGCCCTTCCTGCCGACGGGTAAGGACGTCATCGGGCGCGGCATCCCGCCCGGGCCGCGCGTCGGGCAGGTGCTTGCGGTGGCCCGACAGGATTGGATCGAAGCCGGTTGCCCGGCTTCGGCTGAGGCCCAGTTCGCGCTGCTCGATGCCGCGACCGGGCAAGCGCAGCCTTAAGGCCAGCGGACCGTCGGCGGCATCGAGGACAGGATGGAATCGACATTGCCGCCGGTCTTCAGGCCGAAGATCGTGCCGCGGTCATAGAGCAGGTTGAACTCGACATAGCGGCCGCGCCGGACCTGCTGCTCGTGGCGCTCGGCCTCGCTCCAGGGCTTGCCGAGATTGCGGCGCAGGATCTCGGGATAGCTGACGAGGAAGGCCTCGCCGACGGCGCGCGTGAAGGCCAGATCGGCCTCGACGTCGCCGGTCCAGACATAGTCGTAGAAGATGCCGCCGATGCCGCGCGGCTCGTTGCGGTGCTTCAGGAAGAAATACTCGTCGCACCAGGCCTTGAAGCGCGGGTAATCCGCCACGGCGGGGTGATCGTCGCAGGGCTGGCGCATCGCGGCGTGGAAATCGCGCGCGTCGGGGTCGTCCTGATTGCGGCGCGCGTCGAGCACTGGCGTGAGATCGGCGCCGCCGCCGAACCACGGCTTCGTGGTGACGACGAAGCGGGTGTTCATGTGCACGGTCGGTGCATGCGGGTTCCAGGGATGGGCGATCAGCGAGATGCCGGTGGCATGGAAGCGCGGGTCTTCCGCCGCGCCCGGTATCTGGCCTGCGAAATCGGGATGGAAACTGCCATGCACCGTCGAGACATGGACGCCGACCTTCTCGAAGACGCGGCCCTTCATGATCGACATGACGCCGCCGCCACCGGGCACGCCGTCATGATTGGTGCGCTGCCAGGGCGTGCGGACGAAGCGCCCTGCCGTGTTCGTCTCGGGCGGGAAGGGCCCGGCCGCCTCGTCCTCGACCGCCTCGAAGGCGGCGCAGATGCGGTCACGCAGGCTCTCGAACCAGGCGGCGGCGCGCGGCTTCAGCGCTTCGACGACGGCCGGATCGGCGGGCGGGGATTCAACGGGTTTCGAGGTGGTCATCGTCTGTTCCATCGCGGCCAGGGAAGCCGCCTGTCTGTCGCAATGCCTCGCCCATTACCATTGCCGCCGCCAGCGCGACATTGAGCGAGCGCAAACCGGTGCGCATGGGAATATGGAGGCTGGTATCCGCCGCGACGCGGGCCTCTGCCGTCACGCCGGCCGATTCACGCCCGAGCAGGACGATGTCGCCGGGCTGGAAGTGAAAATCCGGCAGCGGGATCGCGCCGTCGGTCTCGGCAAGGACGAGGCGATGGCCTTCCGACCGGCGCCAGCCGTCGAAGGCCGTGAACGAATCATGGCGCCGGACGGCGGCGCGCTCGAGATAGTCCATGCCCGAGCGGCGGAAATGCCGGTCCGAGACGTCGAAGGCGGCCGGCTCGACGATGTCGACGGCGATGCCGAGACAAGCGGCCATGCGGATCATCGTGCCGGCGTTCTGCGGAATATCCGGCTGGAAAAGGGCGAGACGAAGCATGCCGGGGTGATGACGGGTCGCGCTGGGCGGCGTCAAGGCCGGCCGGGCTGAACCGGGGGACCGTGGCAGCGCTCAGCCGACACAGCCTCCCGATTCCGGATTTGGTTGGTCCCTGGCTCAGTTGAGGCCCAGGCCGACGCCGATGCCTCCACCGCCGATGCCGACGCCGGCCCCGATACCGCCTCCGGCATTGCCGACACCTGCTCCGGCTCCGACGCCGTCGCCACCGATTCCCGCGCCTGCACCCGCTCCAACCCCGCCGCTGGAATCGCCGATGCCGGCACCGACACCGGCACCCACGCCACCATTGCCGACGCCGGCGCCTACTCCGGCTCCGACGCCGCCGCTGCTGGCGTTACCGATCCCTGCGCCCACTCCGGCACCGATGCCGCCATTGCCAACGCCTGCACCTGCGGCGGCGCCGACTCCGCTATTGCCCGTGCCTGCATTCGCTGCGGCTCCGGCGCCGATGCTGCCATTGCCGACACCGGCGCCGGCCCCGGCATTGGCGCCGAGCCCGGCGGTGTTGGCGCCGAGGCCCAGACCGAGACCGAAGAGGCCGCTCGAGCTGCCTCCGCCGGAAGAACCGGGCGCGCCGGGATTGTTCGGGCTACCCGACGTCCCGGCGCTTCCCGGATTGAGGCCCGATCCAGGGCCTGTCATGGAGCCGCGCGAACTCACTGTGGGGCTATAGGATGCGGCGAGCTTGAGGCATTTGCTCATCGCCGCGCCGCGCAGGCCGTCGCATCCATCGAATGAGGTGTATTCCGCAGCGCTGTTGCAAGCAGCGACAAGTGTGCAGGCGCTCAACGCGCCGAGTATTCGTAGCCGCATGGCTCTCTCCTTGGCGGTTAGTCTACGCAGCCGAGAACAGAGGCGATTGCTTCGGGGTTCCTCTGAAACGATTCCGAGAGCTACCAGGCGCTATACGCCATCGCGATGATTTTATGATTATTTGATCTTTGCCCTTCGCTTGGTACTCAGGCGCTTAGCGACACTTCGTCATCGCCCTAATCCCGCCACCGGAGGCGCCTAGCTGCGTCTGCGGCGACGCCTGCCCGGCTGCCTCCTGACAGGAGGTGGCATGGGGAAAGCCGGTATCCCGAATTGTCGTTTGTTCCGCCCTCTCATTCCCGCTAGCCAAGCAGGCATGTTCGCTCCGCTCTTCCGTTGGCTCGAAAGCCGAATCGACGTCTTCGCTCCCTTCGACGAGCGGGAGACGCCGCCGCGCGGCGTGTGGCCCTTCATGTGGCATCACATCAAGGGCGTGAAGGGCTGGATGGCCCTGATCATGATCACGGGCCTGGGCTTCAGCGGCATCGAGGCGGCGATGTACCTGATGGTCGGCTGGTTCGTGGACCTGCTCTCGACGCAGTCGCCGGAGACGATCTTCCGCGACCATGGCTGGCTCTTGGCGGGCGCGGCCTTCCTGCTCGTCGTCGTCCGGCCGCTGATCTATTTCGCCAACCACGCTATCGTCGATCAGGTCGTGGTGCCGCAGATCACCAACCAGATCCGCTGGCGCAACCATGTCTACACGCTCGGCCACGCGCTGGGATACTTTCAGAATGACTTTGCAGGGCGCCTGTCCGCCCGCGTCATCCAGGCCGGCCAGTCGATTCGCGGCGCGACGATCGAGGTCATCGACGATCTCTGGTACGCGCTGGTCTTCGCCACGGTCGCGATCGGCTTCTTCGGCAAGACCAGCCTGTGGCTGGCGCTGCCGGTGGTCCTGTGGCTTGCGGCCTATGTCACGCTGCTGATCTATTTCGTGCCGCGGGCGAAGCAGCGCTCGGAGGCGAATTCGCTGGGGCGTTCGACCACGACGGGGCGCATCGTCGATTCCTACACCAACATCCTGACGGTGAAGCTGTTCGCGCGCGCCGATGCCGAGCGTTCGGCCGTCCGCGACTCGTTGACGCGGTGGAACGCCTCCTTCCTCAATCTGTCGCGCCTGATCACGGGCGTCAGCGTCATCCTGCAGACGATGAACAGCCTGCTCGTCGTGGCCACGGCCTGGCTCGCGCTGCTGCTCTGGAGCCAGGGCGAGATGACGCCGGGCGCGGTCGCCGCCGCGATCGGCCTCGTGCTCCGGCTGGTGCAGATGTCTGGCTGGCTGATCCATCTCGTGCGCGGCATCTTCGAGAATATCGGCTCGGTGCAGGAGAGCATGGAGACGATCGCCAAGCCGCACGACCTGCCGGATGCGGCCGATGCGGTGCCGCTGGTCGTCGACAAAGGCGCGATCAGCTTCGACAAGATCCGCTTCAATTACGGGCGAGGGCAGGGGCTGTTCGAGGGGCTCGACCTGCAGATCAGGCCGGGCGAGCGCGTGGGCCTCGTCGGTCCGTCGGGTGCCGGCAAGTCGACTTTGGTGAACCTGCTGCTGCGGCTTTATCCGCTCGAAGGTGGCCGCATCCTGATCGACGGGCAGGATATCGCCTATGTCACGCAGGATACGCTTCGCGCCCAGATCGGCATGGTGACGCAGGATAATTCGCTGCTGCACCGCTCGATCGGCGACAATATCGCCTATGGCCGCATCGGCGCGAGCGAGGCTGAGATCGCGCTCGCGGCGCGGCAGGCCGAAGCACACGACTTCATCCAGGGGCTCGGCGACCAGGACGGCCGCAAGGGCTTCGATTCGCGCGTCGGCGAGCGCGGCGTGAAGCTTTCGGGCGGCCAGCGCCAGCGCATCGCGATCGCCCGCGTGCTGCTCAAGGACGCGCCGATCCTGATCCTCGACGAGGCGACTTCGGCGCTCGACTCTGAGGTCGAGGCGGCGATCCAGCAGCAGCTCGCGGCCCTGATGCAGGGCAAGACCGTGATCGCGATCGCGCACCGGCTCTCGACCATCGCCGCGCTGGACCGGCTGATCGTGCTCGATCAAGGGCGGATCGCCGATATCGGCAGCCATGACGAGCTGATCGCGCGGGGCGGGCTCTATGCCCGGCTCTGGGCACGCCAATCGGGCGGATTCCTGGCCGCCGCCGATCCGGAAAAGCTCGTCGTCTGAGGTCTTCCCCTGCCGTCTGTGCGCCATGCATGGCCGGGGCGTTCCAGACAGTAGACTTCGTCCAATCTGCATGTCAAAGAGCCGAAGGTGACGCACCGCCGCATTGCGGCGGCAGCGGCGCGCCCCTATGAGGGCGAGAGGCGATAATTTCGAGCTGTTCCAGCTCGCAAGACGTGTAAGAGGATTGGATCGTGGCGCACGCGACCGATACATCGACCGGAACAACCCGCCGCGACTTCCTGATGCTGGCTACCGGCGCCGCTGGTGCGGTCGGCGTCGGCGCACTCGTCATTCCGCTGATCAGCCAGCTCGCGCCCGACGCGCAGACCGTCGCCGCCGGCGCCCCGGTCGATGTCGATCTGGCCCCGATCGCCGAAGGTCAGGCGATCAAGCTGTTCTGGCGCGGCAAGCCGATCTTCGTGCGCCATCGCACCAAGAAGGAAATCGACGAGGCCAAGGCGGTCGACGTCGCCACGCTGCGCGACCCGCAGACCGACGCCCAGCGTACCAAGGCCGGCCACGAGCAGTTCCTCGTCGTCTTCGGCAACTGCACCCATCTCGGCTGCATTCCGCTGGGCACCGCGCCCGGCGAATCGAAGGGCGACTACGACGGCTGGTTCTGCCCCTGCCACGGCTCGCACTACGATTCCTCCGGCCGCATTCGCAAGGGCCCGGCACCGCTCAACCTGCCGGTGCCGCCCTACGCCTTCAACGGCGACACCAAGATCCGGATCGGCTGAGCAATGCGCTCGACGCTTTCCCGCCAAGATGAGACAGCCTTGAGGCATTCTTCATGAGTGGTCACAGTTCCTACGTCCCGAAGACCGGTATCGAGCGCTGGCTCGACGCGCGCCTGCCGATCATCCGCCTCGCGCATGACTCGGCGGTCTCCTACCCGGTCCCGCGCAACCTGAACTACCTGTGGACCTTCGGCGGCATCCTCGTGTTCATGCTGGTGGCGCAGATCATCACCGGCATCATCCTGGTGATGCACTACACGCCACATGCGACGATGGCCTTCAACTCCGTCGAGCACATCATGCGCGACGTGAACTACGGCTGGCTGCTGCGCTACCTGCACTCCAACGGCGCCTCGATGTTCTTCATCGCCGTCTACGTGCACATCTTCCGCGGGCTTTATTATGGCTCGTACAAGGCGCCGCGCGAGGTGCTGTGGATTCTCGGCGTCGTCATCTTCCTGCTGATGATGGCCACCGCCTTCATGGGCTACGTGCTGCCCTGGGGCCAGATGTCCTTCTGGGGCGCGACCGTCATCACCAACCTGTTCTCGGCGCTGCCGGTGATCGGCGAGACGATCGTCACCTATCTGTGGGGCGGCTACTCGGTCGACAACCCGACGCTGAACCGCTTCTTCTCGCTGCACTACCTGCTGCCGTTCATGATCTTCGGCGTCGTCGTGCTGCATATCTGGGCGCTGCATGTCGTCGGCCAGAACAACCCGACCGGCGTCGAGGTGAAGAACGTCGCCAAGGACACCGTGCCGTTCACGCCCTATGCGACCGTGAAGGACATCTTCGGCATGGTCGTGTTCATGATCCTGTTCTCCTGGTTCGTGTTCTACCAGCCGAATTTCATGGGCCATGCCGACAACTACATCCCGGCGAACCCGGCTTCGACCCCGGCCCACATCGTTCCGGAATGGTACTTCCTGCCGTTCTACGCGATCCTGCGCGCCATTCCCGACAAGCTCGGCGGCGTGCTGGCCATGGGCGCGGCCATCGTCGTGCTCGCCTTCCTGCCCTGGATCGACACCTCGAAGGTCAAGTCGATGAGCTACCGGCCGATCGGTCGCCAGCTGTTCTGGGCCTTCGTGGTGGTCTGCATCGGCCTCGGTTATCTCGGCGCCATGCCGGCTGAGGGCGGCTACGTCATCGCCTCGCAGATCTTCACCGTGCTGTATTTCGGCTTCTTCGTGGCGCTCTTCGTCGTCGGCTTGTTCGAGCGGCCGAAGGCGCTGCCGACCTCGATCGCAGACTCCGTGCTTGCTTCCGCCAAGGGCGGGTCGGCGGCCAGCGTCGCGGCCGCCACCGCTGCCGAACCGAACGTCAAGGGCTGACGGAACCATGAGCAGAATCTCGTTTCGTCTCGCCCTGACCGGGCTCGCCGCCGGCCTCTCGCTGGCGCTCATCCAGCCGGCGGCGCAGGCCGCCGAGGCCGGCCCGAAGCCGCCGCAATTGACTTGGTCGTTCTCCGGGCCGGTCGGCAAGTTCGACCGGGCCCAGCTGCAGCGCGGCTTCAAGGTCTACAAGGAGGTCTGCGCGAGCTGCCATGGCGCGAGCCTTGTCGCCTTCCGCAACCTGTCGCAGCCCGGTGGCCCCGAGTTCACGCAGGGCCAGGTCTCCGCGCTTGCCGCGACCTACCAGATCAAGGACGGCCCGAACGAGGCCGGCGAGATGTTCGAGCGGCCCGGTCGCCCGGCCGATCGCTTCCCGTCGCCTTTCGCCAACGAGCAGGCCGCCCGCGCGGCTCAGGGCGGCGCCTATCCGCCGGACTTCTCGGTCCTCGCCAAGGCGCGCACCTATACCCGCGGCTTCCCGACCTTCGTCTTCGATATCTTCACGCAGTATCAGGAGCAGGGGCCGGATTATATCCACGCCCTGCTGACCGGGTATGAGGATCCGCCGGCGGGCGTCACCTTGCTGCCGGGACAGAACTACAACCGGTATATGCCTGGCCACTTGATCGCGATGCCGAAGCCGCTCGCCGATGGCCAGGTCGAGTATCCGAAGGGCCCGGACGGCAAGCCGAGCGCGCCCGAGACCGTCGATCAGTATGCCCGCGACGTTACCGCTTTCATGATGTGGATGGCGGAGCCGCATCTCGAGGCGCGCAAGCGCATCGGCCTGCAGGTGATGCTCTTCCTCATCATCTTCGCCGGGCTGCTCTACTACACCAAGAAGAAGGTGTGGTCGCGCATGCCGGACGGCTCGCCGGCCCACTGATCCGGCTGGATATCGTTTCAGGAAAAGGCCCCGGTGACGGGGCCTTTTTCGTTATGAAACCCGTCGTTCTCGGACGAAGCGAAGCGTAGATCCGAGAAACTCAGGCAGGACAAAGTCCCGGAGCTTCTTCCGGCGGGAGGCGCGCGGGACAGGCCCGAGCATGACGGCATCCTGTCCCACCGTATTGCGACCGTCATCGAAAGGTGGTCCCTTCCGCGCCGAAACAGGGAATCGACCATGAGCGAAGCCGTTCTCGGAATCATTGGCGGATCGGGCATCTACGATCTGCCGGGCCTGACCGACCTGCGCGAGGAGCGCATCGAAAGCCCCTGGGGCGAGCCTTCTGACGTCCTGCGGATCGGCCGGATGGGCCAGACCAAGATCGTCTTCCTGCCCCGTCACGGCCGTGGCCATTCGATCCCGCCCTCCGAGATCAACTACCGCGCCAATATCGACGTGCTGAAGCGGGCGGGCGTGACCGATCTCGTCTCGCTCTCGGCCTGCGGCTCCTACAAGGCCGAGCTTTATCCCGGCCTGTTCGTGCTGGTCGACCAGTTCGTCGACCGGACGAGCCGGCGCGAGAACTCCTTCTTCGGCAAGGGCTGCGTCGCCCATGTCTCGGTCGCCCACCCGGTCGGCCCCGTCCTGCAGGCCCGCGTGGCGGCGGCGGCGCAGGCCGAGGAGCTGGCTTTCGTGCGCGGCGGCACGCTGGTCACGATGGAAGGTCCGCAGTTCTCGACCTATGCCGAATCCACGACCTATCGCGGCCTCGGCTACGACCTGATCGGCATGACGGCGATGCCCGAGGCCAAGCTCGCCCGCGAGGCCGAGATCACCTATGCGACCGTCGCGATGGTGACCGACTACGACTGCTGGCATGAACTCCACGGCGCCGTCGATGTCGCGGCCGTCATCGCCGTGCTGCATGAGAATGCCGACAAGGCGCGGCGCCTCGTGGCGCGGCTCGCGGCGGATTTCCCGGCCGAGCGCGAGCCGTGCCCCGCCGGCTCCCATAACGCGCTCGACGCCGCCATCGTGACGGCGCCGGCCTTCCGCGATCCGGCCCTGCTGGCGAAGCTCGATGCCGTCGCGGGACGCGTGCTCAAGGCGGCGCGATGTCGGCGCCCTTGACGAAGCCGGCCCGGCGTCCGACCAAGGCGACCGTCAGTCCGCATGAGACGGTGCCCATGAACCTCGCCGACAGCATCCGCGCGATCCCGGATTATCCCCGGCCCGGCATCGTCTTCCGCGACATCACCACGCTGCTCGGCGATGCGCGGGCCTTCCGCCGTGCCGTCGACGAGCTGGTGCAGCCCTTCGCCGGCCTGAAGATCGCCAAGATCGCGGGGATCGAGGCGCGCGGCTTCATCCTGGGCGGCGCGGTGGCGCATCAGCTCTCGGCCGGCTTCATCCCCGTGCGCAAGAAGGGCAAGCTGCCGCTGGAGACGCTGCGCGCGACCTATGCGCTGGAATACGGCACGGACGAGATCGAGATCCATCGCGACGCGGTGCAGCCGGGCGAGCGGGTCCTGCTGGTCGATGACCTGATCGCCACCGGCGGCACGGCGGAGGCGGCGGTCAATCTGCTCGCCGGCCTCGGCGCCGAGGTCGTGGCGGCCTGCTTCATCGTCGATCTGCCGGAGCTCGGCGGCGCCGACAAGATCCGGCGGCTCGGCGTGCCCGTGCGGACGCTGGTCTCCTTCGCGGGTGACTGAGCGGCGATGAAGATCAACGGCCAGCATTACCGGACGATCTGGCTGGCCCAGGACGGCTGGCGCGTCGTGGTGATCGACCAGACGCGCTTGCCCTTCCGCTTCGAGACCGTGGCGCTGGGGACGGCCGAGCAGGCGGCGGATGCGATCCGCAGCATGGTGGTGCGCGGGGCGCCCTTGATCGGCGCGACCGCGGCCTACGGCGTGGCGCTGGCCATGTGGGCCGATGCTTCGGACGCGGCGCTGGAGGCTGCACTCGCGCTGCTTGGCGCGACCCGGCCGACCGCCGTCAATCTGCACTGGGCGCTGGCGCGGATGCGCGGTGCCCTCGCAGGCCTGCAGCCGGAGGCACGCGCCGCTGTGGCCTATGCCGAGGCTGCGGCGATCTGCGACGAGGATGTCGCGCTGTGCCGCGCGATCGGCGAGCACGGGCTGCCATTGATCGCGGAGATCGCGGCGCGCAAGCCCGCCGGCACGCCGGTCAATATCCTCACCCATTGCAATGCCGGCTGGATCGCCACGGTGGACTGGGGCACGGCCCTGGCGCCGATCTATCTCGCGCATGATGCCGGCATTGCCGTCCATGTCTGGGTCGACGAGACCAGGCCACGCAACCAGGGCGCGGCGCTGACGGCCTATGAGCTCGGCGCCCATGGCGTGCCGCATACGGTGATCACCGACAATGCCGGCGGCCACCTGATGCAGCGCGGACAGGTCGACATGGCGATCGTCGGCACCGACCGGACGACGGCTTCCGGCGATGTGGCCAACAAGATCGGGACCTATCTCAAGGCGCTCGCGGCCCATGACAACGGCGTGCCCTTCTATGTGGCGCTGCCCTCGCCGACGATCGACTGGAGCATTCATGATGGCCTTGCCGATATTCCGATCGAGGAGCGCGCGGCGCGCGAGGTGACGCATCTCTCGGGGCTCGCCGATGACGGCGAGGTCAGGACCGTGCGCGTCGTGGCGCCGGGCAGCGGCGCGGCCAATCCCGCCTTCGACGTGACGCCGGCGCGGCTCGTCACCGGGCTCATCACCGAGCGCGGCGTCTGCGCGGCCAGCAGGGACGGCCTCGCACGACTCTTTCCCGATCTGGCGAACAGGGACAGGACATGACCGAGCAGGAACTGCGGCAGGAGATCGTCGCGGTCGCACAGGCGATCGATCGGGCGGGGTTTTGCCCGTCGAAATCGGGCAATGTCTCCGCGCGTTTCGGCGGTGGCCTGCTGATCACGCCCTCGGGCCTGCCCTATGCGCAGACGAAGCCGGAAGACCTGATCCATCTCGGACTCGACGGCTCCGTGCTCGGCGGCAGCCGCAAGCCATCCTCGGAATGGCCCTTCCATGTCGCGATCTACCAGGCGCGCCCGGATGCGCAGGCGATCGTGCATACCCATTCGCCGCGTGCGACCGCGCTCTCCTGCACCCGGCGCGGCATCCCGGCCTTCCATTACATGATCGCGCTCTGCGGCGGCGCCGATGTGCGCTGCGCCGAATACGCGACCTTCGGCACGCCGGAACTGGCCGGGAATGCGGTGAAGGCGCTTGAGGGGCGCAAGGCGGTGCTGCTCGCCAATCACGGCGTGATCGCGCTCGGCCAGACGCTGGCAGGCGCGCATACCATCGTCGCGGAGGTTGAGAATCTCGCGGGGCAGTATCTCGATATTCTGGCCGCCGGCATCGAGCCGGTGATCCTCGACGCGGCCGAGATGGAGCGCGTCGGCGCCAAATTCGCGGGTTACGGCAAGGTCGGTTGATCTGGCCCCAATCGTCTTACGCAACGTTAAACACTGCCACCCTAGGGTGGCGCATGATCGTTTCGCGCTACCTGCACGAGTCATTCGATGTGCTGTCGGTCGGCGTCTGCGAGTACGATGCGGAGCATCGTGCCGTCGGCTGGAATCGCACGTTCCTGCACTTCTTCCCTGAAGATGACGGGCTGATCTATCCCGGCGAGCCCTATATCGAGAATCTCAGGCGCTTCTACACGCTCAGGCTCGCGCCCGAGGAGATGCACGATATCGACCGCTACATCGCCGAGGGCATGGCGCGGCACGAGAACCAGACACAGGCCTTCGAATTCCTCCATAACGGCCGGCGCTTGCGCGCGACCTCGCTGCTGGCGCCCTGCGGCGGGCGTGTGCGGATGTGGCAGATGCTGGAGGCGCCAAGCCGGGCCGGTGCCGTGACCGACGCGCTGCTGCCCGCCTTCGAGGCGCTGCGCTTCATCCCGGACGGTGCGATGCTGCTGGATGGCGAGGACCGGATCATCGCCACCAACGACGCCTTCCGCGAGCTCTACGACATCCCGCCGGACACTCTGGTCGTCGGTTTGAAGTTCGATGAGATCGTCAGCGAGTGCTGGCGCGGGGTCTCGGCCGTCGCAGGCCTGCGCGCCAGCATCCTCAATGGCTTGCGTTATGACGGCGCGCCCTTCGAGATCGAATTGCCCGGCCAGCGCTGGCGGCGCGTCGTCGCCCGGCACACGCTGGAAGGCCTGAGCTGCTTCATCCATGCCGATACGACGGCGGCGAAGCGCCAGCAGGCGGCGCTGCTCAGCGCACAGGACGCTCTGCGCCAGGCCAATGCCGAGCTGGTCAAGCTCGCGCAGACGGACGGGCTGACCGGGCTCGCCAACCGCCGCCGCTTCATCGAGTGCCTCGCGAGCGAGGCGGCGCGCCCGCAATCGCTGGCGCTGCTGATCGTCGATGTCGATCACTTCAAGGCGATCAACGACCAGTTCGGCCATGTCGCCGGCGATACATGCCTGCGGCTGGTGGCGCAGATCATCGACGGCCCGCCGACCGGTGCGGCCCGCCTTGTCGCTCGGCTCGGCGGCGAGGAATTCGGCGTCCTGATCGCGGATGCGACACAGAGCGAGGCAATGGCGGTCGCGGAAGCGATCCGTCAGGCGCTGGCGCAGGCGCCCTGGCGTGCGGTCGATGCGCAGTTGCAGGGCGCGACGGTGTCGATCGGGCTCTGCTGCGGGCACGGGCCGCTCGATGGCGACGCGCTCTATGCCCATGCCGATGCGGCGCTCTATGCCGCCAAGCGCAATGGCCGCGACCGGGTCGAGATCACGCTTCTCTCCGCGGCGGCCGGGCTGAAGGTGGGCTGAGTTCAGCGTCGCTCCAAATAACCACAACCCTCATCCTGAGGAGCGCTTCGTAGAAGCGCGTCTCGAAGGGTGTTCAGTAGGCGCAGGTGATATCTGGAACATCCTTCGAGACGCAGCCTTCGGCTGCTCCTCAGGATGAGGGCTCACACTTTTAACAAGTGCTCAGGTCTGAGGTTTCCGCTCGACGAAAACGCAGCCGTCGAAGCTGAAGACCTCTTCGCCGTGCTGGTTCGTCCCGGTATTGCGGTGGAAGAACAGGCCCCATTGCGGACGCGAGGCGCTCTCACGCTTGTCCACCACCTCGGAGCGATAGGTGACCCGGTCGCCGGCGAAGACCGGCTTCGTCCAGCGCAGATTCTTGAAACCCGGGGAAGGGCCGAGGCGTGCGGGGCGATCGGGGGCGGCCGCGAGCTGGTTCTTGCGGTGCTGGACCATGCAGGCCATCCAGACGGCGGCGGTGTGCCAGCCGGAGGCCGCGAGCTTGCCGAAGGAGCTGTTGCGGGCCGCCGCCTCGTCCATGTGGAAGGGCTGCGGATCGAAGCTGCGGGCGAAGGCGACGATCTCCTCGGCCGTGAAGACGAAGCTGCCGAGTTCATGGCTGTCGCCGACCGAAAGCTCCTCGAAGAAACGCGGCGGGCCGGGTGGCTCGGCCGGCGCTTCCAGCGGGCTTTCGACGAGCGGGCGCTCATAGATCGGCACATGGTCGAGCCAGGGACCGGCAGGGTGCGTGCCGATGCCGGAGCCCTTGCGGCCGAACATGATCCAGTTGGTCTGTTCCAGGATCGGCTCGTCGCGCTGATTCAGCAATTCAAGCTTGAAGCGCACGAGGCCCATCTCGGGGCGCGAGCGCGAGGCCTTGCTTTCCAGCACGGTGCGGCGGGCGCTGACGCTGTCGCCGGGGAGAAGCGGGCGCAGCCACTTCACCTCGTCGATGCCCGGCGCGCCCATGCTGGCGGCGTCGAGCAGGAAATCCTCCGCCATTAGCCGCATCAGCAGGGAGCAGCTATGCCAGCCCGAGCCGATCAGGCGGCCGACGAAGCTCGTCCTGGCGGCTTCGGGATCGACATGGAAATCCTGCGCGTCAAAGCGCGAGGCGAAGGCGACGATGTCGTCCTGCGAGACCGCCAGACTGCGCGAGCGGGCGCTCGTGCCGGGGACGAAATCCTCGAAATACGACATCGCCAGCGGGCTCTTCAGTTCGCGAAGCGGAAATGCAGCACGTCGCCGTCGGCGACGACATACTCCTTGCCTTCGAGCCGGAACTTGCCGGCTTCGCGCGCGCCGGACTCGCCCTTGTTGGCGATATAGTCGTCATAGGCGATGGTTTCGGCGCGGATATAGCCCTTCTCGAAATCGGTATGGATCACGCCGGCGGCCTGCGGCCCCTTGGTGCCCTTCTCGATCGTCCAGGCGCGGGCCTCCTTGGGGCCGACCGTGAAATAGGTGACGAGATGGAGCAGGGCGTAGCCGGCGCGGATCACGCGGTTCAGGCCCGGCTCGTCGAGGCCGACGGCCTCCAGATACTCGGTCTGCTCCTCGGCCGGTAGCACGGCGATCTCGCTCTCGATCTTGGCGGAGACGACGACCGCGACGGCGCCCTCTTCGGCGGCGCGCTTCTTCACCAGCTCGGAGAAGCTGTTGCCCTTGTCGGCGCTGGCCTCCTCGACATTGCAGACATAGAGCACGGGCTTCGACGAGAGCAGGCCGAGCAGTTCGAACGGGCGGCGCTCCTCGGGCGAAAGCTGGACCAGCCGGGCGGGCTTGCCGTCACGCAGCAGGGTGAGGCAGCGGTTCATCAGGTCGACCGCTTCCTTGGCCTCCTTGTCGCCGGACTTCGCCTTCTTCTCCAGCGGCAGCACGCGCTTTTCGAGGCTGTCGAGATCGGCCAGCATCAATTCGGTCTCGATCGTCTCGATATCGTCGACCGGCGAGACCTTGCCCTCGACATGGGTGATGTCGCCATCCTCGAAGCAACGCACGACATGGGCGATGGCGTCGCATTCGCGGATATTGGCGAGGAACTGGTTGCCCAGCCCTTCGCCGCGCGAGGCGCCACGCACGAGGCCGGCGATGTCGACGAAGGTCAGCCGTGTCGGGATGATCTCCTTGGAGCCGGCGATGGCGGCGAGCTTCTCCAGCCGCTCGTCGGGCACGGCGACGTCACCGACATTTGGCTCGATCGTGCAGAACGGGTAGTTCGCAGCCTGCGCCGCGGCCGTCTGCGTCAGCGCGTTGAAGAGGGTCGACTTGCCGACATTCGGCAGGCCGACGATTCCGCATTTGAAGCCCATGATCGCCTGTTCCGTTGCCCGCGGCGGAGGGACCGCTGCCGGGCGTGAAGCTTTTGAAAGTTGCGGCCTTATTGGGGGGCTTGCGCGATAAAGACAAGTGCTGCGCGCCTTATGGCGGCCGTGCCCCTCACGCGAACGTGCATGGCGGCATGGCAGGTGCGGGTGCTGGATCGGGCAGGTTGCCTATCCGCACCACTCGGAGCTTCGCCATGAACCGCATTCGCCTCGCGTTCGCCCTGTCGGTCTTTGCCCTTGCCAGCGGCGTGGCCGTCGCTCAGGCGCCGGGAACGCGGTTGCGCGGCACCGTCGAGCGGATGGAGGGGGCGACGCTGGAGCTCAAGGCTGCCGACGGCCGGGAGATCAAGGTCGCGCTCGCGCCGGGCTTCTCCGTCGGGGGCATGGTCGCGGCGAAGGCCTCCGATATCGCCAAGGGCAGCTTCATCGGGGTCGGTGCGAAGCCGCAGGCCGACGGGACGCTGCTCGCCGTACAGGTCGTGATCTTCCCGGAAGCGATGCGCGGCACGGGCGAGGGGCATCGGCCCTGGGGCGTGCTGCCGGACGCGACGATGACCAATGCGACGGTGGCGGAGACGGTCTCCAAGGTGGACGGCGCCAGTCTGGTGCTGAGCTATCCCGGTGGCGAGCAGAAGGTCGCGATCACGCCTGAGGCGACGATCCTGATGGCGGCGCCGGCCGAGGCTAGCGAGCTCAAGCCCGGCGCACAGGTCGCGATGACGGCGAGCCGGCAAGCCGATGGCAGCTACAGCACGAGCCGGGTCACGGTGGCGAAGGCGGGCGCGAAGTTGCCCCTTTAGGACTCAGCCGTCGCTTTTTTCGCCGAGGCGCTTCACCACCGCATGGCCGCGCGCGTCCATGAAGAGATGCACCTTGTTCTGGAAGCCGGTGTCGTCGTGGGCGGCGAGCAGGGCGGCGTGGTCGGCGGAGGCGGTGCAGAGATCCTCGACCCAGGGCTGCTCGGGCTTGCCGAAATCGTTGAGCACATAGGCGTGGACTAGCGCCTTGTCGCCGGGATGGCCGATGCCCATCCGCACGCGGCGATAGTCGTTGCCGATCGCGGCGGTGGTCGAGCGCAGGCCGTTATGCCCGGCATTGCCGCCGCCGAGCTTCACGCGCAGCTTGGCCGGGGCGAGGTCGAGCTCGTCATGGAAGACGACGACATCGGCGGGCGCGATCTTGAAGAAGCGCGCGGCCTCGCCGATCGAGCGGCCCGACTCGTTCATATAGGTCTGCGGCTTGAGCAGGATGACCTTCTCGCCGCCGATCGTCGCCTCGCAAGACTCGGCCTGGAAGCGGGCGCGCCAGGGCGAGGCACGGTGCAGCCGCGCGATCTCGTCCACGGCCATGAAGCCGATATTGTGCCGGTTGCGGGCATAGCGCGCGCCGGGATTGCCGAGGCCGGCGAAGATCAGCATGGCGGGACTCCGGCAGGCTTGTCAGTTCGGCATCGAGCGGGTTCGACGCCATAGCAAAACGGCCGGGGCTGGCCCGGCCGTCTCGTGATCGTTCCAGGATGGAAGCGGCGCCGGTTGGCGCCGTTTCATCAGGCCTTGGCTTCGGTCGAAGCTTCGGCAGCGTCGGCGGCCGGCTCGGCCTCGACGGTCGGCGCGGAGACCGTGACGATCGTGGCTTCAGCGCCAACCGAGAGCTTGGCACCGGCCGGGAGCTTGATCGCATCGGCATGGACGGAGTCGCCGATGTTCAGGCCGGCGACCGAGACGTCGATCGACTCCGGAATGCTATCGGGCTCGACGGTGACTTCGAGAGCGTGCTCGACGATCTGGACGAGGCCGCCGGCCTTGACGCCGGGGCTCTTCTCCTGACCGACGACGTGCACCGGAACCTGGACCGTGACGGTCTGGCCCTTGGCGACGCGCAGGAAGTCGACATGGATCGGGAAATCCTTGACCGGGTCGAGCTGGTAATCGCGCGGAATGACGCGCTGCTTCTTACCGGCGACGCTGATCTCGAAGATCGTGGTCAGGAAGTGGCCGCCGAAAATCAGCTGGCGGGTCTTGTTGGCGTCGAGCGCGATGGCTTCGGGAGCAGCGCCCCCACCATAGATCACGGCAGGCGTCTGGCCCTGGCGGCGAACAGCACGAGCGGCCCCCTTGCCGACCTGTGCGCGCGCCGAAGCCTCGATTTGCTTCACGGCGGTCATGTTGGATGTCCTTGACTTGTAAATGACAAGGCCGCCTCGTGGCGGCCATTGGGTTGGCGCGTTCAGAGCCTCCAAGGGTGTCAGCCGAACGCAGGGGTGCTCATAGGCGAAAATCGCCGCGATCTCAAGCCCGACTCAGGCGGCGTTCGCGACCTTGCCTGCGGCGGGGGGCGTCGTCTGTATCGGCTGGGCGAAGCGCAGCAGCCATTCACGGATGACCGAGGCTGGAACCGGCGGCGAATAGAGATAGCCCTGGCCGAGGCGGCAGCCCATTTCCGTGAGCCGCTCGGCTTGCGCCTGGCGCTCGATGCCTTCGGCGACGATCTTCATGCCGAGGCGGCGGGTCATGGTCAGCAGCGCCTCGATGATGATCTCGCTGCGGGCGCCGCTATCGATCGAGCCGACGAAGGAGCGGTCGATCTTGATGATGTCGATGGGGAAATCGAGCAGATGGGTGAGCGAGGCGAAGCCGGTGCCGAAATCGTCGAGCGCCACAGGCGAGCCGCAGGCGCGCAATGCTTCCATGGTGCGCGCGACGCCGTCCTTGCGGCCGCCCATGAAGACCTGCTCGGTGACTTCGACCACGAGGTGCTGCATCGGCACGCCGGCCTTTTCCAGGATGCGGCTGGCGCGCTGCACCAGATCGCCCTTCTGGAAATCGGCCGAGGTGACGTTGACCGCGACATGCTGGAAATTCAGGCCGCCCGCCCGCCACTCGGCCATGTCGGCGGCGACCGCCGTCAGCATCTGGGTGGTGGTGCGGTGGGCGATCTTCGGATCGCGCAGCGCATCCTGGAACTCGCCGGCGGTGACGATACGGCCGTCGTCGAGGCGCATCCGGGCGAGGGCCTCGAGGCCGACGACCTCGGTCGTGTCGAGGCGGATGACCGGCTGGTAATAGGGAATGATACGCTCGTCGCCGAGCGCGCCATCGACGTCCCGGCGCACGCGGATGCGCTGCATCATCGCGCTGCGCAACTGCCGGCGGAAGCGGACATAGCGGCCGCGCCGCGTCTCCTTGGCGTGATAGAGCGCGAGATCGGCATTCTGCCGCAGCGTGACGCTGTCCAGCCCGTCCTCACCCGCGATGGCGCCGCCGATGGTGACGCTCGGAACGACGCTGTGGCCGTCATGCTCGAGGGGCAGAGCCATCGCGGCCGTCGCGGCGGAGGCGAGGGAGCGCATGCGCGAGGGTCCCTCGCAATCGGGAATCAGGACGGCGAATTCGTCGCCGCCGATCCGGCAGGTCAGGCAATCGGCGAGCGCGGTGCCGAGCCGGGAGCCGACCTCGGCGATCAGAGCGTCCCCGGCGGCGTGGCCGAGCGTGTCGTTGACCAGCTTGAGATGGTCGATATCGATCAGCATTAGTCCATAGCGGCGGCCGGCGGCGCTCATCTCCGCGATCGCGCCGTTGAACTGGCTGCGGTTCGGCAGGCCGGTCAGCGTGTCGAAATAGGCGAGGCGGTGATTGCGGGTGCGGACCTCGTCATGCTCGATGGCGATGGCGCAGAGATGGACGCAGGTCGCGACGATCTGGCGTTCGAGCAGCTGCGCGTGGCGGGGCCGGTTGAAATAGAAGGCGAAGGCGCCGACGACGCGGCCGTCACGCGCCTTGATCGGGGTCGACCAGCAGGCCCGCAGGCCGAGCGGCAGGGCAAGGCCGGTATAGGGCGCCCAGAGCGGATCGGTGGCGATATCGGTGACTTCGACGGGTTCTCCGCGGAAGACCGCGGTTCCGCAGGAGCCGACATTGGGTCCGACCGGCAATCCCCTGACGCAATTCACGTAATGCGTGGGCAGGCTGGGCGAGGCGAGGGGCTGCAGGCAGCCCTGGTCGTCGACCGTGACGACGGAACAGATCACGCCGGGCGAGATCGCCTCGGCACGATGGCAGAGCCGCTCCATGCAGGCGACCAGAGGCTCGCCGCGTGCGATATCTTCAAGAATATCGTTCTGGAGAGCCTGCAGGCGGCCCGAAGGTCTGATCACGGATTATCCGACTGAGTGCTCGTCGAAGAACCCGCTTCTACCCCAAATGCCTTAAGGTCAGATTGAGGCGCCGCTGCAAAGTTTATGCGGCGCGGCGCTTTCCCGTTCTCAGGCGGCCGCGAGGCCGAGCCGCTCGTCGCGGCGGCGCAGGAGGTGCATCAGCGGCAGTGCGAGCAGCACCATCCAGGCCTTGCCGATGATCTGGCCGGCGAGGAAGTCGAGGCTGCCGAAGGCGAGATGCAGGAAGACGAGGCTGTCGACGACGAGGCCGGTGACGCTCGAGGCGAAGACGGCGGTGACGAAGCGGCGGCGCTGGAGCGGCGTGTAGACCGCGAAATCGGCCAGCTCCGAGAGCAGGAAGGCGGCGACCGAGGCCAGCACGATGGCGGGTGGCGCCAGCATGGCCGAGATCAGCGTGCCGACCGCGATGGCGCCGAGGCCGGCGAGCGGGCCGAGGCGGCGCTGGACGATGTCGCGCAGGACGAGGGCGAGGCCGACCATCAGGACGCCGCTCGGCGCCATGATGCCCGGCCAGACCGGGACCAGGCAGGGGCCGTTCGGCACGCAGACCGCGCCGGCATTGCCGATCAGCCAGTTGGCCGCGGGGATGGTCAGGCCGAACAGGACCAGGGCGATAGTGCCCTCCGTCAGGCGCTGGCGGTCACGGGTCATGGAATAAGTCCAGTATCGTCGGGGGCTTCGAGATAGGCCGCGAAGCCTTTTGATCGCAAATCGCATGCCGGGCAATGGCCGCAGCCGTAACCCCAGCCATGCCGGGTCGTCCTGTCGCCGAGATAGCAGCTATGGCTGTCCTCGATCACGAGGTCGAGCAGGGGCTTTCCGCCGATGGCGCGCGCCAGCGCGAAGGTCTGGGCCTTGTCGCGCCACATCAAGGGCGTGTGCAGAACGAGCCTCCGGTCGAGACCGAGGCTGAGCGCGACCTGCATCGCCTTGATCGTGTCGTCACGGCAATCGGGATAGCCGGAATAGTCGGTTTCGCAGACGCCGAGCACGATATGCTTGAGGTCGCGGCGATAGGCCAGCGCCGCGGCAAAGGTCAGGAAGATCAGGTTGCGGCCGGGCACGAAGGTCGTGGGCAGGCCGGTCTCGGCAAAGGCGATCTCGGTCTCGCGCGTGAGCGCCGTCTCGGAGATCGCGCCGAGTGCCTTGAGGTCGACGACATGGTCGGGGCCGAGCCGCTCGGCATAGCGGGCGGACAGGCCCGGCAGCTTGGCGCGGATCGTCTCGCGGCATTCCATCTCGATGCGGTGGCGCTGGCCGTAGTCGAAGCCGATCGTCTCGACCGCGTCAAAGCGGTCGAGCGCCCAGGCCAGGGTCGTGGTGGAGTCCTGGCCGCCGGAGAACAGGACGAGGGCGCGGGAGGTCATGGCTTTGCTCGTGCCGGAACCACGCCGTCATCCCGGACGCAGCGAAGCGGAGATCCGGGATCCATCGTAGGGAACTGCGCTCTACGATGGATCCCGGGACGACCTTTGGCTGCCCGGGATGACGGGGCGGATGAAACCACCGGCATTCACTCCGACGATTTAGTTCAGTCGAACAGGCTCGACACGCTGGTCTCGCTCGCCGTGCGCTCGATGGCCTCGCCCATCAGGCCGGCGATGGAGATGACGCGGATGTTGCGGGCGACCTTCACGGCCTCGGTCGGCATGATCGAGTCGGTGATGACCAGCTCCTTGAGCTTGGAGCCGGCGATACGGGCGACCGCGCCGCCGGAGAGCACGCCATGGGTGATGTAGGCGTAGACTTCCTTGGCGCCCTGCTCGAGCAGGGCATCGGCCGCATTCACCAGCGTACCGCCGGAATCGACGATGTCGTCGATCAGGATGCAGGAGCGGCCCTCGACGGAACCGATGATGTTCATGACCTCGGACTCGCCCGGCCGGTCACGGCGCTTGTCGACGATGGCCAGCGGGGCATCGATGCGCTTGGCGAGCGCACGCGCCCGGACCACGCCGCCGACGTCGGGCGAGACGACCATGGCGTTCTTCCATTCCAGCCGGTCCTTGATGTCGCGCGCCATCAGCGGGGCGCCGAACAGGTTGTCGGTCGGGATGTCGAAGAAGCCCTGGATCTGGCCGGCATGGAGATCGAGCGTCAGCACGCGATCGACGCCGGCATGGGTGATCAGGTTGGAGACGAGCTTGGCCGAGATCGGGGTGCGGCCCGAGGCGCGCCGGTCCTGACGGGCATAGCCGAAATACGGAATCACCGCCGTGATGCGGCGCGCCGAGGAGCGGCGCAAGGCATCGGTGATGATCAGCAGTTCCATCAGATGGTCGTTGGTCGGGAACGAGGTCGACTGGATGATGAAGACATCCTGTCCGCGCACGTTCTCCTGAATCTCGACGAAGACCTCCATGTCGGCGAAGCGCCGAACGGAAGCCTTGGCGAGCGGTATGCTGAGATGATGGCAGATCGCCTCGGCCAGCGGACGATTGGAGTTGCCGGCGACGACTTTGAAGTGGGAGGCCATGCCGTAGCGCACCGTTGCAGTAAGGCTGAGCAGGGAGGGCCGGCATTGCCGGCTCAATTCGAACGGCTCTTAACAGCGCGGTCGGACGGAGTCGACCATTGCAGTGCAATATCGGTGCTCAAAAAGCGCAGGGCGGTGCGCCGTGACCCGGAAACCACTGCCGCAGCGTCGCCGAGAGGCGACGCGCGCTTGCAGACTCAACTCTTCTTGTCAGCGGTCGCGGCGACGCGGGTGCCCGCCCTTGCGGGTTTCGCGGGTTTGTCGTCGACCGAGAGCGTTTCGACGCCCGGGGCGGTGACGAGGAAGCCGGCGATCGCGTCCATCGAGTCGGACGCCGCCTTGGCGACGATCGTCTGATCGATGCCGGCCCAGGGGTCGGAACCGCCGCTGCGCTTGCCGATGCTCTCGCCCTGCACGCGCTGGGCGCGCTGCTTGGTCGAATCATAGACGTCCCAGACAAAGGCGAGCGCGGTCTGGCCGTCTTCGGTCGGCTGGGCGGTGAGGTAGCCCTTCACGCGGAAACGCGCCGGCTTGTTGCCGGGGACGATCTCCATCTTGCGCTCGGCCGCCGCCTCGCCGAGCAGGCCGGCGAAGCTTGTGGTGACGTTTTCCGGCGCGCCGGAGATACTCTGGACCGAGACCGGGACGCCGGGCGCATCGACGCGCGGCCGGGCAGCGGTCTGGGTGGTTTCCTGGCAGCCGGCGAGCGCCAGCGCGAAAACCGGCCCCAAAGCGAGGCCGCTAAAACGGTTGATCATGACGCCTCCCGCCCTTCGGGCTGTGGACTGCTTCGAGATTCCCTGCGCGCCCCTTTTAGAGGCTGCCAGGGGCTATGGGAAGGATTTGATGAGGTGAAAACGGCGGAGATGGGAGGAGCGCTGCGCAGCCGATACGTCCGTATCGGCAAGCGGTGCGACGCTGCAGCTCCGCCGTTTTCACCTCATCAAATCCTTCCCATAGCCCCTGGCAGCCTCTCAGCTCAACGGATGACGAGGTTCAGATCGGGCAGGTTCAAGGCCTCGGCGCCGCCTTCGCCGACGAGATAGGTCCGGCCCAGGCACATCGCGGTTTCGCTGGCGGAATCCATCAGGATCATATGGGCGAACATCACCATGCCCGGCACGATCGGCCAGTCATTGGCCTCGTAGAACATCGGCCAATCCATCCAGGACGGGGTGAATTTGGCGCCCAGCGAATAGCCGCAGGCATTGAGCCGGTGCTGCGCCAGGCCATGCTCGTCGAAGACGCGGGCATGGGCGGCGAAGACGTCTCCGGCGGTGCGGCCGGGCTTCAATTCGGCCTCGCAGGCGAGCAGGGCGTCGCGGGCGGCGGCGTGATAGGGGCGGTGGAGCGGGCGCGGCTCGCCGACGACCACGGTGCGCATCGCCGCGACGTGATAGTGCCGGTCGGTGCCGGCGAATTCGAGCGTGATCTGGTCGTCGGCATCGAGCCTGCGGCGGCCGGACTTGTAGCGGCAGAGCAGGGCGTCGCGGCCGGAACCGATGATGAACTCGTTGGCGGGATAGTCACCGCCGCCCGCGAAGATCGCGTTGTGCTGGGCGGCGAGGACCTCGCCCTCGTCGGCGCCCGCCCGGATCGCGGCGAGCGCCGCGCGGTCGGCCGCGTCGGCAAGCACGGCGGCACGCCTGACATAGGCGATCTCCTCCGCCGATTTCACCGCGCGCAGGCGGGTGACGATGAGCGATGTGTCGGCGAGCTCGGCCTGCCCGGCGAAACGGGTTTCGAGCTTGCGGTAGTTCGAGGCGACGAGGCCGTAGGATTCGAACTCCACGCCGATGCGCTTGCCGGCGAGGCCGAGATCGCGGGTCAGCGCGAGCAGGTCGGCCGTCGGGTCGGCGTCGCGGCCGTCCTTCCAGATGCGGATATCGCCTAGATTCGAGGTCTGTTGTGCCTGCCGGAGATCGGCGGAGCGGGTCAGAAGCGCCATCGTGCCGTCGGCTTTGACGACAAGGCACTGGAAGAAGCAGAAGCCGAAAGTGTCGTAACCGGTCAGCCAGAACATCGATTCCTGCTGGAACAGGAAGAGCGCATCGAGGCGCTCAGCTTGCATCGCGGCCAATAGGGTTTCACGGCGGCGGGCGAATTCGGCTGGCGTGAAATGCAAGGCCATGGCGCGGTTCCTCCGGAGCTGCCGCCATGTGAGCGCGCCGGCTGCCGGGGAGCAAGCCCGACATCGGGTCGCAATTGCGGGCTCAGCGCGGGCTGCCTATAGGCTGTTCACCAGAGAGCTTCATCCCGAAGGGAGAGAACCATGGTGAACCCCGGCAACCGCATCCTCGACGATATCGCCCGCCTCGCCACCGATGCCGCCGGCGCGGCGCAGGGCGTGCGGCGCGAGGTCGAGACGGTGGTGAAGACGCAGATCGAACGCCTGCTGCGCGACCTCGACGTCGTCACCCGCGAAGAGTTCGAAGCGGTGCGCGAGATGGCGCTGATCGCCCGCGAGGAGAACGACAAACTCGCCGCACGGCTGAAGGCGCTGGAAGAGAAGCTCGGCAAGGCCTGAGCGTCTGATCGGGAAACGGGTGAGCCCTCATCCTGAGGAGCCATCCCGCCAGGGATGGCGTCTCGAAGGATGTTTCAGGAGGATCAGGAGCCATCTGGACCATCCTTCGAGACGCAGCCTTTGGCTGCTCCTCAGGATGAGGACTGGTGTTCCGACTGACTCTGCAAAGGCGCCCTGACTGCCCTCAGGTTATGTCCACAGCCATGTGCTGTGGACAGCCCTCCAGAGGGATTGAGCCCGCCGGCCGAATCCGCGGAGCTTGGCGCCGTGTTGGGAGCGTCACAGCGCCTGCGCTATCGTCGGTGGAAAGAATTGATTCGTCGGGCGGATTCGTCCTGCCGCGCCGGATGGGAGCATCTCCGTCGAGAGGCTCCGGAGGTGTGTTGCGTTCCTTCGGCTTTCCAGTCGCCGTGTTCCTCTTCTCGAACGCGCCGGATGCACCCGCATCCGGAAGGTGGACCTTAGGGCATGATAGACCTCGATATGGACGCCGAGCTCGATCGGCCTTCCAACCCGCTCGACCTGTTCGAACGCCTCGCCGCACTCAATGACTGGGCGTTCGACCGCGACAGCGAGGACGAGCTTTCGGTCGCCGTCACCGGTGGCTGGTCGGAATACCAGGTTGCCGTCACCTGGCTCGCCGAGGTGGAGGCGCTGCATATCGCCTGCGCCTTCGACCTGAAGGTGCCGGAGCGGCGGCGCGGCGAGGTGCTTCAGCTCGTCAGCCTCGTCAACGAGCAGCTCTGGCTCGGCCATTTCGATCTCTGGAGCAGCGAAAGCGTGGTGATGTACCGCCACGGCCTGTTGCTCTCCGGCGGGGCCGAGCCGACTGAGGAGCAGGCGGCGGCGCTGGTGAAGGCCGCGGTCGAAGCCTGCGAACGCTACTACCAGGCTTTCCAGTTCGTCGTCTGGGCCGGCAAGACCGCCCGGGAAGGCATGGAAGGCGCGATCCTGGAGACGGTCGGCGAGGCCTGAGCCGCCGCGCTGCCGCCATGGCCGGGCTTGACCCGGTCAGCCCTTGCAGGCTCTGGTCCTGTGCTGTCCGGGAGCAAGCCCCGGGCGCATGCCCTGTCTCCAAGCGATGAGAACCGCCATGACCGCTTCCCTGCCGCAAACGCTCGTTCTCATCGGTGCGGGCAAGATGGGCGGCGCCATGCTGGAAGGCTGGCTGCGCATCGGCATCGACCCCAAGGGTATCAGCCTGATCGATCCCAAGCCGTCGGACGAGATGGTCGCGCTGGCCAATGAGAAGGGCATGCGGGTCAATCCTTCCGCCAAGGAGATTCCCGCCGCCGATGTCGTCGTGCTCGCGACCAAGCCGCAGATGCTCGACACGGCCGCCCCCGCCGTGCAGGCCTTCATCCACCCGCGCACGCTGCTGATCTCGATCCTCGCCGGCAAGACGCTGGGCGATCTCGCGGCGCGGCTGCCCAATGCCGGCGCGATCATCCGCGCCATGCCGAACCTGCCGGCGGCCGTGCAGCGCGGCGCGACCGCGGCTGCGCCCGGCAAGGGCGTGAGCGCGGCCCAGCGCGCCACCGCCGATGCGCTGCTCGGCAGCATCGGCAAGGTCGAATGGCTCGACGACGAGGGGCTGATCGATGCGGTCACCGCCGTGTCGGGCTCGGGCCCGGCCTATGTCTTCCATCTCGTCGAATGCCTGGCCGCCGCAGGCAGGGATGCCGGCCTGCCGGCCGATGTCGCCGAGCGGCTGGCGCGGGCGACCGTGGAAGGTGCGGGCGAACTGCTGTTCCAGTCGCCGCTGCCTCCGGGGACGCTGCGCCAGAACGTGACCTCGCCCGGCGGCACCACCGCTGCGGCGCTCGAGGTGCTGATGGCCGATGACGGCATGAAGCCGCTCATGCGCAAGGCGGTGGCTGCTGCCAAACGTCGCGCCGGCGAGCTTTCCGGTTGAATTTCCCCGCCTTTCTGTCGAAAAGGCCTGAAAATTCAGATTGTTGCATGACGCATTTTCTTCACGCGAACCGGTTTCCACTTCGCTTGAAAATGCTGTCGACAGCCTTCCACCCGCCACGATAGCGGCCTAACCTCCTCTCGACGCGAAGCGAGAGGAGCAGTCCCATGGCCCGCAAACCCGTTTCCACCCCGTCCGAGGCCGCGCCTGCGGTCGATCCGCGCCGTCGCGCGGTCGATGCCTTGATGAAGCTCGCCACCGAGCGGCCCTGGGACCAGATCGAATTGCCGGATATCGCGACCGAGGCCGGGTTGACGCTCTCGCAACTGCGCGGGCTGTTCCCGTCCAAGCTGGCCATGCTCGGCGGGGTGACCCGTATCGTCGACGATGCCGTCCTGGCCGGTTCCTCGGACGACCTTGCCGGCGAGCCGGTCAAGGAGCGGATGTTCGACCTCGTCATGCGCCGGCTCGATGCGATGGCACCTTACAAGGCTGGCTTGCGCAAGATCGCGCCGGTCATCCGCCGTGACCCGCTGGCGCTGGCGGCGCTCAATCGCGGCGCGGTCAATTCCTGGCGCTACATGCTAGCCTCGGCCGGCATCCCAACCGAGGATTCGCTGGGGCATCTGCGGGTGCAGGGCGCGGTGCTGCTGATGGCGCGGGTCTCCGAGACCTGGCTCGACGATGACGAGCCGGAACTGTCGAAGACGATGGCGCGACTGGATCGTGAGCTGAAGACGGCCGGGCGGATCATGGCCCGGGTCGAGGACGTTCATCGATTGACGGCGCCATTCCGAGGGCTGGCGCGGGCGATCTGCTCGGGGCGTCCCCTGAAAGGGCGCCGGCGTGAGCGGGCGTCGGAGCGCGGTGAAGAGAACGAGGATTACGCGCCGGCGATCTGAGCGCCGGGGCGGCCTCGCGGCACCTGCGACAAAATGTGGCGAAACTCGGTCAGCGTTAAGCGGGTTTTAGCCAATTTTGAGCGAATGAGGGGAATCCCCATCCGCGCAGGATACGCGAATGTCGTTCACCCGGAAGCTTGCTACCCTCTCGATCAGCCGTTCCTTCGGTCTGATCGCCGCTTTGGCCGTGCTGATCGCCGTAGGCGCCGTCGGCTATACGCTCAACGCTGCCCGCAACGAGATGATCACGCTCAAGCGGGCCGAGATGAAGAACGCCGTCGAGGCCGCGGCGACGACGGTCAAGGGCTACCTGGCACGTGTCCAGAGCGGTGAGCTGAAGGAAGACGAGGCCAAGAAGCTGGCGATGGCCGCGCTCGACAGCGCGCGCTTCGACAGCGGCAACTATTACTTCCTGATCAATTACGACGGCATCAGCGTCCTGCACGCGAACAAGAAGATCCAGTCGACGGACATGAAGCCGCTCAAGGACGCGGACGGCAAGTTCTTCGTCCAGGAGATGGTTTCGCTGGCCAAGGCGAAGACCGAGGGCTTCGTGGACTATGGCTGGCTCAAGCCCGGCGACAAGGACCCTTCGCTCAAGATCTCCTACATCATCGGCATTCCGCAATGGCAGTGGGTGGTCGGCTCCGGCCTGCATGTCCAGGATGTCGATGCGGCGTTCATGGGCATGGTCGGCGGCGTCGCCAAGGTTCTGGTGCCGCTCGGCCTGATCATGCTCGGCCTCGTGATCGTGCTCAGCCGCCGCGCGTCCGGCATGCTGCACTCCGTGCGCGGGTCGATGGAAGGCCTGGCTGCCGGCCAGCTCGATACCCCGATCGCGCATCAGGAGCGGTCCGACGAGATCGGCGCGATGGCGCGTACGCTCGTCGTCTTCCGTGATGCCGCCCTCGCCAAGGAAGCGATGGAGGCCGACAAGATTCGCATGGAGGAGGAGGCGGCCGGCCACCGCCACGCCGCAGATGGCGAACGCCGTCGCAACGAGGCCGACCGTGCGGAGCATTCCCGCGTGCAGGCCGATGTGGTCCATGCGCTCGGCCAGGGCCTGGAGCGTCTCTCGGACGGCGACCTGACCTATCGGATCGAGGACCATTTCACCGCCGAGTACGTCAAGCTCAAGGACGACTTCAACGGCGCCATCGCCAAGCTGCAGGACGCGATGCGCCAGATCGCGACCAATACCGAGAGCATGAAGGCGGGCTCGACCGAGATCAGCCAGGCGGCCGACGACCTCGCCAGCCGCACCGAGCAGCAGGCCTCCTCCGTCGAGGAGACGGCCACCGCGCTGGACGAGCTCACCGCCACGGTTCGCCAGACCGCCGAGAGCGCGCGCCTCGCCAATCAGGCGACGGAGCAGGTCAAGACCGAGGCCGAACAGTCGACCAGCATCGTCCGCGATGCGGTGACGGCGATGGGCGGCATCGAGAAGTCCGCTCAGGAAATCTCGCAGATCGTCGGCGTCATCGACGAGATCGCCTTCCAGACCAATCTGCTCGCGCTCAACGCCTCGGTCGAGGCGGCGCGGGCCGGCGATGCCGGCAAGGGCTTTGCGGTCGTGGCCTCCGAGGTGCGGGCGCTGGCGCAGCGCTCCGCCTCCGCCGCGAAGGAGATCAAGACCCTGATCGACGCCTCGACCATCGAGGTGGAGAAGGGCGTCACGCTGGTCGGCCAGACCGGCGGCGCGCTGCAGCGCATGGCTTCCGAGATCACCCGCGTCACCACGTTGGTGGCCGAGATCGCCGGCGCCGCGCAGGAGCAGGCTTCGGGCCTCCAGGAGGTCAATTCCGCCGTCGGCGAGATGGACCAGGCGACGCAGCAGAACGCCGCGATGGCCGAGCAGTCGACCGCCGCCGCGCATTCGCTGTCGCAGGAAGCCGACCGGCTCTCCTCGCTGGTCGCGCGCTTCCAGCTCGGCGGCGACGTCGCCCGGCTCAAGGCGATCTCGCAGACGATGCGGGCGGCCGTCGCTACGGCGCCGCGCCCTGCGGTTCCGCGCGCCAAGGCCGTCAACGGCGCTGCTGCGACGCCCAAGGCCGATGCCCGCGACGACGGCTGGGCCGAGTTTTGAGCGAGCCTTCCGCTCCGGTCGCACAGATCGGCTTTGACGATTTCCTGAAGGTCGACATCCGTGTCGGCACGATCGTCGAGGCCGAGCCCTATCCGGAGGCGCGCAAGCCCTCGATCAAGCTCGTGATCGATTTCGGCGGCACGGTCGGCCGCAAGAAATCCTCGGCGCAGATCACCAAGCACTATCGGCCGGAAGAGCTTCCCGGCCGGCAGGTCCTCGCGGTGGTGAATTTCCCGCCGCGCCAGATCGGCAAGTTCATGTCGGAGGTGCTGACCCTCGGCATCCCCGATGCCGACGGTGAAGTCGTCCTGATCGGGCCGGGCCAGTCCGTGCCCGACGGCGGCAGGCTCTTCTAGGCCGCCACCGACCACAGGCCGGTCTGCAAGGTGGTCGGCGCGAATTCCGGCGCCGACCAGCGTAGCGATAGCGTGTTGCCCCGGCGCCAGCCGCGCTTCACATGGAAGCGCCAGAGGCGCTCAGTGCCGTCCAGCCGCGCCAGCTCCGGTCCCTGCCAGACGATCTCCGCTTCGCCCTGCAAGTGCAGCAGGCTGCCCGTCGCGAAATCGACGAAGAGCAGGGCGGCACGCGGCTCCCGCAGCAGATTCCCGAACGTGTTGAAATAGTTGTTGCCGGCGAAGTCCGGCACGGTGAGCGTGTCGCCATCGACCCGGACGAAGCCGGGCCGGCCGCCGCGATGCGAGATGTCGATGCCGCCGGTCTCGGCCTCAAGCGCGGCGGCGCTGGCGATGAACAGCGTGTCGGCTTCGGCGATCAGCGCGCGTGCCGGCGCATCCAGGCCTGAGAATGTGACCGGCGTCGCGGCTGGTTCGTCGCCATCCTGAAGCCGATTGCGCACCTGAATGTACTTCGCGCAATTGCCGAAGCTCTGCGCGATCTCGACCGTGAACGCATTCGCGGCGACGGAGCCGATCCGGCCATTGGCACGGTTGCGGCGGCGGGTCTCCAGTTCGAGGCCGAGCAGGCCGATGGGACTGTCCGGCCGGAACGCGTCGAAGGCCGGATCATCCTCGGAAGGCAGGGCCGCGATCGACAGCATGGTCGGCGTCGGGCTTGTCACGAAGCCGGGTTCGGCGGCCAACGCCGTCGCCAAGGGCCAGCCCTCCCGGTCCAGCACGCCGGCGAAGAGCCAGGGCAGCTGGCCGAAGAAGATGCGGTGCTGATCCGGCATGAACGGGCGGATACCGGCGCCGCGCGAGGCGACGCCGGCCAGCGCCTGCGCTGCTAGCTCGCCGGCATGGAAGGGGCCGTCAGGCAGCATCGTCGTCGAGCTCCGGCGGCAGGGGCGAAGGCGGGATCGGCTTGAAGAAGGGCAGGGCCTCGATGCGGGCAAGCCAGCTGCGCACGGCCGGATAGGGCTTCAGCGAGATGCCGCCTTCAGGGGCGTGAGCCACGTAGGAATAGCAGGCGAGATCGGCGATCGTCGGATGGGCCGCGGCGAGATAGTCGCGCGTCGTCAGATGCTCCTCCATGAATGTCAGCAGCCGGGCGGCGATCCGCTGCGCGCGGGCCTTGTCGTCCTTCAGGCCGAATTGGGTGACGAGGCGGGCGATCGAGGGGCCGTGCATGACCTCGCCTGCGGCGATCGAGAGCCAGCGCTGGACATGGGCGGCGCCGACGGGGTCGAGCGGCAACCAGTCGCTGTCGGGGGCATAGCGCCGGACCAGATAGACCATGATCGCGTTGCTGTCGGCGAGGGCCAGATCGCCATCCTGGAGCACTGGAATCTGGCCGAGTGGGTTGAGCTTGCGGAAGGGCGCGCTCCGGCGGATATCGGCCGGGGCCTCCTCGCTGCGATAGGGCAGGCCGAGGGCCAGTAGCAGCAGTTCGACGCGGTGGGCGTGGCCCGAAAGGGGCGTTCCGTGGAGGATGATCTCTGGTGACGGCATGGCGCTGCTCCTGATTATGCGCAGCATCATGATCGTTTCGCAGAAGCAGCGAAATCTGCTATCGAGTGAACTCAGAATTTCAGTTTTCGGAACGATGAGATGGATCGGATCGAGGAGCTGGCGATCTTCGTCGCGATCGTCGATGCCGGCAGTCTCGCCGGCGCGGCGCGGCGTTTGCGCAAGTCGCGCCCGGCCGTGACGCGGGCGCTGGCCGGGCTGGAGGAGCGGGTCGGGACGCAACTGATCGCGCGGACGACCCGGCGCCTGACCCCGAACGATGCCGGCCGAGAACTCGCCGCGACGGCCCGGCGCCTGCTCGCCGATTACGAGGCGGCGCTCGGCGTCGCCGCGGCCGAGCCGGTCAGTGGTTTGCTGCGGATCACGGCGCCGCTCTCCTTCGGCCGGCGGCATGTCACGCCCCTGGTCAGCGAGTTCCTCGACCGCTATCCGCAGGTTCAGGTCGAGCTCGTCCTCGCCGACCGCAATCTCGACCTGATCGAGGAAGACTTGCAGCTCGCGGTCCGGATCGGCCCTCTGCCGAATTCAGGCCTGCTGATGCGCAAGGTCGGGGAGGTCCGGCGCATCCTGGTCGCGGCTCCTTCCTATCTTACCAGTTGCCCGCCCTTGCGGCGCCCAGTCGATATCGCCGCGCATGAGACGATCGCGAGCGTCGCCGCCAACCAGACGCTGACCTGGCGCTTCGGCGGGCCGCGCTCCGGCAGCGCGGTCGTGCTGACGCCGCGGCTGATCGTCAACGAGGTCGAGTCGGTGCTGATTGCGGCGCGGGCGGGGCGTGGGCTGGCGCGCGTGCTGTCCTATCAGGCGGCGGACGATCTTGCTGCGGGAACGCTGGTGCGGTTGCTGCCGGAATTCGAGCCGCCGCCCTTGCCGGTCCAGCTCGTGATGCCGGGTGGGCGACAGCCGGCGCCGCGCGTGCGCGCCTTCATCGACCATGCGGTGGCGCGCCTGCCGGAGCTTGCGCCGATCGGCGCGCCGGCTAGCGCAGCGCGCCCGCAAAGCCCGTGATGGCGGAGACGACCTGACCCTCGCGGCCGATGAAGCCGTGATAGGCCCGGGCCTGGCAGGGGTCGCCTGTCGAGCTTCCGCCATCGATCCAGATCAGGCGTGCCTTGCCGCCGGTCCACTGCTGGAAGGTGACGGCCGAGTCCGGCAGCGTCAGCCGGCAGCTGTCCTGCCGATGGTGGATGATCAGCGTCGGCGGCAGCCGCCCGGGATCGCCGATCATGCCGCGTGCGCCGTCGAGAATGGAGGAGGCGAAGACGATTCCGTCCGGCCGCGCCGAGAGCGTATCGGCGACCTTGAGGGCGCCCCGGCTCATTGCCACGACGATGACGCGCGGCGCGATGCCACGCATGTATTCCACCGCCTTGGCCGGGTCGGCGCCGGCATCGAGCGTGATGCTGGCGATGCCGCTGCGGGCATAGGCGCCCCGCGTGCGGACGATCCAGTTGCCGCCGCGCGCGACGCTGCCATCGGAGCCGATGCCGATATTGCCGTCACCGCCTGTGAGAAGCACGAGTCCGGCGCGGGCCTTGCCGGCCGGCTTGTTGAGCAGGGCGCGGCCGCCGCCGAAGAAGCCACCGCCGAGATCGACGACCTCTTCGGCCTGCGCTGCCGATGCCGTCAGCAGCAGGGCCGCTGCGAGGAAAGCCAGAGATCGTCTCAGGAACCGCATGCCGGGCCTCCCCTTGCGTCAGCGGGAGACTAGCGCTCGATTTTCTCTGCTGTCGAGCGAAACCGCGCGGTTCTAAACCGGCAACCGGACGGTGGCGCGCAGACCGCCGAGCGGCGAGTCGGCGAGCATGATGTCGCCGCCATGGGCGCGGGCGATGTCGCGGGCGATGGCGAGGCCGAGGCCCGTGCCGCCGCCATCGACATTGCGGGCCTCGTCGAGCCGGAAGAAGGGGCGGAAGACGTCCTCGCGCTGGTCGGGCGGGATGCCGGGGCCATCGTCGTCGACCATGACGATCAGGTAGCGCGCGTCATGGGTCGCGCGGATCGCGATGCGGTCGCCATAGCGGGCGGCGTTGGAGACGAGATTGGTCAGCAGGCGGCGGAAGGCGTCCGGGCGGATCACGACGAGCGGATCGCCGACCACCGTCAGTTCGGTCTGGTGGCCCTGCCGCTCGGCATCGGATTTCAGCTCCTCGAGCAGGGAGCGGATATCGGTCTCGATCGCGGTCTCGCCGGCATCGCCGCGGGCGAAGGCGAGATAGTCCTCGAGCATCCGGCTCATCTCGTCGACGTCCTTTTCCAGCGCCTCGATTTCCGAGGAACGCTCCATCAGGGCGAGCGAGAGCTTGAACCGGGTCAGGATCGTGCGCAGGTCGTGGCTGACGCCGTTCAGCATCGTCGTGCGCTCGCCGATCGAGCGCTCGACGCGGCGCTTCATCTCGATGAAGGCGTTGCCGGCACGGCGGACCTCGCGGGCGCCACGTGGGCGGAAATCGGCGTCGCGGCCCTTGCCGAAGGCCTCCGCCGCATCGGCGAGCTTCAGGATCGGGCGGATCTGGTTGCGCAGGAACAGCACCGCGATGGTGAGCAGGATCAGCGACGTGCCGATCATCCAGAGCAGGAAGATATGGCTGTTCGAGGCATAGGCCGAATTGCGCCGTGTCAGGATGCGCATCACGTCCTTGCCGAGCTTGATGCGGATTTCGATCAGGCTGGAGCGGCCGACCGTGTCGAGCCAGAAGGGGCGGGCGACCTGCTGGCTGAGCTCGGTCGAGAGCGCGTTGTCGAGCAGCGAGAAGAACGGGCGCGGGCCCGGCGCCGGCAGATCCGAATCGGGGATGATGTCGAGGTCCATGCCGAGCCGCTCGGCGGCGATGCGCGACAGCGTCGCGGTATCGGCATCCTGCGGATAGCTCTCATAGACATCGATCAGCATGGCGATGTCGGCGGAGACGGCCGAGGAGAGGCGCTGCGTCACCGTCTGCCAGTGCCGCTCCATGAAGACATAGGCGATGACCGATTGCAGCAGCACGACCGGCGCGATGACGATGACGAGCGCACGCGGATAGAGCCCCTTGGGCATGTAGCGCGCGACGACCTGCAAGGGCCGGCCAACGCGCTTGACGATTGGCCGCACGGCCTTGCCGAGATTGTCGAGCACCTGTTCCAGCCCGGCATGCGCGCGCGCCAGCGCACGCGCGACGGAGCGCAGCGCGGACGGGCCTTTCCTGCCGGGTTGCAGCGACGTCACGTCCGGTCCGTCACCAGCCTGTAGCCGACGCCGCGCACGGTCTGGAGATAGAGCGGGTCGGTCTGGTCGCGCTCGACCTTGCGGCGCAGGCGGTTCATCTGGACGTCGACGGTGCGGTCATTGGCAGCCGAGCCCTGAGCGGCCAGTTCCTCGCGCGGCACGACCTCGCCGGCACGCTCGGCCAGCGCGGTCAGGATCTCGCGCTCGCGCTCGGTCAGACGGATGGTCTCCTCGCCCTTGCGCAGTTCGCCGCGCGCCAGCCCGTAGATGAAGGGGCCGAAGCGGACGAAATCCGGCCGCGTGCCGGATTGCGCGGCTTCGACGACCAGCGTGCGCTTCAGGATATTGCCGAGCCGCAGCAGCAGCTCGCGCGGCTCGAAGGGCTTGGAGAGATAGTCGTCGACGCCGATTTCGAGGCCATTGATGCGGTCCTTACCGTCGGCGCGGGCGGTCAGCATCAGGATCGGCACGGCGGAGCCGCCGCGGAAGCGGCGGGCAAAGTCGAAACCGTTCTCGCCGGGCATCATCACGTCGAGCACGATCGCGTCGAAGACGAGATTGCCGAGTCGCGTATCGGCTTCGGCCGCGTTTGCCGCCGTCGTCACCCGGTAGCCGTTATCGGCGAGGAAGCGGCCCAGCAATTCGCGCAGGCGCCGGTCGTCGTCGACGACGAGGACGTGCGGAGCCTCGTCGGGCAGAGGCTTGCGGGCCGGCTTCGCCAGGGTCTCGGTTGCGATCATCCTCGCGCCTTTCTCCTGCGCCGGCCGGGCCGGCGCGTTGGCGGTGCAGGGCTCCCATAGCACAACGCGCGGAGCCGGTCGCCCGCAAGGAGGCCTAAGGCTTGTCGAGAAGCCGCTCGACCTTCGGCCGTTCGGCCGGATCGATCAGGGCCGCGAGGTAGCGCGCGGCGACGGCGGCAGTGTCAGGGCTCGCTCCTTCCAGCGCGCGGTTGATGCGCTTGGCCTGGAGGCGGACGAGGCGCAGCGCCAGGTCCTGGCCCGAGGGCGTGGTGTGGAGATGGCGCTGGCGCTTGTCCTGCCGGCCGGTGCGCTGCTCGATATAGCCCTTCTCGACCAGCTCCTTGAGCACGCGGTTGAGGCTCTGCTTGGTGATCTGCAGGATGTCGAGCAATTCGGCGATGGTCAGGCCCGGCCGGCGCTGGACGAAATGCAGGACGCGGTGATGCGCCCGGCCGAAACCGTAATCGGCGAGGATGCGGTCGGGGTCGCCGACGAAGTCGCGATAGGCGAAGAACAGGAGCTCGATCAGGTCGTGCGGCACGGCCTCGGAAGAGGGCCTGAGCGGGAGGTCTTCGGCGTCGGAAGGTGATGGGGCCAAAACGCGCTTCCAAAAATTTGGGTCAGCCTTATTGACATATCTCAGACGGAAGATTACCGGTCAAGGGCGCTGAGCGAACGATTATTTCAAAACGTTCCGCTGCAGCGCAGCTTTAGACCCAGGCTTGCGTTCCGAAAACGGCTGTGCCGGAGTTCCGGAAACAAGCACCCAGGAGAAGGTCCATGTCAGTCATTCCTTTCGACCAGCGCGATGGCGTCATCTGGTTCGACGGCAAGCTCGTGCCGTGGAAGGACGCGAAGATTCACGTACTGACCCATGGGCTGCACTATGGCTCGTGCATCTTCGAGGGCGAGCGCTCCTATGACGGCGTGATCTACAAGTGCACCGAGCACTCGCAGCGCCTGCACAAGTCCGCCGAGATCATGGATTTCACGATCCCCTATTCGGTCGCCGAGCTCGACGAGGCCAAGTATCTCTGCCTCAAGGAGAATGGCCTGAAGGACGCCTATATCCGCCCGGTCGCCTGGCGCGGCTCGGAGATGATGGCGGTGTCCGGCCGCAACAACACGATCCATACCGCGATCGCTGTGTGGGAATGGCCGAGCATGTTCGATATGGCGGCGAAGCTGAAGGGCATCCGCCTCGATGTCGCCGACTATCGCCGGCCCGACCCGGCCTGCGCACCGGTCCATGCCAAGGCGGCGGGCCTGTACATGATCTGCTCGCTCTCCAAGCACAAGGCCGAGCGCGGCGGCTATGCCGACGCGATGATGCTCGACTATGAGGGCTATGTCGCCGAAGGCACCGGCGCCAACATCTTCTTCATCAAGGACGGCGTGATCCATACCCCGCTGGCCGACCGCTTCCTGAACGGACTCACCCGCCAGTCGGTGATCGACCTGTGCCGTGAACGCGGCTTCGAGGTGGTGGAGCGGCGCATCCGTCCCGAGGAGCTGGAGAGCTTCAACGAGTGCTTCATCACCGGTTCTGCCGCCGAAGTGACGCTGGTTTCGGAGATCGGCCCGTACAACTTCATCACCGGCAACATGGGCAAGGTGATCATGGAAGACTATTCGGCTGCGGTGCGCCCGCAGACGAAGGCGGCCTGAGCGCTCGATCGCATCATCGTTCGCCGTCATCCCGGGCGTAACGAAGTGAAGACCCGGGATCCATGCCGGAACGGTTCAGGCATGGATCCCGGATCGGCGCCGCCAGAGGCGGCTTGTCCGGGATGACGCGCGTTTCCAGGGGCAACGCCGCTCCCTACTTGATCTCGCTGCGATACAGCGTGATCCAGTCCTCTGAGCCGATGCCGCGGCATTCGCCCATCAGGCTGAGATCGGTCTGGACGAAGGCGCTGCCGGTCCAGGCGTAGCCGCCCGAGGCGCCGCAATCGCCGATGCCGCGTCCCTTGGCGAAGAAATTGATGCGGCCGCTCTTCGGGTCGAACTCGGCATTCACCAGCGTATTCTTCGCGTCGCCATCGCCTTGCGGGAAGACCACGGGCTTGGCTGTCTTCGCGTCGCCACGCTCGATCATCCAGAACGCATGCGAGACATTGTAAGCGCCGCGCGAGCAGGCCAGCGACACGAGGCTGCGCGTGCCGTCGAGCGTCCAGGCCTCGTCGATACTGAGCAGTGTCTCGTCGTCCTCGCAGCCATCGGGGTCGCGCTGCTTGAGCTCCTTGCGCAGCGCGGCAGCGAGCGCCTTGCCGTCCTTCTCCGACAGCGCGGCACTTGCAGGCTTCGCGATGACGACCGGCAGGGCAGGGGCGGCGGGAACGCTCGTGCCGCTGCCCTTGCGGATCAGGGCGGAGGTCGTGTTGAGGCGCCCCTGCTGCTCGTCGATCCAGAGCAGGGCCGCAACCGAGCCCGACAGCGAAACCTCGGCCGATACCTGCGGAGCGGTGATGGCGAGCTTCGTGGCCTTGCGGGCAGCTTCGATGAGAGCCGTGACCTCGGCCGGCTTGAAGGTCAGGGACAGCAGGTCGCCGTCGGTTTCCGCCGGCATCGCCTTGCCGCCGGCAGGGAAGGGCGCGCCATCGAGCCTGAGTTGGACGGACCGGGGCGGGGTCTTCCAGTCGCCACGCAGGCGCAGGGTCAGTTCGGCCGGCATATCGGGCCCGGCAGCACGTTCCAGGCGCAGATAGGCGACCGGGTCGGCCGCCTCAGCCGGGAGCGACAATGCGGCGCAGCTCTTCAGATTGTCGCAGCCGGCCATCCAGTCCCGGAAGGTCTTCGGTTCCGGCTCGGCCGCGAAGGCGAGGGCCGGCACGACAGCAAGGCCGGCGCCGAGCAGCGTCTTCTGCCAGCCGTCAGGAATCCTGTTTCCAGCGTTCCGCCGCATCGTCGTCATCCGCCTTGGCTTCGACCCAGCCGCCGAGCGTGCCGTCGGCACGGTGCTCGCGCTTCCAGAACGGGGCGCGGGTCTTGAGGTAATCCATCATGAAATCGGCGGCCTCGAAGGCGGCACGGCGGTGGGCGGAGGCCGCCAGCACCAGCACGATCTGCTCGCCCGGTTTGACCAACCCGTAGCGATGGATCGCGACGAGGCCGAGCAGCGGCCAGCGCCCGGAGGCTTCAGCCGCGACGCGGGCGATCTCGGCCTCGGCCATACCGGGGTAATGCTCGAGCTCCAGCGCGGCGAGCGTGCCGGCTTCGTCGCGGCAGAGCCCGGTGAAGGAGACGACGGCGCCGATATCGGCGCGGCCGTTCGAAAGCGCGTCGATCTCGTCCTGGAGCGAGAAGTCTTCCCGCTGGATGCGGACGAGGGGCGTCATTCGTCCCCCTTGTCATTCCGGGGTGCGCCGCAGGCGCGAACCCGGAACCCACGACCGGGTGAGCGGCCCGCAACAGATTGCCATTTCAGACACACCCGGTCGTGGGTTCCGGGTTCCGCGCTCTGCGCGGCCCCGGAATGACAAGGGTGTTGCGACATACTCATCAGCCGCCGGTCATCGGCGGGAAGAAAGCGATTTCGCGGGCCTGTCCCAGCCGGGCCTGCGGCTTGGCATGAACCTGATCGAGCGCGGCCCGCACCACGGTCTCGTCGGCGAAGGCGGCTTCGTAACCCTCGCCGCGCGCCTTCAGCCAGCGCACGAGATCGGTGACGGTGGCGAGATCGGCGGGGATGTCGAGCGTTTGCTCGGGCAGGCCGACGCTCTCGCGCACCCAGGCGAAATAGACGATGCGGACGGGGCGCGTGCCCGCCGCTGCGGTCGCTGTCGCGGTGCTCATGGCGTGCGCTCGTCCTCTGCGACGAGATGGCGGATGCCGGCGTTGAAATAATCCCAGCCGGTATAGATCGTCAGGCCGGCGGCGGCCCAGAGCAGGACGATCCCGATCGTCGTGTTGCCGGGCAGGACCTTGTCGCCGGCCGGGCCCGCGATCAGGAAGCCGAGCGCGAAGAGCTGCGCCGTCGTCTTCCACTTGGCGACCTTGCTGACGGGGACACTGACCTTGAGATCGGCCAGGAACTCGCGCAGGCCCGAGACCAGGATTTCGCGGCAGAGGATCACGATCGCGGCCCAGAGCGTCCAGCCCTCGATCTGGCCGGTATAGACCAGCATCAAGAGCAGGGCGGCGACGAGCAGCTTGTCGGCGATCGGATCGAGCATGCGGCCGATCGCGGATTGCTGGCTCCAGGCGCGGGCGATGTAGCCGTCGAGATAATCGGTGATGGCCGCGACGGTGTAGATGCCCAGCGCGAGCCAGCGCATCCAGTCGTCGCGCGGCCAGAACAGGATCGCCACCAGGGCCGGGATCGCCAGGATCCGCCCGTAGGTGAGGAGGTTTGGCAGCGACCAGGGGCCGCGCCGCCTGATGGCGTCTGGGAGAATCGTCACGAGAAGCACCAAAGCAAGCCGGCCGTCGCAGCGTCAACACGCAACCGCGTGAATGTGGCAGAACTTCGCGACCACGTCGCCTTCGGACGGGGCCGTCCGAAGGCGAAAAACGTGCCCGCTTTCGAAATATTGGCGCATTGCTGCTGCGAAAGACCGGTTCCCACTTTTTCGCGCAATGCTCTACGCATCGTGAAAGAAATCATGCACTGCCTTCGCCGTAGCCGCATTCACGCCGGGCGTGCGCATGAGGTCGTCGAGCTTGGCGCGCTGGATCGCTTTCACCGTGCCGAAATGCAGCAGCAGCGCCCGCTTGCGCGACGGGCCGATGCCGGGGATCTCGTCGAGCGGGTTCTTCATCGTTTCGCGCTTGCGCTTGGCGCGGTGCGTGCCGATGGCGAAGCGGTGCGCCTCGTCGCGCAGGCGTTGGATGAAATAGAGCGCGGGATCGCGAGGCTGGAGCTTGAAGGGCTCCTTGCCCTCCATGTGGAAGGTCTCGCGCATGGCGTTGCGGTCTTCCCCCTTGGCGATGGCGACGAGCGGGATGTCGGCCGCGCCGAGCTCTTTCATGATCTTGAGCGCGGCCGTGAACTGACCCTTGCCGCCATCGACGATGACGAGATCGGGGCGGGAGGGAAAGCCGTCCTCGTCCTTGCGCGGCTTCGCTGCCTTGCGGGGCTTCTTCTGCGCGGCTTCGTCCTGAGGAACGCCTTCAGGCGCGTCTCGAAGGATGATCGCGGAGGCTCCGTTGCCCTCTGGAGCATCCTTCGAGACGGTTGCTGAAGCGACCTCCTCAGGATGAGGGCTGAGGATCATCCCTTCTTCCTTCGCCAGCTTCGCGAACCGGCGCGTCAGCACCTCGCGCATCATGCCGAAATCGTCGCCGGCGATGGTGTCGGTCGAGATGTTGAAGGTGCGGTACTGGTTCTTCACGAAGCCGTCCGGCCCGGCGACGATCATGCCGCCGACCGCGTTGGTGCCCATGATATGCGAGTTGTCGTAGACCTCGACGCGGCGCGGGGCGCTCTCCATGCCGAAAGCGGCGCCGAGCGCGGCGAGCAGCGCGCTCTGGCCGGCATTGTCGGCGAGCTTGCGGGAGAGCGCCTCGCGGGCGTTCTTGACGGCATGGGCCATCAGGTCGGCGCGCTCGCCGCGCTTGGGATGGGCGACCTCGACCTTGCGGCCGGCGCGGGCCGAGAGCGCCTGGCCGATCAGTTCGATCTCCTCGACCGTATGCGAGAGCAGCACGAGGCGCGGCGGCGGCTTGTCGTCGTAGAACTGTGCGACCACCGAGGCGAGCACCTCGGCCGGCGTCAAGGAGCGGTCGGCGCGCGGGAAGAGGGCGCGGTTGCCCCAGTTCTGGTGATTGCGGAAGAAGAAGATCTCGACGCAGAACTGCCCGGCCTGCTCGTCGATGGCGAAGACGTCCGCCTCCTCGACGCCCTGCGTGTTGATGTCTTGCCCGGACTGCACGGCCGAGAGCGCGGCGAGGCGGTCGCGATAGCGCGCCGCCTTCTCGAATTCGAGCTCTTCCGCCGCTTCCTGCATCCGGGCGGAGAGCAACTGCTTCACCGCCGAGGAGCGGCCGGAGAGGAAGTCGCGGGCCTGGCCGGCGAGCCCCTGGTATTCGGGAATCGAGATTTCGCCGGTGCAGGGGCCGGCGCAGCGCTTGATCTGGAAGAGCAGGCAGGGGCGGGTGCGGTTCTCGTAGAAGGAATCCGCGCAGGTGCGGATCAGGAAGGCCTTCTGCAGCGCGTCGATGGTGCGCGTTACCGCCCAGACCGAGGCGAAGGGGCCGAAATAGTCGCCCTTGCGATGGCGCGAGCCGCGATGCTTCAGGAGCGCGGGCGCGTCATGGTCGCCGGTCAGCAGGATATAGGGGAACGACTTATCGTCGCGCAGCAGCACATTGTAGCGCGGCCGAAGCTGCTTGATCAGGTTCGACTCGAGCAGCAGCGCCTCGGTCTCGGTCCCGGTGGTGACGAACTCCATGTTCGCCGTCTCGGCGATCATCCGGGCGACGGCGTTGGTATGCGCCATGCCGCGGGCATAGGAGGTCACGCGGTTCTTCAGGCTCTTGGCCTTGCCGACATAGAGCACCTCGCCGGCGCGATCGAACATCCGGTAGACGCCGGGCCGGTTCGGCAGGTGCTTGGCGAATTGCTGGATGACCTCGATGCCGGCCTTGAGCGCGCCGGGCGCGGCCTCCGCTAGGACGAGCGCGGGCTCGGCGCCGGGGAGGGTGTCCTCCTCGTCCTCGAACTCGTCCTGGGGCAGATCGTCCTGGCGTTCGCGACTCATGCGCTTGCGTACTCTATCCGGCGTCGTCTTGCCTGCGCCGTCTCGGGCCTGCGTTGTCTTGGCCTCCATGTAGGATGCCGGAGCCACTTCGTCATGTCAGGAGAGGCGCTGTCCCCGCCATGAATTGGCGGCTGCGCGCCTGCTGATAAAGCCAATGTCAAACCGGTATCTGCGATCGTTTTTCCCACGTTGTTTCCTGTATGATGCGGTGCTCGTTTTCGTTTTCCTGCAGGCGCCTTTTCGTCGTCGATTTGACATCGGGGTGGTCAAGGCCTATCTCTTGGTTTCGATTTAGGCCTGATGACTTGGCCATTCGCGCCGCTTGAGCGCGACATGCTGATGATTTTCTTCCTTTGATCGAATTCGCCGCCGCATGTTTTCCATGGGGCTTGGATAAACATGTCTGCGGGAGGCACTCATGGCTTCTGGTTCGGTTAAGTGGTTCAACGCCACCAAGGGTTTCGGTTTCATTCAGCCTGACGATGGCGGCCAGGACGTTTTCGTCCATATCAGCGCTGTCGAGCGCGCCGGCCTGCGCGATCTGCGCGACGGCCAGAAGATCTCGTACGAGATCGTGCAGGACAAGCGTTCGGGCAAGAGCTCGGCCGACAACCTGCGGGTTGAGTGATCGCCGCGGGAGCGGAACGACGAGGTTTTGAGGCGACCACGGATGTACCGGCGCCACGACACGATGTTCCGCACCGATGGTGGGTGAAGGGTCGGGAGCTACAAGCCCGGCCCTTTGTGCTTTCTGGAAAGGGTGACCATGCAAGTTCTCGTTCGGGACAACAATGTCGAGCAGGCGCTGCGCGTCCTGAAGAAGAAGCTGCAGCGCGAAGGCGTGTTTCGCGAGATGAAGCAGCGCCGCGAATTCGAGAAGCCGTCCGAGCGTCGGGCCCGCGAAAAGGGCGAGGCGGTTCGTCGCGCCAAGAAGGCGGCCCGCAAGCAGGCGCAGCGCGAAGGTCTGCTGCCGGCGCCGAAGCGCAAGCTGCCGGCCGGCAAGGCCCGTCCCGGCGCCCCGCGTCCGCCGTCCGCCGTCTGATCGGCGGAAGGCCGATCCGCGCAGTCGAGTAGGAGTTTCGCATGTCGAGCCGCAGCATGAAGCTGGACGAGATCGCTGCCCGTGCGCAGGAGGCCGTCTCGGCGACCGAGCAGCGCCGCAAGGATGCGCTCGATGCGTGGCAGGCGCTCGAGGACGAGGCCGGCCAGGCCCGCCTCAAGACCGAGAAGCTGCGGGCCCTGCGGCTGGCCAGAGACGCCGAGGAAGCTGCGGCCAAGGCGGCTGCGCCGGTTCGCAAGGTCGCTTCGAAGCGCCCGAGCCGGGCTGCCGCGAAGGCGCTCTGACGTTCTTCCCTTGACGAGGTTTCGGACGGGCGGCCATCAGGATGGGCCGCCCGTTCGCATTTCGGCTGACGCGGCTTGTGTCCGGCCGGGAGAACGCGCGCCATGAACGATTCTGCGCCGGCGCCGGGCCGCGTCATCCTGCTCAACGGCGCGTCGAGCAGCGGCAAGTCCTCGCTCGCTCGTGCCATTCAGGCGCGGATCGAGACGCCGTTCTGGCATATCTCGATCGACCATCTGCGCGATGCCGGCGTATTGCCCACGGCACGGATCAGGAGCGGCGAGTTCGACTGGCGAGCGATGCGCGAGGCCTTCTTCCTCGGCTTCGAGCGCTCGCTGTTGGCCTATGTTGAGGCGGGCAACGATCTGATCGTCGAGCACATCATGGAGAGCGAGGCCTGGCTGCTGCGGCTCGCGGATACGCTCGCCGGCCATGACGTGTTCTTCGTCGGGGTGCATTGCGCGCTGGAGGAGCTGGAACGACGCGAGCGTGAGCGCGGCGACAGGCCGATCGGCGATGCCCGGCGCGATTTCCACCGCATTCATTCCTATTGCCTCTACGATATCGAGGTGGATGCGACGCAGGATCGGGATGGCAATGCCGATGCCGTCATCGCGGCATGGCGGGCGCGGTCGCGACCGTCCGCCTTCGAAAGGTTGCGCGAGCGCCGCGACCGGAGCTGAGCAAAGTCCGGCGTTGTCATGTCGTCGACGCGTTTGCGTCGGCTGCGAATGCAGGGCGAGGGGACTGCCGTTCGCTTCGGGCCGGGCCAATATGAGGGAACTGGCCTGCGCCATTCACTCCGAGGATCGAAACCCATGTCCCAGTCCGACAGCGTTCGCATCGTTCTCGCTTCCCGGCCCGAAGGGCGTCCGAGCCCGCAGAACTTCCGGCTGGAGCATGCCGCGATTCCGGCGCCCGCCGAGGGGCAGGTGCTGCTCAAGATCCTCTATCTCTCGCTCGACCCTTACATGCGCGGGCGGATGAGCGCGGCGAAGTCCTATGCCGCTGCGACCGAGATCGGGCAGCCCATGGAAGGCGGCACCGTCGGCGAGGTGATCGAGAGCCGTGATCCGGGCTTCCAGCCGGGCGATATCGTGCTCTCGCATTCCGGCTGGCAGTCCCATGCGGTGGCCAATGCCGCGCAGCTGCGCAAGCTCGATCCGAACGCCGCGCCGCTGACGACCGCGCTTGGCGTGCTCGGCATGCCCGGCTTCACCGCCTATGCCGGTTTGCTCACCATCGGTCAGCCCAAGCCCGGCGAGACGGTCGTGGTCGCGGCGGCGAGCGGGCCGGTCGGCTCGGCCGTGGGGCAGATCGCCCGGATCAAGGGCGCGCGGGCGGTCGGCATTGCCGGCGGCCCCGAGAAATGCGCCTTCGTGCGCGACACCTTCGGTTTCGATGCGGTGATCGACCATCGCGATCCCGACATGGCGGCCAAGCTGGCGGCGGCTTGTCCTGACGGCATCGACGTTTATTTTGAGAATGTCGGCGGCCATGTCTGGGATGCGGTCTTCCCGCTGCTCAACACCTTCGCGCGCATTCCCGTCTGCGGCCTCGTCGCGCATTACAATGCAAGCGGCGAATTCCCGGGGCCGGACCGCTTGCCGGGCATGATGCGGCAGGTGCTGTCGAAGAGCCTGACCATCCGCGGCTTCATCCAGCGCGAATTCGCGGCGGCGCAGGGGCCGATCTTCCGGGAGGAGATGGCGCGCTGGATCGCGGAGGGCGCGGTCAAGTACAAGGAAGACATCGTCACCGGGCTGGAAAACGCGCCCGAGGCCTTCATCGGCCTGCTGGAGGGCCGGAATTTCGGCAAGCTGATCGTCAAGCTCTAAGCGCAGGCGCCACGCGCCAGCCTTTTTCCTTGACCATTCAGCGGGCGCGCGGCCATCTCGCCGCGCCTGCCACCGGACTTCGCCATGCCCGTCTTCGCCATTCCTTTCCCGATGATCGACCCCGTCGCGGTGCAGCTCGGGCCGCTCGCGATCAAATGGTACGGGCTTGCCTATGTCGTCGGCCTGCTCGGCGGCTGGTGGTATGCGCGCAAGCTCGTCGGCGCCGATGGCCTGTGGGGTGGGCGGGCGCGGCCTCAAGCCATCGAACTCGACGACATGCTGCTCTTCGTCGCCTTCGGCGTCGTGCTCGGCGGGCGCATCGGCTTCGTGCTGTTCTACGATCTCGCTCGCTATCTCGAACGCCCGCAGGACATCTTCGCGATCTGGCAGGGGGGCATGTCCTTCCATGGCGGCCTGATCGGCGCGACGCTCGGCCTGTGGCTCTTCGCCAAGCGGCGCGGCTATCCGGCGCTGTCGGTGTTCGATCTCGCGGCGGCGGTGGTGCCGATCGGGCTCCTGCTCGGGCGCATCGCCAATTTCATCAATGGCGAGCTCTGGGGCCGGCCGGCGCCCGATTTTCCCTATGCCATGGTCTTCCCGAATGGCGGGCCGCTGCCGCGCCATCCGAGCCAGCTCTACGAGGCCTTTGGCGAGGGGCTGCTGCTCTTCATCCTCGTGAACCTGCTGGTCCGCTTCGGCGGCTTCCGGCGGCCGGGCTTCGTCGCCGGCGTCTTCGGCATGGGCTATGCGGTCGCCCGGATCGTCTGCGAATTCTTCCGTGAGCCCGATCCGCAGCTCGGCTTCCTGTTCGGGACGTCGGTCGATGCGCTCTCGGGCGGCATCACCATGGGCATGCTGCTCTCGCTGCCGGTGTTCTTCGCCGGCCTGTGGCTGGTTCTGCGCAGCAGGCGCGAAGTGCCGGGCGAGGCGCGGGCGTGACCACGCTCAAGGCCGAGATCGTCGAGCTGATCCGGCAGGAGGGGCCGATCGGCATCGGCCGTTACATGGCGCTGGCGCTCGGCCACCCTCGCCATGGCTATTACATGACGCGCGATCCGCTGGGGGCCGGCGGCGACTTCACCACGGCGCCCGAGATCAGCCAGATGTTCGGCGAGCTGGTCGGGCTCTGGGCGGCCCATGCCTGGCAGGCGATGGGCGCGCCGGCGCGGTTCCGCCTGATCGAGCTCGGACCCGGACGCGGCACGCTGATGGCCGACATGCTGCGGGCGACGCGGATCGTGCCCGGCTTCCATGCGGCACTCTCCGTTCATCTCGTCGAGACCAGCCCTGTGCTGCGTGGACGGCAGGCTGCGGCGCTGAAAGGCTTCGAGCCGGTCTGGCATGACACGGTTGCCGGCGCGCTCGATGGTCCGGTGATCGCGGTTGCCAACGAGTTCCTCGACGCCCTGCCGCTCGACCAGTTCGTGATGACGCCCGAGGGCTGGCGCGAGCGGCTGGTGGGGCTTGGCGATGACGGCGATCTCGCTTTCGGTCTTGCCGCAGCTGGCGAGGAGATCTTGAGAATCGCGGCTCCGGCCGGTTCCGTGTTCGAGCAGCCTGCCATTGCGCTCGACATCGTCGCACAGCTCGCCGGGCATATCGCTTCGGCTGGCGGGGTGGCGCTGTTCATCGATTACGGCTCGGCGAGCTCGGGCTTCGGCGACACGCTGCAGGCGATGAAGCGGCATGAATTCGTTGCCCCGCTCGCGGAGCCCGGCGAGGCGGATCTCACCGTCCATGTCGATTTCGAGCGAGCGGGGCAGGCTGCCTTGAAAGCCGGCGCTGCGCTGCACGGGCCGACGACGCAGCGTGATTTCCTGCTGGCACTCGGGCTGCCGCAGCGGGCGCAGGCGCTGTCGCTCAAGGCGAGCGCCGACCAGCGCGTCGCGATCTCCGATGCCTTCGATCGCCTGATCGCGCAGGGCGAGACCGGCATGGGCGATTTGTTCAAGGTTCTCGCGTTATCGCAGCGGAACCTGTCGCCCTTGCACGGATTTGACCTTCATCGGCTGCCAGATCGGGGCTGAACCCAGCGGAGCCGCTCGCGGCTGCGCGCAACCGGACCTGCTTCATGTTCATTACCGCCCGCGAACTCGCCGGAGAAGCCGGTATCCGTCACGCCTTCTTCACCCGCGAAGGCGGCGCCTCGACCGGAATCTATGCGTCGCTGAACGGCGGGCTCGGTTCTGCCGACGATCCGGCGGCGATCGCGGAGAATCGGGCACGGATGGCGCGCCATCTCGAAGTCGCGCCGGAGAATCTGATCAGCCTCTATCAGGTCCATTCCGCCGATGTGGAAGTCGTAACCGGCCCCTGGCCGGGCGATCGCCCGAAGGCCGATGCGATGGTGACCACCGCCTCGCATGTCGCGCTCGGCGTCTCCACCGCCGATTGCGGGCCGATTCTCTTCGCCGATGGCGAGGCGCGGGTGATCGGCGCCGCCCATTCCGGTTGGAAAGGCGCCTTCACCGGCATCGTCGGCGCGACGGTGACGGCGATGGAGAAGCTCGGTGCCCGGCGCGAGCGCATCACCGCCGTGCTCGGCCCGACGATCAGCGCCAAGGCCTATGAGGTCGGGCCGGAATTCATCGAGCGCTTCAAGGCCGAGAACCGGACCTATGCGCGCTTCTTCACGCCGTCCGAGCGTGCCGCGCATGCGATGTTCGACCTGCCGGCCTTCATCGGGCTCAAGGCGCAGGAGGCGGGAATCGGCCGCTTCGTCGACATGGGCCTGTGCACCTATGGCGACGAGCAGCGCTTCTTCAGCTATCGGCGCACAACCCATCGCGGCGAGCCCGATTACGGCCGCCTGATCGCGGCGATCGCTCTCGACTGAGCAGATTGCGGTTGACGGAGCGGTGCGGCGGCTTGTCGCACGGCTCCGGCAGGAGCATCGTTCCCCTGGCCGGGGAAACGCATCGCTTCCTTCAGGCACGTGTTCTTCGGGCGATGCATCGAGATGCAGGGGGCCGAGATGGAACAGCTTCTGATGAACCTGATCGCGGGTGCGATCGGCGGCAACGCGGCCGGCAAGGCCAGTCCGAGCTTCGATCTCGGCACGCTCGGCAATACGATTTCCGGTCTCGTCGGTGGTGGCGTGCTCGGGCAGCTGATCCCGATCCTGCTGCCGGCGATCAGCGCGGCGGCGCAGGGCGGCAATCTCAGCGTCGGCGGAATCCTGACCAATCTGATCTCGGGTGGCGCCGGCGGCGCGATTCTCACCGCGATCATCGGGGCGCTGAAGAACAAGGCCGCCTGACCGGCCTCTGGCGGTTTCCGTAAGGTCTCGGCTCCTCGCGGAGCCGGGCTGCATATGGCGCACGGCTGCGGCCTTGCACGAAGGGCCGGGCGGCGGCGATGCTTGCGCTGTCTGCAAAAGCCCGCGAGGCGATCTTGTCCCGTTCGATCACCTATTACTTCTCGCTGCATTCGCCCTGGACCTATCTCGGCAATGCGGCCTTCCATGAGATCGCTCGCCGCCATGGCTGCGGCATCGACTACCGGCCGATGCCATTGCGCTCGGTGTTCGATGAGACCGGCGGCCTGCCGCTGCCGAAGCGGCATCCGGTCAGGCAGCGCTATCGGCTGCTCGATCTCCAGCGCTGGCGCGCGGCGCGGGGCCTGCCTCTGGTGCTGCAGCCGAAGCATTTTCCGTTCGATCCGTCCTTGGCCGATCGCATGACGATCGCGATCCGGGCCAAGGGCGGCGATCCCTTCGCCTTCATCAGCGATGTGATGGCCGGCTTGTGGGCGCGGGACGAGGACATGAGCCATCCAGAGGCGCTGCTCGCCTGCGCGACACGGGCGGGGCTCGACGGGGCGGCTTTGCTCGACGCGGCCGAGGGCGCTTCGGTCAAGCTGCGCTATGAGGAGACATTGGGCCAGGCCGTCGAGGCCGGCGTCTTCGGGGCGCCGAGCTATGTGCTCGATGGCGAGGTGTTCTGGGGGCAGGACCGGCTCGATCTGCTGGATGCGGCGCTGGCCAGCGGCCGCGCGCCTTATCGAGCGGAGGGCGCTGTCTAGGATCAGCCGATGATGTCGGGCGTACGCCAGCCGAGATGCTGGCCGGCATCGACCGCGATCATCTGGCCGGTCACGGAACTGGCCCGCGCGAGATAGAGCACCGCTTCGGCGATCTCCTCGGGCGCGATCCTGCGCCCGAGCAGGGTGCCCGCGGCTTCCTGCTCCAGCCGGTCGGAGCCGTCATAGCTGTTCGGGAAGGTCGGGCCGGGGCCGACGGCATTGACGCGGATGCGCGGGGCCAGCGCCTGGGCCAGGGTCCGGGTCGCGGTGAGCAGCGCGGCCTTGGTCAGGGTGTAGGAGTAATATTGCGGCGTCAGCTTCCAGACGCGCTGGTCGACGATATTGACGACGGCGCCTGTCGCGCCGGCCGGCAGGCGCTCCGCCATGATGCCTACCAGCTGGGACGGGGCGCGCAGGTTGATCGAGAACTGACGGTTCCAGGTGGCGATATCGAGCGAGCGGACATCGTCGGCAACGAAGCTCGCGGCATTGTTGACGAGGAGCGTCACCGGGCCGAGCGCTTTTTCCGCTGCGGGAATCAGGGTTGCTACCGCTGCCGGATCGACGAGATCGGCGCTCAGGAGGCAGGCCTTCGCTCCGCTGGCCTCGAGCGTTCTCAAGAGAGCTTCGGCATCACCGCGGCTGTTGCCGTGGTGGATCGCCACGGCATAGCCGGCGCTCGCCAGCTTCTCGACGATGGCGCGGCCGATTCGGCGGGCGCCGCCCGTGACGAGCGCGACCTCAGCCATTGCGACCGTCGCGATTTGCGGAAGCGCGCCGCTGCAGGCGGCGTTCCCAGTGCTTGGCGACGCGCAGATAACGATAGAAGGCGTAGTTCATCGCGGTCATGAAACCATAGATGCCGCGCAGCGCGTGACGGCGCCCGATATAGGCCTTCAGGAAATTGGCGGGAAACTCCGCGACCAGCCGGAAAACGGAAAGCGTGCCGCCGCGCGCGTCGAGATCGTCGGCCTGCGCATCGCTATAGGCATTGAGCTTGTCCATCTGCTCACCGAGCGAGCGGACGGAGAAATGATGCACCGTGCCACGCAGGCGGCCGACGCGGGCGTCCGGCGCGAGATCGACGCGGTCATGGACGGGGGAGGGCGAGTAGCGGCCCTTGCTCTTGCGATAGAGGCGCACGGGCGCCAGCGCATACGCGAATCGATGCGGCGCGCCCTCGCCGGGAAAGATCTCGGCGATTCTGATCTTGTAGGCGTCCTTCGGCGGGGCGCCGGTGGCGAAGAGCGAGGCAATCTCCGCGGCGAGATCGGGCGGGACGACCTCGTCGGCATCGAGATTGAGCAGCCAGTCGTGGCGGCATTGGTCCTCGGCGAAGCGCTTTTGCTGGCCATAGCCCGGCCAAGCATTGAATATGACGCGCGCACCGAGCGACTCGGCCAGAGCCTGGGTGCCGTCGCTCGATCCGGAATCGACGACGACGATGTCGTCACTGAGCGCTCGCGCGGCTTCGATCGTCCGGCCGATCCGGTCCGCCTCATTCTGGGCAATAATGAAAATCGAGAGGGGCGGCACGGTTCTTCTTCGATTCCTGTCGTCTCAAGGCTTAAGCACGCGCGGGGCGGAGCGGCAAGGCAGGCGAAAAAAGCCGCGAGTGCGGCGGGAACCTTTGGAAAGCCCTCGCGTTTGTAGGCCGGGCCACGTTCCTGAGTCCCTTGGTTGCCGAATTACTGTTAGTATTCGATTTACCATGGTGGCTAGTCGCTGGTTGGTTAACCTGTTTTTACCTATTTGCGTTCAGTTATCGCATTCGTGCCGCATTTCTGCCGCGGTCTGCAAGGCAGATGTGCTTCCGATGCAACAGACAAAGCCGGCTCCCCGTCTTATAACGGGTCCATCGAAATCACCCGCCGGGTTCCCGGCGACAGCGACGACTAAGGAGTTTGTCATGAAGAAGTATCTGCTTGCGAGCGTTGCCGCGCTCGGCCTCGTCGCCGCTGGCGCCGCCTCTGCCGCTGATCTGCCGTCCCGCAAGGGCCCGGTTGCGGCTCCGGTCTACGTTCCCGCCTTCACCTGGACCGGCTTCTACGTCGGCGCCAACGCCGGCTACGCCTGGGGCAACGTGAACACCAGCAACGGCTGGGGCTGGGGTGGCCGTACGACCACGGTCGGCGATCTCGACGGCTTCGTCGGCGGTGGCCAGGTTGGCTACAACTACCAGATGGGCCAGTTCGTCCTCGGCCTCGAGGCTGACCTCCAGGGCGCTGACCTTAACACCGGCCGCAACATCTACGGCGATCGCGTCAAGACCGAGTACTTCGGCACCGTCCGTGCCCGCGTCGGCGTCGCCTTCGACCGGTTCCTGCCCTACGTCACCGCTGGTTGGGCTTACGGCAACGTGAAGACCTCGTTCAGCGACATCGCTGGCAACATCTACTCGAGCGACAACTCGCACACCGCTGGTTACGCCATCGGCGCGGGCATTGAGTACGCTGTCACGAACAACATCGTCGCTGGCGTCGAGTACCTCTACGTCGACCTGGGCGACAAGCGCGTCCTCGGCAGCAACGTGAAGCTCGGCACCGACTTCTCGGTCGTCCGCGCCCGTCTCAGCTACAAGTTCTGATCCTCTCCTTCCGGAGACAGAACGGACCCGGTGGCTTCGGCCACCGGGTTTTTTGTTGCCCGGATGGCGGCCGTGGCCAACAGAACAAGCATGAAAAAGCCGGTGACCAAGGTCACCGGCTTTGCCGTTGGAGCGTTGCTGCTGCGGAGGCTGTTTCGATCAGCCCTTGAAACGGGTCGTCTCGAAGGCGGGAACGCGGGCGGCGAAATCATCGAGCCAGGCGACGAGCTTCGGATGGTCGGCGCGCCATTTACCCTCGAAGCGCAGATCGAGATAGCCGAGTGCGCAGGCAAGCGCGATCTCGCCGACGCGCGGGCGGTCGGGGAAAGTGGGCGGCGCCGCTTCGAGCGCGGCCAGTCCGCGCACGACCTTTCCGTCCTGATGCGCGACCCAGTTGGCGTTGCGCGCTTCCTCCGGGCGGAAGCGTCCCTCATAGACCTTGAGCAAGGCTGCATCGCAGATGCCGTCGGCGAGAGCCTGCAACCGCAACTGGACGAAGCGCGCCTCGCCGCCCGGAATCAGCTTTCCGCCGCTGAGATGGTCGAGATAGTCGAGGATGACGCGCGAATCGAACAGCGTCGTGCCGTCTTCCAGCACCAGCGTCGGGATCTTGCCGAGCGGATTCTGCTGGCGCAGGACCTCGGCCGGGTCGGTAGTATCGGCCGCGACGATCTCGATCTTGTCCATCAGCCCGAATTCGAGGGCCGCCATCTTGACCTTGCGGCCGAACGGGGAGGCGGGTGAGGAGCGCAGGACGAGCATCGACGGGTATCCTTGAGGCAGGGCGGAGAAGCAGTCGATCAGCCGTCGGGGCGGATCGCCTCGCAGTGATAGCGCGGGCGCGGTCCCTGGGCGAGCCGCTCGGTCAAGGCAGGGAGCAGGATTTCAGCCTCCTCGGCCAGCGTCCAGGGCGGGTTCGCGATCAGCAGGCCGGTGGCGCTGAGGCCACCGGCCGCTTCCGGGCGGTCGACATCCATTTCGAGGCGCAGAAGCCGGCCGATCCCGGCATCGAGCACCGCATCCATCAGCGATCCGATGCCACTGCTGCCCTTGATCGGATACCAGAGGGCGTAGATTCCGGTCGGCCATTTGCGATGCGCTGCGATGAACTGGTCGGCGAGCGTCGCGAACTCGTCCTTCTCCTCGAAGGGCGGATCGATCAGGACGAGGCCGCGGCGCTCCTTCGGCGGCACATTGGCCCGCAAGGCCGTCCAGCCGTCGATGGCGAGCGGCTTGCAGCGCCTGTCCTTGCCGATTGCTTCGACGAGCTTCTTGTAGGTCGGCGGATGGAGTTCGGCCGCGACCAGCCGATCGTCCGGCCGCATCGCGTGGCGGCAGAGCCAGGGCGAGCCGGGATAGGCGCCGGCGCCGTAGAGCGCGCGGGCGCCTTCCAGAGCAGCGCGATAGGGCGCGAGCAGGGTCTCGACCGCCGGGGAAAGAGGCGAGCGGTCGATCCGCGCGACGCCGTCCTTCCATTCATGGGTCCGCAGCGCCTCTTCCGAGTCGAGGTCATAGCGGCCGCTGCCGGCATGGGTGTCGATGATGCGGTAGGGCGTCGGCTTGGCGTTGAGATGCAGCAGGATGCGCGTCAGAACGACATGCTTCAGCACATCGGCGAAGTTTCCGGCGTGGAAGCCATGGCGATAGTTCATGAAGCCGTTGGTAGAGGAAGCCGCTCCCGACCGGAAGCGGCAAATTCCAGCCGGATTCGGCTTTCAGCGCGGCGCGACGACGGTGAACTCGCGGGCGCGGCAGCCGGAGCGGTCGACCTGCTGGCAGGAGCGGAAATCGCGGAGGTCGCGGGTGAAGCAGATCTTCACCTCCTGCAGCACGCCGCGCTTGCAGGCGACCGACATCATGTCCGGGCGCAGGCCGGGATTGGCGGCGGCGAAGGCGCGTTCGAGGTCGATCGCGGTCCAGGTCTGGTCGCGGTCCGCCTTGGCCAGGACCGGCGGGATCACGACCTTTTCGCGGGCGCGGCGGACATCGCGGAAATAGTCGCTCGGGCTGGAGCCGGTACAGGTGCCGTGCTTGCGCCACTGGTAGCGGGCGAGGCCCTCGGTCGGGAACAGGCCTTCGGCCTGCTCCATCGCGATCCGCGACGGCGAGCGCCCGGCCGGGCCGCATTCGCTGGGATAGCCGCGCTCGTTCTGCGGCCAGAGGCCGTGCACGACGAAACGCAGGCCGGCGCCCTCACCGCATTGCTCGCGATTGCGCGAACGGTCCCCGTCGAGCTCGCAGAAGCCCGGCGACCAGGACAGGGCCAGCACGTAGAAGTCGAAATCGCCCGGCGTGCCGCCGCGCTGGCCGAAACCCTGCGCGTGGCCGGCTCCGGCCAAGCCGAACAGCGCCAGAGCCGCGACCAACAGCCGCTTCATCATCGGAGAGCCTGCGATCAGGGGCGTGCCATCTTGCAGTCGGGCGCGTGGGTGCGCTGCCGGTCGAGCCCGTTGACGCACCAGTTGACGTTCCAGGTCAGGCCGAAGAGGCCGAGATTCTCGCGCACCGAGTAATCGACGCGGCGGAACTTGCCGTCGTTGAGCAGAACGCGGCCGCTGCAGAAACGCCGCGGGATGAAATCGTCGCCCCAGCTGCGAAAGCCGATCTGCCCGATGCGGTCATAGGAGACAGCCTGGAGCGGACCCCAGAACGTGCTCTCGCGCGAATTGAAGCGGTTGGTGACCTCGCTCAGCACGGCCGGATCGTCGCAGCCGGGAAGATTCCCGTACATCGCGAAGGTGCGGTTCTCCGCCCGGTCCAGCGGATGGACAAGGCGGCCATTCGCTGCGCTGGCCGCGAAGCCCGCGAGGCAGGCGATGGAAACAAGGGCGGTTCGCAGCAGGGCGCGGCGCATCGAATCAGGCCTCGTATGAGAGGGCGAAGATGCGGCGCACGATGGCGATGTGCCGGTCACCGGTCAAGGCGCATGCGCGCGACAAGGTGCCATGCGGACAAAGGCGGGCCGGCAGAAACCTCCCGCGCTGGCGCGGGGGGCCTTAATCGGACAGATTGGCGACAGAAACACGGGGAAACGACACCATGGACTGCTTCGACGATCCGACGGCGCGCATCGAGGACGCGGACGCCCTGCGTGGCCATATCGGCCCCGTGCATCCGCTGGCGACGGGCAAGGTGCTGCGCCGGCTCGACCAGTTCTGCAAGGACTTCATCGCGCTCTCGCCCTTCCTCGTGCTGGCGAGCAGCGATGCGCAGGGCAATGCCGATGCCAGCCCGCGCGGCGACGGGCCGGGCTTCGTGCGCGTGCTCGACGACAAGACCCTGCTGATCCCTGATCGGCGCGGCAACAACCGGGTCGATTCACTGGGCAACATCATGTCGGCGCCGGGCGTCGGGCTCGTTTTCATGGTGCCGGGCATTCCGGAGACCCTGCGGGTTAACGGCAAGGGGCGGGCGACGCGCGATGCGGAGCTTCTGGCTCCCTCCGCGATGCAGGAGCGCGCGCCGGTTACGGGCCTGATCGTCGAGGTCGAGGAAGCCTATTTCCATTGCGGCAAGGCGCTGATCCGCTCGAAGCTGTGGGATCCGGCGACGCAGGTGCCGCGCCACTCCTTCCCGACGCTCGGCCGCATCATTGCCGACCAGACCAAGGCGGTCGATGGCGACGAGGCCGATCGCAATCTCGAGGAAGGCTATCGCACGCGCCTCTATTGAGGCCGTGCGGGGTCGGCGTTCCCGTCAGGGTGCGCCGGCTCCGGTCGCCTCGAGCACGGCGGGCGCCGCGGCAGCCTTGCGTTCGAGGATGAGCAGGATGAGGCCCGCCGCCACGATCAGCGCCGCGCCGCAGAGCATGGCCGGCGTCGGCCAGTCGCCGAAGATGAACCAGCCGAAGACCAGCGCCCAGACGATCAGGGTGTATTGATAGGGCACGACGACCGAGGCTTCCGCGAGCTTGAGCGAGCGGGTGACGCAGATATGCGCGCCCATCGCGACGATGCCGAGCAGGCCGAGCAGGGCAGTATCTTTCAGGCTCGGCGTCACCCAGCCGAAGGGCAGCAGCGCCAGCCCCATCAGCAGGGCGCCGAGCGTCTGCCAGGCGACCAGCGTGACATCGGGCGTGCCGCGCAATTGGCGGCCGGCGATCATCATCGCGGCGAAGAGGAAGCTGCCGAGCAGCGCGATCAGCGCGGGCATCGACAGGCTGGCGCCGCTCGGATTGAGCGAGATCGCGACACCGGCGAAGCCCAGCGCGATGGCGAGCCAGCGCCGGCCGTCGATACGCTCGCCGAGCAGGAGCGCCGCGAGGATCACCACCCAGACCGGCGCGGCGAGCCAGATCGTCATCGTATCGGCGAGCGGCAGGTAGCTGACGGCCAGATAGAACAGCGCGACCTCGCCCGAGCTGAACAACACGCGCAAGGCCTGCAAGCCGGGGCGCTCCGGCCGCAATGTCCGCTGCACGCCCTGCTTGAAGACGAAAGGCAGGATGACGACGAGCGCGGCGAGGCTACGCACCACCAGCAGCTGGCCGACCGTGTAGGTCGCGACCAGCCATTTGCCCATCACGTCGTTGAGCGAGAACAGCAGGATGCCGAGCAGCATCATGGCGATGCCGGCGAGGGATGCGTTGCGGGCGGTCATGGCAGGCGAAAGGGTTCCAAAGGCGCGCCACCTCTGGCGGAGACCGGCGCGCGTGGCAATCCGCGTTTCCGCATGCCCCCATGAACACCAAATATTAAGTATTGACTTAATTAAGTGAATTGCGAAATTATGGACCATGGATCGTTTCGCCGCCCTTGCCGACCCGACACGTCGCAGCATCGTCGAGATGCTGGGCGAGCGGGCGCTGTCGGCGGGAGAGATCGGCGCCCGCTTCAGCGCTAGCGCTCCGGCGATCTCGCAGCATCTCAAGGTGCTGCGCGAGGCGGGGCTGGTCACGGTGGAAGCCCGGGGGCAGCAGCGGATCTACCGGCTCGATCCGGCGGGACTCGAAGCGTTCGACGCCTGGCTCGGCAAGGTCCGGCGCTTCTGGGGCCGCCATCTCGATATCCTCGAACAGGAACTCGCAAAGCCCGAACCGGGCGAGGGAGAGACCCGATGAACGAATATGGCGTCGTATTGGAAAGCGGCGCGGTGCGCTTCGAGCGCCTGCTGCCGGGGCCTGTGGAACGGGTCTGGTCTTACCTCACCGAGTCGGAGAAGCGCGGGCAATGGCTGGCCTCGGGCACCTTCGACCTCAGGGCCGGTGGCCGTACGGAGATGCTGTTCAAGCATTCTGACATCACCGACGAGGCGCCGCCGGAAGCCTATCGCGAGGTGCATGAGAACGGCGTGCGCTCGACCGGCACGATCACCCGCTATGAGCCGCCGCGGATCATCGCCTTCACCTGGGGCGGGGACGGCGAGCCGGAATCGGAGGTCGAGTTCGAGCTCGTGCCGAAGGGCGAGAAGGTCCTGCTGGTGCTGACGCATCGCAAGCTGGCGAACAAGGCGGAGATGACCAGTGTCTCCGGCGGCTGGCACATGCATCTCGGCCTGCTGGAGGATGCGCTCACGGGCGCGCCGCGGCGCGGGTTCTGGTCGCGTTTCGCGGCGCTCGATGCTGAATACGCCGCGCGTTACGCCGACCTGCCCGAGCCGGGCAAAAGCTGATCAGAGGCTCGCCGCCGCGCGCGCCGCCTGGTCGTACTGGCCGGAGAGCGAGCGCATCGCAGCGGCGATCTCGGAGAGGCGGGCCGGGTCGGCGCCGGTGGCGCGAACGGATTTGACCAGGAGCTGCTCACGGATCTGGGCATAGCGCCGGCAGGCTTCCTCGCCGGCCGGCGTGACCTCGACGGTCTTCTCCTTGCCCTTGCGGCCACCCTTGAGCAGCTTCAGCCGTTCCAGCTTCTTCAGCGAATAGTTCACCAGATGCGTGTCCTCGATATTGAGGACGAGGCAGATATCGGCGAGGCGCTTGGCCTTGCCGCGGTGATTGACGTTGTGCAGCACAAGCACGTCGAGCGGCGAGAGATCGGCGATGCCGGCCGCCGCCATGCAGCGGATCATCCAGCGCTGGAAAGCATGCACCGTCATGCTCAGGGCGAACTCGAATTCCGAGAGCGCCGGCAGGGCGCCCGAGGCGAGATGGCCGGAGGAGACGATCGGGCCGAGGTCTTCGGGCGGAGGAGAGGTCATCGAGCTCGATCATCCTGAGTGATAATGCGGGTCATCCCGGACAAGCCGCGTCAGCGGCGCCGATCCGGGATCCATGCCTGAACGGTTCCGGCATGGATCCCGGGTCTCCCTCCGGGCGCCCGGGATGACCGCGCTTTTGATAGAAGCGTGAGGGGGCCGCTCGCCTCACATCTTCTTGTAGGCGTCGACGATGGCCTGGCCTTCGGCGCCGGCCTTCTTCAGCCAGTCGGCGGTGAGCTGCTCGCCGGCCTTCTTGAAGCCGGCGGCGAGCGCGGGCGAGGGGGCCTGCACCTTCATGCCCTTGGCCTTGAGCTGGTCGAGATACCAGCCGGCCTTCTCCTGCCACATCTTCCAGCCGCGCTCCTCGGCGGCGGCCGCAGCCTTCAGGATCGCGTCCTGCGTCGCCTTGTCGAGGCTATTGAAGGCGGCCTTGTTGACGAAGGTTGCGTCCTTCGGGATCCAGGCCTGCGTGTCGTAGAAATGGGTCAGCGATTCCCAAACCTTCGAATCGTAGCCGGTGCCGCCCGACGACATGAAGGAATTGACCACGCCGGTGGCGAGCGCCTGCGGCAGCTCCGCCGCCTGGATCGTGACCGCCTGCATGCCGAGCAGTTCGCCGAGACGGGCGGTGCCGACATTATAGGCGCGCCATTTCAGGCCCTTCATGTCCTCGATCGTGTTGATGTCCTTCTTGGCGTAGACGCCCTGCGGCGCCCACGGAACCATGAAGAGCAGCTTGATGCCCTGCGCGTCGAGCTTCTTCTCGATCGCCGCCTTCGAGGCCGTATAGAGCTTGCGGGAATCGGCGAAGGATGTCGCCAGGAACGGCACGACGTCGATACCGAAGATCGGGTCCTCGTTCTCGTGGTTCGACATCAGAATCTCGCCCATCTGGGCCTGGCCGGTCTGGACGGCGCGCTTGATCTCGGGCGCCTTGAACAGGGCCGCGTTGGCGTGGACGGTGATCTGGAGCTTTCCGCCAGTCGCCGCCTCGACGTCCTTGGCGAAGAGGACGAGGTTTTCCGTGTGCGGGTTATCGGACGGATAGGCGTTGGGCAGGTTCCATTTGGTCTGCGCCGAGGCCGAGGCGGCACCGAGCGTCAGGGCGGCGGCAGCGACGCCGGCGATCAGAAAGCCCTTGATGAAGTCCTTGCGATACATGGTCTTGTCTCCGTTCCCTTGGTTTTGATGCGGTATCATTGAGGCGGAAAGGCCATCTGAGGCAAGACCATCACGATCTGCGGGAAGACCGTGATGATCGCGACGGCTGCGACCAGCAGGAAGAAGAACGGCAGCGCCGCCAGCGCGACCGTGTTCGAGTCCTTGCCGGACATCGTCTGCAGCACGAAGAGATTGAAACCGACCGGCGGCGAAACCTCGGCCATCTCGACGATCAGCACGAGGAAGATGCCGAACCAGACGAGGTCGAAGCCGGCCGCCTTGATCATCGGGATGACGATGGCGGTGGTCAGCACGATCATCGAGATGCCGTCGAGCGCGGCGCCGAGGATGATGTACATCACCGTCAGCGCGGCGATCAGGGCGTAGGGCGACAGGTGCAGCGAGTCGACCCAGGCCGCCAGCGCCGCCGGGATGCCGGTATAGGCCATCGAGGTCGACATGAAGGAGGCGCCGGCCAGGATCAGCATGATCATGCAGGTGATCCGGGTCGTGCCCATCACGCTCTGCCAGAAGGCTTCCTTCGTGAGGGAGCCGGACCACCAGGCGATGCCGAAGGAGCCGAGCACGCCCCAGGCGGCGCATTCGGTCGCCGTCGCCCAGCCCAGCAGGAGCGAGAGGAAGACCAGCAGGATCAGCAGCATGCAGGGGATGAGCTGCGCCGATTCCTTCAGCTTCTCGCGCAGCGGCATCTTGGCCTCGCGCGGCGGCGACTGCTCGGGATGCAGCAGGTGCCAGACGATGATGTAGCCGGAATAGAGCGCCATCACGAGCAGGCCCGGCAGGAAGCCGGCGAGGAAGATCTGGATGATCGAGACGTTGGCCGCCACCGCATAGACCACCATGGTGATCGAGGGCGGGATCAGGATTCCGAGCGTGCCGGCCCCGGCCAGCGAGCCGAGCGAGAGCTTCTCGTTGTAGCCGCGCTTCTTCAGCTCCGGCAGGGCGATCTTGGCGACGGTGGCGCAGGTCGCGGCGGAAGAGCCGGAGACCGAGCCGAAGATGCCGCAGGCCAGCACGTTGACGTGCATCAGGCGCCCCGGCAGCCAGTTGAGCCAGGGGGCGAGGCCGCGGAACATCTCCTCGGAGAGTTTCGTCCGGTACAGGATCTCGCCCATCCAGATGAAGAGCGGCAGCGCGGCCAGCGTCCAGGAGGCGCTGTTGCCCCAGATGGTCGTCGCCAGCACGGAGCCGGCGGGAATGCCGCCGCCGACGAACTGCATCGCCACCCAGCCGCAAGCCATCAGCGAGATCGCGATCCAGACGCCGCCGGCGAGGAAGACGGCGAGCAGGAGCAGGAGAAGCCCGGAGATTTCGATCATGGCCATGGCTTCAGACTCCGCTCGCCATGGCGCGCTCGACGATTTCCTCGTCCGATTTCGCGGGGGGCTTCTCGTAGCGCGGCTCCTGGCCGCGGATCACGACATGGACGAACTCGTCGAGCATCGCGATGAACAGGATGATCAGGCCGCCGGAGTAGCCGAGCTGCGGAATCCAGAGCGGCATCGGCACGACGCCGCCGGCGACATCGTTAAACTGCCAGGACTGCCAGGTCATGATCGCGGCATGCCAGGCGAAGAAGCCGGAGAAGCCGAGGCCGAGGACCAGCGAGAACACCTCGAAGACCCAGCGCTTGCGGCCCTGGAAGCGGTCGATCAGCAGGCCGACGCGGATCATGTCGCCGGACTTGAAGGTGTGGGCGAGGCCGAGGAAAGCCATTGCGGCCATGCACCAGGAGGTGAAATCGTCGCCGGCCGGGATGTTGAGGCCGATCTCGCGGCCGACCGACATGACCATCATCAGCACGAAGATCGCGATTAGGAAAACGCCGGCCGCGTAGCCGGCCCAGAGATAGAGCGCATCGAGCGTGCGGCGGATCATGGGGCGAGGCGCTCCCACAGAATGGGAGCGCAGTCGCGCCCGGTTGCCAGGATTGCTCGCATCGTCGCATCCTCCGCTTTCGCGCCGGCCCGGCCCCTCAGCCATGTTCCAGCCACAATCGGGATCGTAGCCGGCAGAATCGCCTTGTCAACAACTCATCGACGATTTATCGATGATTTGTCGTTGTCGGGCGATCCCGGCTTGTCCAAGGGGGAGAGGGTCTATGTCGGCGGCTCATTGGGACTTCTGGATCGATCGCGGCGGCACCTTCACCGACGTGATCGGCCGCGATCCGGCTGGCAATCTCCATGCCAGAAAGATGCTCTCGGAAAATCCGGGCGCCTATCGCGACGCGGCCGTGCAGGGCATCCGCGAGCATCTCGGGCTGAAGACGGGCGAGCCGATCCCGACCGGGACCATCGGCGAGGTGCGCATGGGCACCACCGTCGCCACCAACGCATTGCTGGAGCGCAAGGGCGACCGCACGCTGCTGGTGACGACCAAGGGTTTCCGTGATGCGCTGCGTATCGGCTATCAGGCCCGGCCGGACATTTTCGCCAAGCAGATCATCCTGCCTGAGGCCCTGTACGAAGCGGTCGAGGAGATCGACGAGCGCGTACTGGCCGACGGCACGGTCGAGCGCGGGCCCGATGAGGCGGCGATCCGCAGCGCCTTGCAGGCGCAGTATGATGCCGGCTTCCGCACCGTGGCGATCGTCTTCATGCATGGCTATCGCTACGCCGCGCATGAACAGGTCGCGGCTCGGATCGCGCGCGATATCGGCTTCCCGCAGGTTTCCGTCAGTCACGAGGTCTCGCCGCTGGTGAAGCTGGTCGGGCGCGGCGACACCGCTGTGGTCGATGCCTATCTCTCGCCCATCCTGCGCCGTTATGTGCAGCAAGTATCGGAAGAACTCGACGTCGCCCGCACCGGCGCGCGCCTGATGTTCATGATGTCCTCGGGCGGGTTGACCGCAGCCGAGCTGTTCCAGGGCAAGGACGCGATCCTGTCCGGCCCGGCCGGCGGCGTCGTCGGCCTCGCCGAGACCGGCCGCTCGGCCGGGTTCGACAAGGTGATCGGCTTCGACATGGGCGGCACCTCGACCGACGTCGCGCATTTCGACGGCGAGTATGAGCGCGCCTTCGAGACCGAGGTTGCCGGCGTGCGCATGCGCGCGCCGATGATGCTGATCCACACGGTCGCGGCCGGCGGCGGCTCGATCCTGCATTTCGATGGCAGGCGCTTCCGGGTCGGGCCGGATTCGGCCGGCGCCAATCCGGGCCCGGCTGCCTATCGCCGCGGCGGGCCGCTCGCGGTGACTGACGCCAATGTCATGGTCGGCAAGCTGATCCCGTCCTATTTCCCGGCGATCTTCGGGCCGAACCAGAACGAGCTGCTCGATGTCGGCATCGTCCGCAACAAGTTCGCGGTGCTGGCGGCCGAGGTCGGCGACGGGCGCAGCCCCGAGGAGGTCGCAGACGGCTTCATCCAGATCGCCGTCGCCAACATGGCCGAGGCGATCAAGAAGATCTCGGTGCAGCGTGGCTACGACATCACGCGTTATGCGCTGAACTCCTTCGGCGGGGCCGGCGGGCAGCATGCCTGCCTCGTGGCGGATGCGCTCGGCATCAAGACCGTGCTGCTGCACCCATTTTCCGGGCTGCTTTCGGCCTATGGCATGGGCCTCGCCGAAATCCGCTCGACGCGGACATCGGCGCTGGATGTCGCGCTCGATGGCGAGGCCAAGGCCGCGATCGAGGCGGTGGCGGCCAAGCTTGCCGCCGATGCCAAGGCTGAGGTCGCAGGGCAGGGCGTCGCAGAGGGCGATATCGCGATCCATGTGCGCGCCCATATCCGCTATTCCGGCACCGATACCGCGATCGCGGTCCCGGCCGGCACGCGGGCGGTGATGCAGGAGGCCTTCCAGACCGCGCACAAGGCGCGCTTCGGTTTCATGGACGAAACCAAGGCGCTGGTCGTCGAGGCGGTCGAGGTCGAGGCTGTCGGCGGCGGCGCGAAGTTCGAGGAGGCTGCCGGGTCCGAGCAGGCGGGCGAGTCGATCGCTGCCAAGCGCACGCGCTTCTTCGCCAAGGGCCAGTGGCATGATGCGGCGATCGTGCGGCGCGAGGCGATGAAGCCCGGCCAGAGCGTTGCCGGCCCCGCCATCATCATCGAGCCGAACCAGACCGTCGTGGTCGAGGAGGGCTGGAGCGCCAAGCTCACGGCCCGAGACCATCTCGTGCTCGTCCGCGTCAAGGCGCTGATCCAGCAGGCCGCGATCGGCACCAAGGCCGATCCGGTGATGCTCGAGATCTTCAACAACCTGTTCATGTCGATCGCCGAGCAGATGGGCGTGACGCTGCAGAACACCGCCTATTCCGTGAACATCAAGGAGCGGCTCGACTTCTCCTGCGCCGTCTTCGACCAGACCGGTGCGCTCGTCGCCAATGCCCCGCATATGCCGGTGCATCTGGGCTCGATGGATCGCTCGGTCGAGACCGTGATCGCCAACAACCCGGTGATCAAGCCGGGCGATGTCTATTGCCTGAACGCCCCCTATAACGGCGGCACGCACCTGCCGGACATCACGGTCTGCACGCCGGTCTTCGACCCCGAGGACAAGGATATCCTGTTCTGGGTGGCGAGCCGCGGCCACCACGCCGATGTCGGCGGCACGGCGCCGGGCTCGATGTCGCCGCTCGCGACCAATATCGAGGAAGAGGGCGTCTATATCGACAATTTCAAGATCGTCGATCAGGGCCGCTTCTGCGAGGAGGAGCTGGTCAAGCGCCTGACCGGCGCGCGCTATCCCGTCCGCAACGTCGTGCAGAACGTCAACGACCTGAAGGCGCAGATCGCCGCCAACGAGAAGGGGCTGGCCGAGCTGAAGAAGATGATCGGCTCTTTCGGCCTCGATGTCGTGCAGGCCTATATGGGCCATGTCCAGGACAACGCGGCCGAGAGCGTGGCGCGGTTGCTCACCAAGCTGCACGATTCCGAGTTCACCTATCCGATGGATCAGGGCTGCGCGATCAAGGTGAAGATCACCATCGATCGCGAGAAGCGCGAGGCGACGGTCGATTTCACCGGCACTTCCGAACAGCGCTCGGACAATTTCAACGCCCCGGCTCCGGTGACGCGAGCCGCGGTGCTCTATGTCTTCCGCGTGATGGTCGACGACGCGATCCCGATGAATGCCGGCTGCCTCAGGCCGATCAGGATCGTGGTGCCGGAGGGCTCGATGCTGGCACCGCGCTATCCGGCGGCGGTCGTCGCGGGCAATGTCGAGGTGTCGCAGGCGGTGACGAACACGCTGTTCGGCGCGCTCAAGGCGATGTCCTGCTCGCAGGGCACGATGAACAACCTGACCTTCGGCAACGACCAGTATCAGTATTACGAGACGATCTGCTCGGGCTCGCCGGCGGGCCCCGGCTTCAACGGCACGTCCGGCGTGCATGTCCACATGACCAATTCGCGCCTGACCGACCCGGAAATCCTGGAGACGCGCTTCCCGGTCGTGCTGGAGGATTTCCACATCCGCAAGGGCTCGGGCGGCAAAGGCGAATGGTCGGCCGGCGACGGCACCTCGCGCACCATCCGCTTCCGCGAGACGATGGATTGCGCGATCCTGGCCTCGCATCGCCGGGTCCGGCCCTTCGGCGTCGATGGCGGCGAGGCGGGCGAGCTTGGCAAGACGCTGGTGCGCCGGCTCTCGGGCGCGGTCGAGGAGCTGAAGCCCTCCGACCAGACCCTGCTCCAGGCCGGCGAGGCGGTGACCGTGATCACGCCGACGGCCGGTGGATACGGCAAGGCGAAGGGCTGACAGGATCCGGCTGATATTGGCGTAGCGCCGGTATCAGCCGAGATCGGTCTCTATGAAGTCGTTGCCCTTGTAGATCAGGGCGGCGCCATGCTCCCTGGTGCAGGCATAGGCGAAGCAGTCGCCGAAGTTCAGCGCGGCTGCACTGCCGACGGCGCGGCTATAGCGTTTGGCGGCTTCCAGAGCGGCCGCGCCGATTGCCGGAGTGATGGCGATTTCGTTGGCGGCAATATCCGCCACGAATTGCTGGACGGCCTGTTGCGCCAAGTCGATGAAGTGCGCGTCCAGCGTCTTTCCGGTTTCGCGAGCCTTTTTAGCGGCCAGCCCCATCGCCGCTTCGAACAGGCCGGTTGGCGAGACCAGAAACGGGCGTTCGGCGGTTTCGATGCGGGCAACGAGCGCATCGGCATCGCTTTCGCGGCCGAGGATCGCGACGATGGCCGAAGCGTCCAGATAGATCATGCATCGCCCCACAAGGCGTCGGTGAAGGATTTCAGGTCGAAATCGCTTGTCCCGCTGCCCATGGCATCGGCGAGGGCCAAGCTCTTGGTGAGCCGCTGACGCAGAGGGCGGGCCGCTTCGAGTCGGTCGAGCTCATGCTCCAGCGCCTGCCGTACCGCCTCGGTCTTCGTGCGCGTCCCGGTGATCCGCTGCAAACGGCCGGCGAGGGCGTCGACATCGTCGTCCCGAATGTAGAGCGGCATCGATGCCTCCATGTGAAACCCATGTGAACAATCACATATGGTAATTTGCATATTCACATGGAGATATTTGCATATTCATGCAAGCCAAAATCCAGATTCTGCAGGAGCCGCAGGATGCACTTGCGCGTCTGGTGGTTCCCCTCAGCCTCTTCGCCCGGCAAGCTCTTCAGCAGGATAAGGAGACCTCTCATGCCCCAGACCTGGATGATCACCGGTGCCAATCGCGGCATCGGACTTGCCATCACCATCGAATTGCTGCGCCGGGGCGACCGCGTGGTCGCGGCGGCGCGCAACCCCTGGGGCGGGGCGCTGGCTGAACTCGCGGCCGAGCATCCGGCGGCGCTGGCCCCGGTCGAACTCGACGTCACCTCCGATGCCAGCGTCGCGGCGGCCAGGGAGGCGCTGGCCGGGCAGCCGATCGACGTGCTCCTGAACAATGCCGGCCTCTATGGGCCGCGTGACCGGCAGAGCGGGCTTGAGGTCGATTTCGACGAATGGCGCGAGGTCTTCGAGGTCAATGTCTACGCGCCGATCCGGGTGGCGCAGGCCTTCCTGCCGAATGTCGAGGCGGGACAGGGCCGCAAGATCGCGACGATCTCGAGCCGCATGGGCTCGATCGCCGCCAATCCCGGCAATGCGCTGATCTACCGCTCGTCCAAGTCGGCGGTGAACATGGCCATGGTCGTCTTCGGCAACAGCGTGCGGGCGCGCGATGTCAGCGTGATGCTGTTCCATCCCGGCTGGGTCCAGACCGATATGGGCGGCAGCGGCGCCGACATCACGCCGGCCGAGAGCGCCAATGGCCTGATCCGCACCATAGACGCCTCGGGCATGGCGGAAACCAACAGCTTCCGCGACTATACCGGCGAAAAGATCGCCTGGTGAGGGCAGACGGCCTCAGTTCGCCCGCGTCGAGGCGAGCCAGAGGCCGCCGCCGACCAGGAAGCCGCCGCTGAGCTTCGATAGCAGCCGGACGCGATTGCGGGACAGCAGATGGCCGGCCTTGCCGGAGAGTAGGGCATAGGCGCCGTCGCTGAGCGCCGCGAAGACCAGCGCGGTCGCGCCCATGATCGCGATCTGGGTGGCATGGTCGCGCGCGGGATCGAGGAACTGCGGGAAGAAGGCGCCGAAGAACAGCAGCGTCTTCGGGTTGCTGAGGGCGACCAGCGCGCCCTGCAGGAAGAAGCCGCCGCGCGGCGGCTTCGCCGGAGCTGTGCCGTCGAGATCGGCGCCGGCCGAGCGGAACATCTTCCAGCCCAGCCAGATCAGGTAGGCGGCGCCGGCCAGCCGCAGCCATTCGAAGCCGTGGCCGAGTGCCGCGACGACCGAACTCAGCCCGATACCGGCGACGAGAACCATGATGCCGAGTCCGAACTGTGTTCCTGCCACGTTGAGGAGGCCGGCGCGGGTACCGTGCTTCAGGCTGTTGGCGACGATCAGCGTAACCGTCGGCCCGGGAACGATGATGATGACGATGCAGGCGAGGAGATAGGCGGCATAGGTTTCGAGCGACATGGCGCTGGCCTCCGACAGTGTCGCGTAGTGATCTGCCGATCTTGATGGCCTGTCCAGATGCTCCGCCTTGCTGCGGATCGGGAGATGGGGATGGACCAGACGGGGTTTGTCGTGGAGCCGCTGACGCCGGACCGCTGGGGCGATCTGGAGGAGCTCTTCGGCCCGCAAGGCCCGCGCTATGGTTGCTGGTGCAACCATTTCCGCATGCCACAGCGCTTGCGCAAGCCGTTGCTCGGTGAGGGCGCGCGGCAGCTCTTCGAGGATCGCGTGAAGAAGGGGCCGCCGCCCGGCGTGCTCGCCTATACCGAGGGCAAGCCCGTCGGCTGGCTGCAGGTTGGCCCGCGCGCCGACATCCCCGAATGGAACAATCCACGCCGCGCCTCGACGCCGCTGCCGGATGCGCCGGCCGAGGATCAAGGCAACTGGGCAGCGTCCTGCTTCTTCGTGCGCCGGGGCTTTCGTGGCAAGGGCGTTACCGGCGCGCTGCTCGACGGGGCGGTGGTCTTCGCCCGGAAGAGCGGCGCGAGGTTGATTGAGGCCGCGGCCATGGACAACGAGGACAAGCGCAGCGCCGAGGGCCTCTATGTCGGGCCGGAAAGCGTTTTCCTGCGCGCGGGCTTCGCCGAGGTCGCCCGGCAGAAGCCGGGTCGGCCGCTGCTCAGGCTGGTATTGTGACCGCGCAGGCGGCGGTCAGCGCGAGAGGCCATTCAGGAAGGCCGTCAGCCGCTCCAGCGCCTGCTTCCCTTCCGGGCGGCCGAGATCGAACTGGTATTCATGCGGCAGCTTCGGCTCGGTCTCGGGCGGGAAGAACAGGGTGTCGACCCTGACGCCGCGATCGCGCAGGGCCTGCGCCATCACCACGGATTGCGGTGCAAGTGCATCGCCGTTGCCGACCGAGATGAAACTCGGGGGGTAGGCTTCCGTGACATAGCGCGGCACCGCGGCTTCCGTGATGCGTTCGCTGTCGAAGGGATTCGAAGTGCCGAAATAGGCCAGGAGCACGGAGCGGACGAAGCCGCCGAAGGGGCCGGTCAAGTCGAAGCCCGTCGGGTCGAAGGCGCCGGAGAACAGGACGGTGCCGCGCAGGCTTGCGGGCGCGACAGCCGGCTTCAGGCCGAGCAGCTCGGCATAGTCCTTCCCCGTCAAGGCAGCGGCGAGCTGGGAGGCGATATGCGCACCGGCCGAATCGCCGGCCAGCACGATGCGCGTGGGGTCGAGGCCGAGGCGCTGGCCTTCGCGCTGCAGGAAGCCGAGCGCGGCGTTCGCCTGGAGCACGGGGCCGGGGTAGGGAGCGGTTGGCGCACGCGTATAGCCGATGGCGACGGTCGCGAAGCCGCGCCCGGCCAGAATCTTGAGATAGGGCGCCACATCCTGCCGGTCGCCGGCTACGAAGGCGCCGCCATGGATCCAGACGACGACCGGGCGGCCCGGCTTGGCGCCGTCAGCCGGAAGATAGATGTCGAGCTTCTCGTCCTCGGCACTGCCGTAAGCGATGTTGCGCTGCTCGCGGATGCCGGCCGGGACATGCGGGGCGAGCGCGGCCGTGGTCTTCGATGCGCCATAGCTGAAGGCGAGGCGCGTCAGCAGGGCCGAGGGCCAGGGCGACAGCACGAAGGCGGCATAGCCGATGAAGGCAAGGCCCAGGCAGAGCAGGAGGATTCGTTTGGCGCGGCGTCTCATGGCGTGAAGCTAGGCCGGCCCGCGATCCCTCGCAATCTCGCCTGAGCAGGCCTCGCGCGGTGGTTCGGGCAATGATTGTGTATCCGGCTAAGATATTGATATCGTTGCGTCATCCTGCTTCGCGTTAACTCCCTGTTCGCTCGCCTCTGTCAAAGGAGCGGGGACTACGAGACCGAGGCTACGATGCGGCGACTGGGACTGACGGCGAAGATCATGATTTTCTTCGCGCTCCTGGGCCTCGCCGGGGCGCTCGGCCTCGCCAGCGCCTTGCGCGGTTTCGACGAGGCGCGGCGTATCGATGCCGGCGCCTTCTCGGATATCCGCCTCGCCGGCAGTGCCTCGCTTCTGTCCAGCCGGATCGCGGCCACCGCGCTGCTCAGCCGGGTCGAGGCGGATAGCGCTCCCCGGGATATCGAGGCGATGCTCGGCAAGCTCGATGCCGCCATCGATCTGGTCGATGCGGCACGCGCTCACCTGATCTCCGCCCTGCCGAAGAACCTGCTTGAGGCCAATCCGACGCTCGATGCGCGGATCAAGACCTTCATCGCCTTCCAGCATGGCATCGTCGATATCGGCCAGCGCGTCTCGGCCAAGGCTGCCCTGCTGGAGGCAGGCGCCGAGGACGCGCGCGCCAATGTCGACGAGATCGTCGCGACGACGGCCGCGCTGCGCGACCAGCTCGCGAAGCGGGCCAGCGATGCGTCCCTGCGCGCCGCCGCACGGGCCGAGGCGGTCCGCTTCCGGACGCTTCTCTTCGCGGTCCTTCTGCCACTGGGAGGCGGGCTTCTCGCGCTCCTGATGCTACGCAGTCAGTTGACGCGTCCCTTGCGCAACCTGATGGGGGCGATCCGGCAGGCCGTGGCGTCGGACCAGGTGATCGACGTGCCGCATCGCGAGCGGGCCGACGAGATCGGCCAACTTGCCCGCGTCGTGCGCCAGCTCAGCGAGATCAGGGCGACGCTGGTGACGCGCGAGAGCGAAGCCGATGACGCGCGGCGTCTCGAACAGCTCCGCAATGCCGAGCTTGCCGGGATCGCCGACGAATTCGAGGCGCGGCTCGGCGTGCTGCTCGGCGAGATCGGCCGGGCGAGCGAGGTGCTGCGCATGGCGCTGCAGGATGCCGCGGTTCGCGTGCACCAGATCTCCCGGAGCACCGAGACGGCGGCGGCTTCCGTCGATGGCGCGGGGATCGATGCGCGGCGCTCCAGCGAGGCGGCGCTGCGGCTGGATTTCGTCCTCGGCCAGATCAATGCCGAGGTCCGGCGCGTGTCGGAAATGGCGACCGACGCGACCCGCGAGGCTGCTGGTACCCATGCGCTGGTGACGCGCTTGACCGAGAACGCCGCGCAGATCCGCGATGTCGTGGGCATCATCGATGCGGTCGCGCGCCAGACCAACCTGCTCGCGCTCAATGCGACGATCGAGGCTGCACGTGCCGGCACCCATGGCCGCGGCTTCGCGGTGGTCGCCGCCGAGGTGAAGACGCTCGCCAATCAGGCGTCGGACGCGGCCGGGCGAATCGTCAGCCGGATCGCGCAGGCCGACGAGGCCTTGTCCCACGCGGCCGACGCGGTGTCCGCGATCGGCGCCAGCGTCGCGGCTGTCGAGCAGACCGGCACCGAGATCGCGAGCATGGTCGGGTCGCATGTCGAGTTGCTGGGCTCGCTCGGCGAGACGGTGGCGCGCATTTCGGACGTGACCGGCACGGCGGCGCTGGCGATGGGCGAGATCGCCGCCGCCAATCTCCAGACCGTCGGCCAGGCCGATACAGGGGCGGAGAGCGCGCGCGAGCTCGATCAGCGGATCAACGCTCTGCAGGCCGAAGCCGAGGCCTTCGTCAGGCGATTGCGCGCCGCCTGAGCGGTTCCGGCATCGCCGGGCTTGCCTCGCGGGCCGACTCGGCCCCATCTGCGCCATGCCCTTTTCGACGATGGTCCCGCGATGAGCTGGTCGCCCCAGCAGGATATGGCTTTGACCGCCGTGGCGCGCTGGCTGCAATCCGGCGAGCCGCAGCTTTTCCGCATGTTCGGCTATGCCGGCACCGGCAAGACGACGCTCGCGCGCCATATCGCCGAGGCGGTCGATGGTGACGTCGTCTTCGCCGCCTATACCGGCAAGGCTGCGCTCGTGCTGCGCAACAAGGGCTGCCATGGCGCGCAGACGATCCATTCGCTGATCTATCGCTCCCGCGGCGTCGACGAGGAAAGCCCGATCTTCGCGCTCAACCGCGACAGCGCCGCAGCCAAGGCGAAGCTGATCATCATCGACGAGTGCTCGATGGTCGACGAGGAGCTGGGTCGCGACCTGCTGTCCTTCGGCACGCCGGTGCTGGTGCTGGGCGACCCCGCGCAGTTGCCTCCGGTCAAGGGCGGCGGCTTCTTCACCGAGCAGGAGCCCGATGTCATGCTGACCGAGGTGCACCGGCAGGCGGCGGACAACCCGATCGTGCGGATGTCGATGATCGTGCGCGAGGGCGGGCAGCTCGAACTCGGCGAATACGGCCCGAGCCGCGTGATCCGGCGCCATGAGATCAATCCCGAGATCGTCATGGGTGCCGATCAGGTGCTGGTCGGCATGAACAAGACGCGGCGCAACTACAATGCCCGCATCCGCCAGCTGATGGGCCGCACCGACAACAGCCCCGTCGCCGGCGAGAAACTGGTCTGCCTGCGCAACGACAAGAGCAAGGGCCTGCTCAATGGCGGCTCCTGGATCGTGCAGGAGATCAAGACCTCGAAGAAGGGGTTGATCACCATGCGCGTCACGCCGGAGGACGATGCCGGCGGCAAGGCGGTGAAGGTCTCCGTGCTGCCGAACTTCTTCGATGGCACCGAGGAGGAGGTGCCGTGGGAGCTGCGCAAGCATACCGACGAGTTCACCTTCGGCTATGCCCTGACCGTGCATAAGTCGCAGGGCTCGCAATGGGACGATGTCGTGCTCTTCGACGAGAGCTTCGCCTTTCGCGAGCATCGGGCACGCTGGCTTTATACCGGCCTGACGCGCGCGGCCGAGGCGATCACGGTCGTGGTTTAGGTTCGGCTGTTGGACTCTGGCGACACGATTGTCATTCCGGGGCTTCGCGTAGCGAAGAACCCGGAACCCACGACTGGGCGAGCGAGCTGAGAAGAGGCATCGGATGTCTCACCCGGTCGTGGCTTCCGGGTTCGCGCCTTCGGCGCGCCCCGGAATGACAAGGTTAGTTCTGCTCACGCTGCCGAAGTGAACATCGGAAGGGGCCCGTATATCATGGCGAAGGACGAGGTTCAGGACCCGGCGGCTTCCGCGCTCATCGACGCGAAGATCGCCGCGCTCATCGACGCGAAGATCGCCGCGCTCACCGACTGGCGTGGTGCGACGCTGGCACGGATGCGCGCGCTGATCCGTGAGGCCGATCCCGACGTGGTCGAGGAGGTGAAGTGGCGCGGCGTGCCGGTCTGGTCCCATGGCGGCATCATCTGCACCGGCGAGACCTACAAGAGCGTGGTCAAGCTGACCTTCATGAAGGGCGCCTTGCTGGCCGATCCGGCCGGCCTGTTCAACGCCAGCCTGGAGGGCAATGCCCGCCGCGCCATCGATATCCGCGAGGGCGAAGTGGTGGACGAGGATGCCTTCAAGGCGCTGATCGAGGCTGCGGTCGCGCTGAACGCATCCCGGCGAGGCTGAGGCGGCCGGTTCCCGGATAGGAAAAAGGGCCGCGGATGCGGCCCTTTTCTGTGTCTGCCGCTTTGCAGAGCGGCGTCCGGGAGGATGCTCTCAAGCCCAGGCGCGCTGCTTCAGCTTTTCCTCGTAAGCGTCGATCTTCGTGCCCTTCTCCATGGTCAGGCCGATATCGTCGAGGCCGTTGAGCAGGCAGTGCTTGCGGAACGGGTCGATCTCGAACTTGATCTCGCCGCCATCCGGGCCCTTGATCGTCTGCTTCTCGAGGTCGATCGTCAGCGTCGCGTTGGAGCCGCGCTCGGCATCGTCGAACAGCATGTCGAGCTGTTCGGGCGTGACCTTGATCGGCAGGATGCCGTTCTTGAAGCAGTTATTGTAGAAGATGTCGGCGAAGCTGGTGGAGATCACGCAGCGGATGCCGAAATCGAGCAGCGCCCAGGGCGCGTGCTCGCGCGACGAGCCACAGCCGAAATTGTCGCCGGCGACGAGGATCTCGGCCTTGCGATAGGCCGGCTGGTTCAGCACGAAATCGGGGTTCTCCGAGCCGTCGTCCTTGTAGCGCATCTCCGAGAACAGCGCGGTGCCGAGGCCCGTGCGCTTGATCGTCTTCAGGTACTGCTTGGGGATGATCATGTCGGTGTCGACATTGACCACCTTCATGGGGGCGGGCGTCGAGGTCAGGGTGGTGAAGGGCTGCATGCTGCGGTTCCTTGTCGATATTGAAAAAATTCAGACGGAAGGCGAGGAGACCCGGATGATGCGGGTTCCGGCCCAGATGTCGTGAAGCGGTGCTCGCGGCAGCGAGAGCTTGAGAGCGAAGGGGCGCCACCAAGACAGATAGAGCGTCAGCGCGATCAGCAGGGCCGGGAACATCAGCCAGGGGCTGTATCCATATGCGATGACCAGCCAGAGAGGCCCTGAAAGCACGGCGATAACCGCAAGGCCGAGCAAGGCGGCGTAGATCAAACGCAAAAGGCTTCGCTTCACGCCTGCGGGTTCGCCGCTATCCGCGACCAGGCGAATCCGAAGCAGGCGCATCGCCGGAGTTGCCTGCCAGCGCGATGCCTGGAAGCAGGCGATGGCAACAACGAAAGCGAGGTAACCGAGCCAATCGAGATAAAAGGGGCTGACGGATCTGCCCCCGTCATCGACCGGCACCGTGACGAAGACCGTGCGTGTGATGTTGTCGGCGCCCTTCTCGACACGAGCGAGACGCACGATCCGATTTGAGGAAATGCCGAAAGCACTGATGTCGCAGAACGCTGCTTGATTCCAGGCAACGCCGCTCATCATGGCGTTGCCCGCATCGAGCACGCTCTGATCCACCTTCCCGGGGCCACAACGCGATACGCTTAAGCCGAAGCCATCCAGACGAACCCTGTCGCTGTTGCTGCCGAAGAACAGTACAGTCAGCAAGACCAGGATCAGCGCGAAGGGCAGGAGATCCAGCCCGATCGCAAGGTGGCGTCGCCAGTACCAGAGTTTCTCCGTTCCCTGCATCGCTACCCGGCTGCCTGTTCGATGGCTTCCATGTCCTCGTCGGAGAAGCCGAAATGGTGGCCGATCTCGTGGACCATGACATGGGTGACGATGGCGCCCAGACTCTCGTCATGCTCGGCCCAGTAGTCGAGGATCGGCCGGCGATAGAGGTGGATGGTGTTGGGCATCTGGCCGGTCTGCGGAGCATAGCCCTGCTGCGGCAGGCCGACACCGCTGAACAGGCCGAGCAGGTCGAACGGGCTCTCCGCCTCCAGCTCCTTCAGCACGTCGTCCTCGGGAAACTCGGTGACGTTGAAGATCACGTCCGAGCAGAGCGCGCGGAATTCCTCCGGCAGGCGGTCGAAGGCGGCCTGCGCCAGAACCTCGAACGCTGCCTGCGACGGCGCCTTAACGCCGTCCCAGTCGAGCTCTGCTGTTGTCGTGACCCTGGCGTCCACGGCCTTGCCCATCACCAGATTTTCAGTTGGTAGCCGAGCCACCAGGCCAGCACGATGACGCCGAGGAGCGAGAGGGAACGGCCGATGCGCCGGCCCCAGAGCTCGACCTTGTCGCCCTCGGGCGCATCGGCGCCCGAGAAGTGATCGGCCGCCCGGCCCATGGAGGAGCCGAGCAGGCTTTCGCTGTCGCGCTTGACCCGGTCCAGCGCCGCCTTGGATTCGGCGGCGCGGCCAGCTTCGCGGGGATCGTTCGACATGGTCAGTTCCCCGCCTGCCCGCGTCAGCCCAGCGTGCGGACGTCGACGAAGCGGCCGGTGAGGGCCGCCGCCGCCGCCATGGCCGGCGAGACGAGGTGGGTGCGGCCGCGATAGCCCTGACGGCCCTCGAAATTGCGGTTCGAGGTCGAGGCGGCGCGCTGGCCGGGCTTGAGCTGGTCGGGGTTCATGCCGAGGCACATCGAGCAGCCGGGCTCGCGCCACTCGAAGCCGGCGGCGATGAAGATCTTGTCGAGACCTTCGGCCTCGGCCTGCTCCTTCACCAGGCCGGAGCCGGGAACGATCATGCCGTAGTCGAGGCTCTCATGGAGCTTCTTGCCCTCGACGATCTTCGCGACGGTGCGCAGGTCCTCGATGCGGCCATTGGTGCAGGAGCCGATCCAGATCACGTCGAGCGGGATGTCGGTGATCTTGGTGCCGGCGGTCAGGCCCATGTATTCGAGCGCACGCTTCTTCGAGGCGCGCTTGACCTCGTCGGCAATCAGCTCCGGATCCGGAACGGCGCCGGTGACCGAGATCACGTCCTCGGGGCTCGTGCCCCAGGAGACGATCGGCGGCAGGTTGGCGGCGTCGAGCCGGACGATGCGGTCGAAATGCGCGCCTTCGTCGCTGCGCAGCGTCTCCCAGTAGCGGACGGCGGCGTCCCAGGCGGCGCCCTGCGGCGCCTTCGGGCGGCCCTTCAGATAGGCGAAGGACTTCTCGTCCGGCGCGACCATGCCGGCGCGGGCGCCGCCCTCGATCGACATGTTGCAGACTGTCATGCGGCCTTCCATGGTCAGGCCGCGGATGGCCTCGCCGGCATATTCGATGACCGAGCCGGTGCCGCCGGCGGTGCCGATCTCGCCGATGATCGCAAGCGTGATGTCCTTGGCGCCGACGCCGGGAGCTGGCGTGCCGTCCACCTGGACGAGCATGTTCATCGCCTTCTTCTGGATCAGCGTCTGGGTGGCGAGCACATGCTCGACCTCCGAGGTACCGATGCCGTGGGCGAGCGCACCGAAGGCGCCATGCGTCGAGGTGTGGCTGTCACCGCAGACGATCGTGGTGCCGGGCAGGGTGAAGCCCTGTTCGGGGCCGACGATGTGGACGATGCCCTGGCGCTTGTCGAGCTCGTTGAAATACTCGACGCCGAAGTCGCGGGCGTTCTTGGCGAGCGCCTCGACCTGGATGCGGCTTTCCTCTTCGGCGATGCCCTTGGTGCGGTCGGTCGTCGGGATGTTGTGGTCGACGACGGCGAGCGTCTTTTCGGGCGCGCGGACCTTGCGGCCGGTCATGCGCAGGCCCTCGAAGGCCTGCGGGCTCGTCACCTCATGGACGAGGTGGCGGTCGATATAGAGCAGGCAGGTGCCGTCATCCTGCCGGTCGACGACATGGTCGTCGAAAATCTTGTCATAAAGCGTCTGGGGACCCTTGGTCGCAGTCATGGCTTGGTCTCGGTCTTCTGAAATCTGCTTGTGAGACTATGCGCCAGTTCGCTGGAGCCGGCGCGCAAAAACGGATCGCCTGTCGCCGGCCGCACGGAGGCGGCCGGTCTCAGGCGCCGGTAAGGCCTGCGGCAATCGAAGCGGTGAAGCGGCCGAAGAAGCGCCAGGGCAAGCGGGCATGGTCATGCAGCGCGGCAAAATCCTGCGTCGTCGGCAGGGGCGGCAGATGGCCCTCTCCCTGCACGGCGCTGAAGCGCTGCAAATGATGCTCACACGGCGACATGGCTACTGTTTAGCAGTTCCAATCAAGCGGGACAATCGATGCCGTTGCAGCCGCGCCATCAGCGCGGCGCAGAGGTGTCGACGCTGACGACAACGGACATGCCGGGCGCCAGCCGCTCGGCGAGGGGCTGGCCGGGATCGACGGCGATGCGCACCGGCACGCGCTGGGCGATCTTGATGAAGTTGCCGGTGGCGTTGTCCGGCCGGATCACGCTGAACTCGGAGCCGGCTGCCGGCGAGAAGCGCTCGATCGTCCCGGTCATGCGGGCATGGCGCAGGGCATCGACGGTGAAGCTCACCGGCTGGCCGGTGCGCATGCCGGCAAGCTGCGTTTCCTTGAAATTGGCGATGACCCAGACCTGGTTCGGCACCAGCGCCATCAATTGCGTGCCGGCCGAGACGTACTGCCCGAGCCGGGCCTGGACCTCGCCCAGCCGCCCGTCCTGCGGGGCGGTGATGCGGGTGTTGCTCAGGTCGATCTCGGCGAGATGGACCGCGGCCTCGGCGCCCTCGACCGCGGCAACCAGCGACTGGCGGTTGACGATCGCGGTCTGGACGTCCTGCCGGGCGACATCGACGGCGGCATTGGTCGCGGTGATGGAGGCGCGGGCCTGGTCGAGCGCCTGCTGGCTCTGATCGGTCGAGGTCTGGCTGACGACGCCGCGCTCGCGCAATGGCTCGATGCGGCCCCAGTTCGCCTCGGCCGTGCGCAAGGCCGCCTCGGCACTGGCGACGTTGGCGACGGCGGCGCGCAGCCGCGCTTCTGCGGCCGCACGCGATTGATCCGAATTGGCGAGCGCGGCGCGCTGGGCGGCGAGGCCGGCGCGGGCCTGCTCCAGCTTCTGGGCGAAGATGCGGTCGTCGATGCGCAGCAGCAGGTCGCCTTTCTTCACCGTGGCGAAATCCTGCACTGGGACCTCGGCGACATAGCCGGCGAGCTGCGGCGCGATGATCGTGACCTGCCCGCGCACATAGGCGTTCTCGGTTATCTCGACGGCGCTGGCGAAGGGCGGCAGCCGCCAGGCGTAGAGGATGATGCCGAGGCCGACGAGGCCGATGGCGAGCGCGACATAGGTCGAGACGGAGCGGAGGATGCGGGACATGGCGGTCAGGGAGCGGGTTGGGCGACGGGGGCTGCGGGCTTGCGCAATTGCAGATAGGCGAGGTGCGCGAGCAGGCCGGCAAGCGCGAGGCCGGCGATCGCGGAAATCAGCATGAAGGCGTCGTTATAGGCGAGGACGATGGCCTCCTGAGAGGCTCGCTGGGTGAGCAGCGTTACGCCTTCCGCCCGCAGCAGCGTCGGGTCGGTCAGGACATGGCTATAGATTCCGCCAAACTGGTTGACGCGCTGGGCGAAGAACGGGTCGGACAGGACGAAATGCTCGGCCAGCACGTTGAAGTGGAACGTGGTGCGCAAGGTGATGAAGGTTCCGAAGATGGCCGAGCCGAGCAGGCCGCCGATGCTCTGCGTGAACAGGAACACCGTGATGAAGCTGAGGATGTAGAGCGGGCCGCGCGCGATGGCGCTGCCCATGCCTTGCGCCATGGCGGCGGGCAGGAAGAGCCCGGAGCCATAGGCGACCAGCGCCTGGCTCAGCCAGATATCGTGCGGCCTCGTTTGGCTGGTGGCGCCGCTGTCGAGCCAGGCGCCGAGCGCGACGCAGGCGAGGGCCGTGCCGTAGAACCAGTTTTCCCGGCCCGGCCGCAGCAGCAGCGCGCAGGTGACGCCGCCGGCGAGAATCGCGCAGAGAATCACGCCGTAGAGCGACAGGGTCTGCTCGTTCTGGATGCCGAGCGCCTGGAAGAAATTGGAGGCGCCGACGGTCTGCTCGGCCAGCACGATGCGCATCAGCAGCAGGGCGCCGGCGAAATGCAGCGTCGTTGGGCTGGTCAGCCAGCGGATGTCGATGAGCGGACTGTCGCGGTGGAGTTCGGCGATCACCGCCAGCGTCAGGCAGATGACGGCGCAGGCGAGGAGCCAGCCCAGCCAGGGCGCCTCGAACCACCAGTAGATGCGGCCGAGGCTGAGCGCGACGGCGATCGAGCCGAAGCCGATCGCGATCAGGATGTAGCTGACGATATCGCGCGGGCCGATGCATTTGACGCGCGGCGGCGTGGTCAGGGGCAGCGCATAGACGAAGCCGAAGGCGACCATGGCGAGGCCCATCTCGAACAGGGTCAGGCCGTGGAAGCCGCCGAGATCGAGCAGCCAGGGCGAGATCAGGCGCGTCACGGGGATGCCGAGCGTCGTGTTGGTCAGCGCCAGCGAGAGGCCGACGGTGAGCTTCTTTTGCGGCGGCAACGGCTCGATCATGTAGAAGAAGGCCAGCGAGGACATCGGCGCCGCCGCCATGCCGCTCATGAACCGCACGATTACGGCCGAGGGCAGGTCGTGCACGACGGTGAGGTTCAGGAACGCGGCGAGCACGAAGCCGGCGAGGCTCATCTCGGCGAAATTGCGCAGGCCGTACTGCATCCGGATCTTGATCAGGGCGATCGAGAGCGAGACGTTCGGCGCCATATAGGCGGCGATCAGCCAGTTGGTCTCGGCGATGGTGGCGCCGAGCTCGCCCTGAATCTGGTAGACATTGGTGTTGACGAGGTTCGCGCCGATCTGCTGCGTCATCGCCAGCGTCACCGAGGCCAGCATATAGGCCAGCGCGCGCGAGCGCGGCATCGTCAGCCCGGCCGGGGGAGGCGGTGCGACAGGCGCGGCGGATGGTTCGGACGTGCTCACGGGGCGGCGCTCCGGCCTGCCGCGATATTGCGCGAGGTGCGGCGCAGGACGTCAAGCGCCGTTTCCAGCTCTTCCGGCGATATGCCCTGCAGGATGCCGGCGCGCAGTTCGGCGAGGAAATCGAGGATGTCCTGCGCCTGGGCGCGAGCGGTCTCGGTCAGGAAGACGCGGCGGGCGCGCCGGTCGCCCTCGACGGCGCGGCGTTCGATCATGCCGTTGCGCTCCAGCCCGTCGAGGAGCCGGACCAGCGTTGGCTGTTCGATGTCGAGCAGGCCGGCGAGATCGGACTGGATTGGGCCGTCCGCCTTGGCGAGTTCCATCAGCAGGCGCGCCCGCGACAGGGTCAGGCCCATGTCGCGCGCACGGTCGTCGACGAGCGTTCTCAGCTTGCGGTTGACGGCGGCAAGCTCGCCGGTGAACGCGGCCTGAAGCTGAATGAGGTCCATAGCACCAACATAGATAGCATGCTAATGATTGGCATACTTACATGTGCCTTGATTGCATATCAAGGTATGAATTGCTTATTTGATATGCGTTTTTGGAATGAAATCGCTCGGCTGACGGCACAAAAAACGCGGCCCCGAAGGACCGCGTTTCAAACTTCTCGTGCTGAGGGTTCGGCTTACTTGCCGGCGCCCTTCTGGCCCTTGGCGGGCTTGGCATCGACGCGCTCGGCGATACGGGCCGACTTGCCGCGACGATCGCGCAGGTAATAGAGCTTGGCGCGACGCACCTTGCCCTTGCGGATGACCTTGATCGAGTCGAGGTTCGGCGAGAACAGCGGGAAGACGCGCTCGACGCCCTCGCCATAGGAAATCTTGCGGACGGTGAAGCTCTGGTTGAGGCCGCCGCCGTTGCGGGCGATCACGACGCCTTCATAGGCCTGGACGCGGCTGCGCTCGCCTTCCTTGACCTTGACGTTGACCTGCACGGTGTCGCCGGGCTGGAAAGCGGGAATGGCCTTGCCTTCGCTCAGTTTGGCAATCTGCTCGGCATCGAGCTGTTCGATGATGTTCATGGGTCTCTCCATGGCCGTATTCGCGCGGAAGCGCGGGCTTTCGGCTCGCTGTTTTCAGTTGAGTGCGGGGCCATACAGGAGCGCGGCGGGTTTGTCGAGCGGCAATCCCGGCTTGTTGGCCACGCTGCCGGCATGCATAGCCTGTGCGGAAGCGACATGCCACCGGACGAGATGCCATGACCGATCCCGTTATCAAGACCGCCCTCGTGACCGGCGCCGCGCGCGGCATCGGTCTTGCCACCGCCAAGCGCTTCCTGGCCGAGGGCTGGCAGGTCGGCCTGCTCGATATCGACGGGGCCGGGCTCCAGCGGGCGGCGGCCGAGATCGCGACGCCGGAGCGCACGCTGGTGCTGACCTGCGACGTGGCGATGCCGGCGCAGCTCGAATCGGCCTTCGCCGGCATGGCCAAGCGCTTCGGGCGGCTCGATGCCCTCGTTAACAATGCCGGCACGGCGGTGTTCAAACCGCTGCTGGAAACCAGCCATGACGAGTGGCAGCGGGTGATGGCGGTGAATCTCACCGGTCCGTTCCTCGCGACGCAGCTTGCGGCGCGTGCGATGGCCGACAATGGCGGCGGCGCCGTCGTCAACATCACCTCGATCTCGGGCCTGCGCGCCTCGACGCTTCGGGTCGCCTACGGCACCTCGAAGGCGGCGCTGGCGCATCTCACCAAGCAGCAGGCGGTCGAGCTCGCGGGCCTTGGCATCCGCGTCAACGCGGTTGCGCCAGGGCCGGTCGAGACCGCGATGGCCAAGGCGGTGCACAGCCCGGAAATCCGGGCGGATTATCGCGATGCCGTGCCGCTCGGCCGCTACGGGCTGGAGGAGGAGCTGGCCGAGGCGATCTTCTTCCTCTGCTCGGATCGGTCGACCTATATCACCGGCCAGGTGCTGGCCGTCGATGGCGGCTTCGATGCGGCCGGGATCGGGCTTGCGACGCTCCGCGGCGAGCGGCGCAATCTTTGAACGTACTGCGCAAACCCGTTGTCATTCCGGGGCTTCGCGCAGCGAAGAACCCGGAACCCACGACTGGGTGAGATATTCGACGTCGGGTTGCGAACCGCTCGCCCAGTCGTGGGTTCCGGGTTCTTCGCTCTGCGAAGCCCCGGAATTGTCTGTTTGAGTTTTGGTATTGTTGTGTGGTTCCGCGGAAGCGGTATGCCTGGTCCGGCTGGCCGGCCGGACCAGGCGCGGCCCGCCGACCGTCC
>NZ_JBBCUM010000013.1:0-171827 GCF_037147855.1 Allobosea sp. MMO-172 | reverse complement strand
CAAGCGCCAGAAAAAGCCAATCGTCGCTATCGTCGCCATCATGCGACGCATCATCGTCGTCGCAAACGCAAGGCTCAGAGACGCTAAATACTGAGTTGATGACAAGGGTGGCTCTGGCTGTTTTCAGTAGCGGAAGGGGCCGGAATCGAGCCCGCGATTGACCTGTCCGCGCACGCTCACCACGGAGCGAACCGGGCCGAGCGCGGTCTGGCCACGGCTTTCGAGATAGACCATCCCGTCGGCCCGGCTGCCATAGCCGCTACGGGAACTCTTGCCGAACTCGGCGCGAACGGCCCCGCCAGCCCGCACGCAGAAGGTCGAGCCTTCCAGACGAACGAAGCCGGCGCCGTATTCGGGGCAGGGGCGGGCGGCTGCTGTGCCCGGCTTGGGCGCGGGTTTCGCCAGGGCTTCGTACGGTGCGCCCTTGCGCGGCACTGGCTCGCCGATCGACTGCGCTGTCGCTGCCGTCGCAAGGCCGGTCAGGAACAGGGCAAGGGCGATGCGGAGCATGACGGGATTCCGTGGCGATGGTCGTTGCTACTGAGCCAGCAAGGCGCAGTTGTGGCAAGGCCGGCGTCGCACATACGGCAACAGAAAAACCCCGGCTTGCGCCGGGGTGAGTATCCCTCGCGCGACGGGCTCCGTTGGATCAGAGCTGGTTCGTAATGCGCGAGCGGATCATGAAATTGTCGAAGGTGTATTCGGCGATCTGGAACCAGAGATAGGCATCGCCGCGGAAGGCCGACATCGAATCGTAGATCTTCTTGAAATCCGGATTCTTGGCGGAGGTTTCGGCATAGACCTCCTTCGAGGCCTTCAGGCAGGCTTCGAGGATTTCCGGCGAGAACGGCCGCAATTGCGCGCCGCCGGCGACGAGTCGCTTCAGCGCGGCAGGATTGCGCGCATCGTATTTCGCCTGCATGTCGATATTGGCGTGCGCTGCCGCGGTGGTGAGTAGCGACTTGTAGACCTTCGGCAGCTCGTCCCATTTCTTCGTGTTGATGAAGAAATGCAGCGAGGCGCCGCCTTCCCACCAGCCGGGATAGTAGTAGTAGGGCGCGACCTTGTTGAAGCCGAGCTTCTCGTCATCGGCCGGGCCGACCCATTCGGCTGCGTCGATCGTGCCCTTTTCGAGGGCCGGATAGATGTCGCCGCCGCCGATCTGCTGCGGCACCACGCCGAGCTTGCTCATCACCTGCCCGGCGAAGCCGCCGATGCGCATCTTGATGCCCTGCAGGTCGGCTGGCGTCTTGATCTCCTTGCGGAACCAGCCGCCCATCTGGCAGCCGGTATTGCCGCCCGGCAGCGCATAGATATTGGCCTTCTTGTAGAACTCGTTCAGCAGCTCGTTGCCACCGCCATGGTAGAACCAGGCGTTCTGCTGGCGGGCGTTCAACCCGAACGGCACGGCGGTGCCGAAGGCGAAGGTCGGGTCCTTGCCGACATAGTAATAGGAGGCGGTGTGGCACATCTCGACCGTGCCGTTGGTGACCGCATCCGCCGCCTGCAGGGCCGGCACGATCTCGCCGGCCGCGAAGACCTGAATCTGGAACTTGCCGTCCGTCGCCTCCGAAACCGCTTTTGCCAGCACCTCGGACGCGCCGTAGATCGTGTCGAGCGATTTCGGGAAGGACGATGTGACGCGCCATTTCACTTCGGGCATGGATTGCGCGATTGCCGGGCTCGCTATCGCCCCCGCGGCCGCCCCGGCCCCAGCAACCTTCAAAAAGTGACGACGCTTCATCAAATCCGCCCTCCCTCAAAGGCAATGCGCGCCGGTTTTCCGGTCGTCGCGAACGGCTGAGAGCAAAGCAGGTCTGTTGGCCGACGCAAGAGTCATTTGCATGGCAATCATGCAATTTCGTCATGAGTCGGCGCCGGAGTTTGAATTTCACAGATCGATGATGTGAGAGCCGGGACGTTGCCGGACCCCGAAATGCAACAAGGCCCGGCTTTCGCCGGGCCTTGCATCGTCGAGCGATATCGCGCTGCGCTCAGCGAGCGCGGGTGCGGACCTGGAAGACGTCGAAGCTGAGCTCGGCGACCTGCCACCAGAGATACTGGTCGGAGCGGAAGGCGGCCATGGTCTCGATGGCCTTCTTGAAGTCCGGGTTCTTGGCCGAGATTTCGGCATAGAGCTCGTTCGAGGCCTTGAGGCTCGCTTCCATCACGTCCTGCGGGAACGGGCGCAGTTGCGTGCCGGCCGCGACCAGGCGCTTCAGCGCCGGCGGGTTCACGACGTCGTAGCGCGCGGCCATCTGCGTGTTGGCATAGGTGCAGGCGGCGGTCAGCGCGGCCTGATAGGCCTTCGGCAACGAGTTCCATTTCTCCAGGTTGACGAAGGCATGGACGGTCGGGCCGCCCTCCCAGAAGCCCGGATAGTAATAGTAGGGCGCGACTTTGGCGAAGCCGAGCTTCTCGTCGTCATAGGGGCCGACCCACTCGGCGCCGTCGATCGTGCCCTTCTCGAGCGCCGGGTAGATGTCGCCGCCGCCGAGCTGCTGCGGCACGACGCCGAGCTTCTGCAGGACCGAGCCGGCGATGCCCCCGATGCGCATCTTCAGGCCTTGGAGATCAGCGAGCGACTTGATCTCCTTGCGGAACCAGCCGCCCATCTGCGCGCCGGTATTGCCGCAGGGCAGACCGTAGGCGTTGAACTTCTTGTAGAATTCGTTGAACAGCTCGTTGCCGCCGTTCTGGAACAGCCAAGCGTTCTGCATACGGGCATTGAGTCCGAACGGCACCGAGGCGGCGACGGCGAAGGTCGGATCCTTGCCGACATAGTAATACGAGACGGTATGGGCCATCTCGACGGTGTTGTTCGTGACCGCGTCGAGCGCCTGCAGCGCGGGGACGATTTCGCCGGCCGCGAAGACCTGGATCTGGAATTTGCCGTCGGTCAGCTCGGAGACCATCTTGGCCATGATCTCGGCGCCGGCATAGATCGTGTCGAGCGACTTCGGGAAGCTCGACGCCAGGCGCCACTTGATCTCCGGGTTCGACTGGGCGACGGCCGGCATGGCGACGGCGGTCGCGGCGGCACCGGCCGCAGCGGTCTGGATAAACTGACGACGCTTCATCTAGGGACTCTCCTCGGATGTCTGGCGGGTGCGGGCGTTTCGAAACAGCTTCTGCCGCCCGGCGTTCAGAATCGGGTTGTAGCGAATGGATTTTCGAAGCGCGAGGGATTTCATCGTCGATTCTTGCGACTTTCGGCTAGTTCGCGCCCATGCCTTGGCGCCTCTCTGCACGGGTGGTTAAAGCGGCCATGATCGAGACCGCGAATCTCAGCCTGCGCCGCCCCGAGATCGGCGATCTCGACGCGATCCACGCGATGCGTAGCGAGCCCGACGTCATCCGTTTCCTCGGTGGCCGCCCGCTCAATCGCGAGGAGGCCTGGCATCGCCTGACCCGCATCGTCGGCCACTGGGCCTTGCGCGGCTACGGCATGTTCGCCGTCGTCGAGAAAAGCAGTGGTGCCCTGGTCGGCGAAGTCGGCCTGTTCGACGGCTGCCGGGGCCTTTCTCCCGATTTCGACAATGCGCCAGAGGCCGGATGGATCCTGGCGAGCGCCGCGCATGGCAAGGGCTATGCGGGGGAGGCGGCGGCCGCGGCCCATCGCTGGTTCGCCGCGACCCATGGCGACAGGCGCAGCGTCTGCATCATAGCACCCGAAAACCATGCCTCCTTCCGCGTGGCCCATAAGCTCGGCTACAAGAGCTTCGGACAGGTCGAGTATCAGAACGGGCCGGTGGTGATGCTCGAGCGCATCCCCGGCTGAAGGGCGTGAAGCGGAGGCCGGGATGGATCAGGACAGGCTCGCGAAGCTGCGGCAGCGATATGCCGGCGCCGGAGGCGGCGACATTCACGATCCACATTTCGCGCGGGTGGCCGCGGCCCAGTTCACCGGCGACAAGCGCAAATGGCCCTTCGCCGATGTCGCGACCTTCGTCGGCGCGCCCTATCGTCCCGATGCGCTGACGGCGCCCGCACTCGGCGGCCTCGATGTCGCGATCATCGGCGTGCCCATGGATCTCGGCGTGACCAACCGCGCCGGCGCGCGCCTCGGCCCGCGCGCCGTCCGCGCGATCGAGCGCATGGGGCCGATGGACCATGCGCTCGGCACCGCGCCCTTCACCATGCTCAAGGCGGCCGATATCGGCGACGTGCCGTTCCGCTCGCGCTATTCGCTGGAGAGCTGCCACGAGGATATCGAGGCGGCTTTCAGGACGATCGTCGAGGCCGGCGTCTCGCCGCTCGCCGTGGGCGGCGACCACTCGATCACCTATTCGATCCTGAAGGCCGTTGGCGCCAAGCGGCCGGTCGGCATGGTGCATATCGACGCCCATTGCGACACCTCCGGCCCTTATGAGGGCTCGAAGTTCCATCATGGCGGGCCGTTCCGGCAGGCGGTGCTCGATGGCGTGCTCGATCCCGAGCGCGTGATCCAGATCGGCATCCGCGGCGGCGCCGAATATCTCTGGGAGTTCTCCTACGAGTCCGGCATGACCGTGATCCATGCCAACGAGGTCGACGATCTCGGCCTCGACGCCGTCATCGCCAAGGCGCTAGCCGTCATCGGCGACGGGCCGACCTATGTTTCGTTCGACGTCGATTCGCTTGATCCGGGTTTCGCTCCGGGCACGGGCACGCCGGAAGTCGGCGGCTTGAGCCCGCGTGAGGCGCTGGCGATCCTGCGGGCGCTGAAGGGACGCGACATCGTCGCCGCGGATGTCGTAGAAGTCGCCCCGCAATATGACGCGACCAGCAACACGGCGCAGTGCGCGGCGCAGGTGCTCTTCACCGAGCTCTGCCTGCTGGCTGAAGCGCGCGCTTCGGGAAAAGGAAGACCATGATTCGGATTCGATCGATTGTGCAGGCCGCCGCGCTGGGCGCGCTCTGCCTGCTGGCTCCCGCTGCGCGGGCCGAAGTGCCGGCCAACGGCAAGGCCTATATGGACGCTGCGTACGAATCCGTTGAGTCGCTGTTCAAGCTGTATGATGGCAGGCCGAGCCTGCCGCGGCTGTCGGACCCGGTCGATGGCAAGGTGCTGGCTGATGTCTGGAACGTGCCGGCCATCCTCGGCAAGCCGCCTTATGGCGCTGCCGACCTTCCGATTCTGGCGGAGATCGTCCAGAAGCAGGCCGGCATTCTGCAGGCCTATGCGCTGTTCTCGCCGCCCGGCCGGAAGGAACCTGATCAGGCGGCGAACGCCGTTGAGTTCCAGGATGAATTGACCCGGACGCGCGTCTTCCTGCTTCAGGCGGCGGGCGGGGCGCTTTCGGCGATCAACGACTTCTCCGCCAGGCTGAAGGACGAGGACAAGACCGAAGCCCGCGCAAGAGGGCTGCGGGAGATGCGGGTCGGCCTGCAGGAGATCGTCGTCGGCTCGGCGCTGGCGCTGCGCGCGCCCGAACTGCGCGATGCGAACCGCCAGCTGATCGCGCAGGCCTTCGCCGACAACGCCGCCGGTATTGCTTCCGCCCTGGCTCCGCCGGACCGCAATGCGCTCGTCTCTGCGCTCCAGCAGGTCAGGCCGTCGCTGAAGCCGGAGGCGCAGAAGGCGATCTCGGATTTCGCGACTGCCGTGGCGGCCGCGCCCTGCGAGGGCTTCTGCCTCGTCAACTGAGCCGCGCGGCCGCGGCTTTCAGGGCCGCGTCGCCAGCCAGATCACATGGCGCGCGCCTCCGCCCGTGCGGCGGGCGCGTGCGGTCACCTCCTCGGTGGCGAATCCCGCCTGTCGCAAGCGCCGCGTGAAACCGTGGTCGGATCCTGAGGACCAGACCGCCAGAATGCCGCCCGGCCGCAGCGCGGCCTTGGCGGCGTGGAGCCCCGCCGCCCCATAGAGCTGGTCGTTGCCGGCGACGGTCAGCCCTTCCGGGCCGTTATCGACATCGAGCAGGATCGCGTCGTAACGCCCCTTGCCGGCCGTGATCGCCGTGGCCACGTCGGTCACGCTGACTTGTACGCGGGAATCATCGAGGCAGCCGGCGAAGACCGCGGCCATCGGGCCCCGTGCCCAGGTGACCACGGCTGGAATGAGTTCCGCCACCTCCACTTGCGCATCGTCAGGCAGATGGGCGAGCGCGGCCCGCAGCGTGAAGCCCATGCCGAGCCCGCCGATCAGGATGTGCGGCCGCCGACGCTCCCTCAGCCTGTCGCAGACCAAGGTCGCCAGCGCCTCTTCCGAGCCGCTGAGGCGGCTGTTCATCAGCTCGTTGCTGCCGAGCATGATCGAGAACTCGCTGCCGCGCTGTTTCAGCCGGAGGTCGCCGCTGCCATCCGGCAGGGCTGCCGTATCAAGGGTGGTCCAGGGTATCACGTCGTTCTCACCTGTCTGGGACGCCGCCTTATAGCGCATTCGGCGCGAACGCTCGGAAGCCAAAACGATATGCGTTGATTGCATGAAATATCGCCGCGGGCGTCGTTGATCGTTCGATGGTGCATGGCTATTTCATGTTGCGACGCAGCAATGTCGCTGCCCTTCCGTGAAAGCCCGCTATGACGCTCGCCGCGAATGATCGCAGCCTGGACGCATCCGCGTCCGCCCATGCGCCTGTCTCGACCGGGCTCGTGCTGTTCGCGCTCGCGATGGGTGGCTTCGCCATCGGCACCACCGAGTTCGCCTCGATGAGCCTGCTGCCCTATTTCTCGGCCGGGCTCGGCATCGACGAGTCGACGGCGGGCCATGTCATCAGCATCTATGCGCTCGGCGTGGTCGTCGGCGCGCCCCTGATCGCCGTGCTGGCGGCCCGCATCCCGCGCCGCACGCTGCTGATCGGCCTGATGGGCGTCTTCGCGCTCGGCAATGCGCTGAGCGCGCTCGCCCCGACCTATCACTGGATGCTGGCCTTCCGCTTCCTGAGCGGCCTGCCGCACGGTGCCTATTTCGGCGTCGCGGCGCTGGTCGCGGCCTCGCTCTCGGCGCCGAATCGCCGGGCGCAGTCGGTCGCGCGGGTCATGCTTGGCCTGACGGTCGCGACGATTCTCGGCGTTCCCGTCGCGAGCTGGATGGGGCAGGTGCTGGGTTGGCGATCCGGCTTCGCCATCGTCGCCGGCCTTGCCCTGCTGACGGTCGTACTGATCGCCCTGTTCGCGCCGCGAGACACGGTTCAGCCCAGCGCAAGCCCGTTGCGGGAGCTCGGCGCGCTGAAGCGCCGGCAGGTCTGGCTGACGCTGGCGACCGGCGCGATCGGCTTCGGCGGCCTTTTCGCGGTCTATACCTATGTCGCCTCGGCGCTGATGGCGGTGACCGGGGTCTCGCCCGCCTTCGTCCCGGTTGTGCTCGCGATCTTCGGTCTGGGGCTGACCGCGGGCACGCTCGTCGCCGGCTGGGCTGCCGACCGGGCGCTCGTCCCCGCGACGGCGGCGATGCTGCTCTGGAGCGCCTTCTGGCTGGCGGCCTTTCCCTTCGCCGCCGGCAATATCTGGGCGGTCTCGCTGGTGATCTTCATGATCGGCAGCGGCGGCGGCCTCGGCGCCATGCTCCAGACCCGCCTGATGGACGTCGCCGACGACGCGCAGACTTTGGCGGCGGCACTCAACCACAGCGCCTTCAACACCGCGAATGCCCTCGGCCCCTGGCTCGGCGGTATGGCGATCGCCGCCGGCTTCGGCTGGACTTCGACCGGCTGGGTCGGCGCGGCGCTGGCGCTGGGCGGCCTCGCGATCTGGATCGTCGCGGTGATCGACGCCCGCCGCTGAGCCGGGAGGCGGCCTTTCCGCCTCGGATCGAACCTCTGCTTCTTGGGGCGCGTCGCGGCGACAGCCGCGTGTTTGGGCGTGCAAGCCGCTAAAAGCTGCGCCGCTCCCTCTTGCGAGCGGGGCGAAACTGCGCCCAATCTGTCGCGACAGAACCGGACCGGGACAACAGCAAGACCGGCCGGCTGAATCTGCGGAGGTCCCATGAAGAGTTTCGTTCGTTTCATCGCGGCGGCGGCGTTGACGGTTGCCGGCGCGACAGGGGCGCTCGCCCAGGCCAAGGAGTGGAAGGAGATCCGGATCGGCACGGAAGGCGCCTATCCGCCCTACAACAACCTGAACGCCAAGAAGGAGCTCGAGGGCTTCGAGATCGATTACGGCAACCTGCTCTGCGAGAAGATGAAGGTGAAATGCACCTGGGTCGTGCAGGACTGGGATGGCATCATCCCGGCGCTTCAGGCGAACAAATATGACGTCATCTTCGCCGGCATGAACGCCACCGAGGAGCGCAAGAAGCAGGTCGATTTCACCGCGGTCTACAGCAAGACCCCGATCTGGATGATCGGCCCGAAGAACACCAAGTCGGACGACATCTCGCCGGCCGCCCTCAAGGGCAAGTCGATCGGCGCGCAGGGCTCGACGATCCACGCCAACTATGTCGAGAAGTTCTACAAGGACTCGACCGCGCGCCTCTATCCGACCCAGGAAGAGGCCAATCTCGACCTGCTCAACGGCCGCCTCGACTACATCGTCGCCGACGCGCTCGCGCTGGCCGATTTCCTCAAGGGCAAGGGCAAGGATTGCTGCAAGAAGATCGCCGAGGTGAAGCGCGACGACGCCATCCACGGCGCCGGCGTCGCCGGTGCGGTCCGCAAGTCGGATGCGGCGCTGAAGGACATGATCAGCAAGGCCATCGCCGAGACCATGGCCGACGGCTCGCACAAGAAGCTCGAGGACAAGTGGTTCAAGTACGAGTGATCTGACGCCGCCTGCCGGCCCGTTTCGGGCCGGCAGGCTTTATCTCCTCGCGCGCCGGCACTCCCATGTTCGAAAAATTCGCTCTGCTTGGCTTCGGAGCCGGCGGCTGGGGCTGGGCCCTGCTGCAAGGCGCCGCCAACACCATTTCCGTCGCGCTCGCGACCTTGCCGTTCGGCCTCGCGCTCGGCCTCGTCATCGCGCTGTGGAAGCGTTCCGACTATGTGATCCTGCGCGCGCTGGCGACGATCTACACCACCGTCTTTCGCGGCGTGCCGGAGCTGCTGACGCTCTACATCATCTATTTCGGTATCCAGGTGCTGGTGCAGAAGGTCTGGACCGGCTTCTCGATCCCGCCTTTCGTCGCCGGCATGGTCGCGCTCGGCCTCGTGCTCGCCGCCTTCTCCAGCGAGGTCTGGGTCGGCGCGCTGAACTCGATCCAGAAGGGCCAGCGCGAGGCCGCCGCTGCGCTCGGCCTCTCGAAGGGGCAGGCTTTCCGCCTCGTCGTCTTCCCGCAGCTGATCCGTGTGGCGCTGCCAGGCCTGGGCAATAACTGGATGGTCCTGCTGAAGGAGACCTCGCTGATCTCGGTGATCACGCTGCAGGACATCATGTTCATCGCGACGCGGGCGAATGTCGTGACCAAGGAGCCGTTCCTGTTCTTCGGCACGGCGATGCTGCTCTATTTCTTCTTCTCGCTGGTCTCCGCCTGGGGCATCGAGAAGCTGGAGCAGCGCACCAATCGCGGCCAGGCCGCCTTCGGCGGAGCGACGCGATGAACTGGTGCGAATATCCCGGCGCCTGGCTCGGCAGCGAGGTCCTGCAGAACTACGGCTGCCGCATGGCGAGCGGCCTCTGGGTCACCTTCGAGCTGGTCGCGATCTCGGTCGCCATCGGCTTCTTTCTGGCGCTCGGCCTTGCCGTGACCCGGCTTTACGGCCCGCGCTGGGCGCGCATGGCGGTCAGCGGCTACACCACCTTCCTGCGCGGCACGCCGCTGCTCTGCCAGCTCTTCCTCATCTATTACGGGCTCGGCCAGTTCCGCGAGTTCTGGCAGGATATCGGCCTGTGGTGGTTCTTCCGCGAGCCGTTCTACTGCGCGGCCTTCACCTTCACGATCAACACGGCCGCCTATCAGGCCGAGATTCTGCGCGGCGCCATCCAGTCGGTCCCGCGCGGGCAGTTCGAGGGCGCGCTCTCGCTCGGCCTGCATCGCTGGTCGACCCTGCGCCTCGTCGTGCTGCCGCAGGCGATGATCCTGGCTTTGCGCCCGCTCGGCAACGAGCTGATCGTGATGATCAAGTCGAGCGCGATCGTCTCGCTGGTGACGCTATTCGACCTGATGGGCGCAACGCGGCTGGCTTTTGCCCGCTCTTTCGATCTCACGATCTATCTCTATGCCGCGCTGATCTATCTCGTGCTGGTCGAGATCATCCGCCGCGTCTGGGACAGGCTGGAGATCAGGCTGAGCCGCCACATGGCGCTGCGCTGACCCGGCCTCAGCCGGGCAGCGTCAGCACCACGGCGCCGCGCGGCGTGGCGACGACGGTGTGCTCGTACTGGACGGTGGGCGCGCAAGGGTCGCTGTAGAGCGTCCAGCGGTCACCGTCTGTGTTCTCTGCCCAGTCCGCGCCCAGCGACAGGAACGGCTCGACGGTGAAGACGAGCCCGTTCGTCATCGTCCGGCGCTCGCTGCGGTCGGGCCAGGTCGCGATTTCCGTCGGCTCCTCATGGAGGGAGCGACCGACACCGTGGCTCGCGAGATTGCGCACGAGCGTATAGCCGTTCTTCGCGGCGAAGCGCCCGACAGCCTGTCCGATGCCGGCCAGCGGCTTGCCGGCGCCGACCTGCCCGATGCCGGCCCAGAGCGCCCGCCGGCCGTCGCGGCAGAGGCGGTCGAGCTTCGGCCTGACCGGCGGCACGGCGAAGGACGCGCCGGTATCCGCGAAGAAGCCGTTCTTCTCGGCGGAGACATCGATATTGACGAGATCGCCAGCAAGGATGTGCCGCTCGCCGGGAATGCCGTGGGCGATCTCCTCGTTGACGCTGATGCAGGTCGCACCGGGGAACTCATAGGCCAGTTCCGGGGCAGGGCGCGCGCCATGGCGTTCGAGATAGCCGCGGCCGATCGCATCGAGCTCGGCCGTGGTCATGCCGGGCTCGATCGCCTTGCCCATGACCGCGAGCGTGCGGGCCACGATGCCGCCGATCTCCTTCAGCGCCTGCAATTCGTCGTCGTTGGATATGGTCATGGGTTGGAGCTAAGCCGCCGGCGTCATGCCTGCAAGGGAAAAGCCGCATGGGCGGATGGCGTGCAATCGCCTTCCCCGCCCGGCGCGTGCACGCTAAAGCGGGATCATCTTCGGAGAAATAGCGGGAGTTCGGCATGGCCAAAGTCGCATTCATCGGTCTCGGCGTGATGGGGTTCCCCATGGCCGGCCATCTCAAGGCCAAGGGTCATGAGGTCACCGTCTACAACCGTAACCCGACGAAGGCGCAGGAATGGGTCTCCCGCCATGGCGGCGTCTCGGCGCCGACTCCGGCCGATGCGGCCAAGGGCCAGGAGATCGTGTTCTGCTGCGTCGGCAATGACGACGACCTGCGCTCGGTGACGATCGGCGAGAACGGCGCCTTCGCCGGCATGGAGAAGGGCGCGGTCTTCGTCGACCACACCACGGCCTCCGCCAATGTCGCGCGCGAGCTCTATGAGGCCGCCAAGCAGGGCGGCTTCGGCTTCGTCGATGCGCCCGTCTCCGGCGGGCAGGCCGGTGCCGAGAACGGCGTGCTGACCGTGATGTGCGGCGGCGAGCCCGAGACCTATGCCCGCGTCGAGCCGGTGATCGCGAGCTTCGCGCGCATGTGCAAGTTGATGGGCCCGGCCGGCTCCGGACAGCTCACCAAGATGGTCAACCAGATCTGCATCGCCGGCCTCGTCCAGGGTCTGTCCGAGGGCGTCCATTTCGCCAAGCGCGCCGGGCTCGATGTCGAGACCATGCTCGAGGTCATCTCCAAGGGGGCCGCCGGCTCCTGGCAGATGGAGAACCGCGGCAAGACCATGAACCAGAACAAGTTCGATTTCGGCTTCGCCGTCGACTGGATGCGCAAGGATCTCGGCATCGTCCTCGACGAGGCTCGCCGCAACGGCGCGCAGCTCCCGGTCACCGCGCTGGTCGACCAGTTCTATGCCGAGGTCCAGAAGATGGGCGGCAATCGCTGGGATACGTCCAGCCTGATCGCCCGCCTCGAAGGCTGAGATCGTGCCGGCCCAGCGCGCTCAGGCCGCCGGGTCGGGACGCTTCCGCACGAAATAGACGGCGGCGAGGCCCGCCGTCGTCAGAAGCCAGACGAACAGGTTCATCGATTGCGGCCAGAGCGTCACCAGCCAGCTGATCAGCACGGTGAGTATCGCGCTGAAGCCGAGCTGGGTCGCGCCCAGTAGCCCGGCCGCTGAGCCCGCCAGTTCAGGGCGGGCCGACAGCGCCTCGGCCGTCGCACCGGGGATCGTCATGCCGTTGCCGACCGCGTTCAGGGCCAGCGGCAGGAACAGCGTCAGCGGCGACCACCAGGGCGAGAACGACAGGGCGAGCGCCGCCGCGGTCCCGATGAAGGAGATCACCAGGCCCCGCCGCACCATCGTCTGCGTGCCGATGCGCACTGCCAGCCGCGACATCATGAAATTGCCGACCATGTAGCCGAGCGCGTTCAGGATGAAATAGGTGCCGTAGACGTCCGAGCCGCGCCCCATCGTCTCGACGACGATATAGGGCGTCGCGGCGATGAAGACGAAGAAGGCGGACGAAGCCGACGAGCCCGCCGCGACGTTCAGCATGAAGTCGCGGTTGCGCACCAGTTCCGGAAAGACCCGGAAGATGCCGAGCAGCGAGCTTTGCTGGCCGAGATTGGGCGCCGTCTCCGGCAGGCGCGCCAGCGTGAAGACGAGCACGGCGGCGCCGAACAGCGTCATGAACCAGAAAATCGCGCGCCAGCCGAAGGCGGTCTCGATCTGGCCGCCGAGCCAGGGCGCGATCATCGGCGCCACCACCATCACCATGGTGACGGTGGCGATCTGGCTCGCGGCATGGTCGCGGTCGGCGGTGTCGCGGATGATGGCGCGCGACAGTGCGAAGACCGCGCCACCGCCGGCGCCTTCCAGCACGCGCGCAAGCAGCAGGATATGCGTCGTGGGGGCGAGTGCACCGAGCACCGAGCCCAGCACGAACAGGGCGGTGCCGGCATTGACGCAGGGGCGGCGCCCGAAGCGGTCGGAGAGCGGTCCGATTACCAACTGGGTCAACGCGACGGCGACGAGGAACAGTGTCAGCGTGAGCTGGATCGTGGCGTAGTTCGAGGAAAAATGCCGGGCCAGCGCCGGTGTGGCCGGTGCCAGCAGGTTGAGCGCGATCGGCTGCAGTGCCGAGATCGCGACCAGGATCGCCAGCGTGGGCTTGACCGCAGCCCCGGTCACGCCGCGGGCTTTCGGGTGAGCTTCAGATTGGAATCGGGCCGCACGCGCTGCCTGTGCATGGTGTAGAGCCCGCTGCCGACGATCAGCGCGACGCCGATGAAGGCGAAAAGGTCCGGCACGTCGCCCCAGACGGCATAGCCGAGCACGGTCGCGAAGACGATGATGGCGTAGCGATATTGCGAAATCACGCCGACATCGGTGCGCCGGAAGGCGCTGATGATGAAGAAGGTGCCGACCGTGACGAGGATGGCGGCGAGCGCGACATAGACCGTTTGGATGCGCCAGATCGGCAGCCACTCCTCGGTGAAGCCGTAGGCGACGGCGACGATGCCGACGAGGACCGTCGTGGTCAGCGACACCACGGTGGAGGGCACGTCGTCGCCGATGGTGCGGGTCGTCAGGTCGCGGGCCGCGACGAGGAAGGTGCTGATCACGGCGACGATGGCGGCGGCATTGAAGGATTCGGCGCCCGGCCGCACCACGAAGAGCACGCCGACGAAGCCGACGGTCAGCGCGACCGCCCGCCGCCAGCCGACGGTCTCGATGCGCAGCAGCACCGCCAGCGCCACGATGAGCAGAGGCGAGGCCATGTTGATCGCGGTGAGGTTGGCGAGCGGCATGAGCCCCAGCGACCAGCCGAAGGTCAGCGCGCCGAAGGCCTCCAGAATGCCCCGTTGCAGCACGCGCGGGCGGAAGGCGAGGCGCAGCCGGTCGCCCTCGCGCGCCAGCAGGACGAGCGCGAAACCGACCACGACCGCGAAGCCGGTCCTGAGCGCGATCGCCTGCCCGGCCGGGTAGGTTTCGCGGGCGAGCTTCATGAAGACGTCGTTGACGACGAAAAGCGACATCGCCACGAGCATGAAGATGATGCCGCGGCGGTTTTCGGCTGCACTGGCCAAGATGTTTGATCCGGTTGGGTAGGCTTCAGGCCGGCAGGCGCGACAGCGAGAACGGCTTCAGGTCGAAGGGAGACTGCCCGACGGTCGAGAGGTCGGCGAGAATCTCACCTATCGCGCTCGCGAACTTGAAGCCATGCCCCGAGCAGGCCGAGGCGAAGACCGCCTGCGGCACCCCCGGCACCGTGTCGATGATGAAGCCCTCGTCCGGCGAGACCGTGTAGACGCAGCCCTTCACCGTCAGCGGCTCGCCGGCGGCATCGGGAATGTAGCGCGACAGGCATTCGCGGATGCGGGCGACCTGGTTGTCGCTCGGCGTCCGGTCGGGGTTGCGCGGATCCATCGGCTCGCGCCCGAAATGCGGGCCGCCGAGCTTGAAGCCCGGGTGCTCGTAGAGCGGGAACCCGTAGAAATTGCCTTCCTCGACGCTGAGGATGAAGACCGGGAAGGCGCCTTCGCGGAAGAGCTCCGGCCGGCGCGTCGTGAACCAGCCGATCGCCTGCTTCACCGTGTTGACCTGCTTGGCCAGCGCCGGCACCGCGTCGGCGATCCAGCCGCCCGAGGTGATGACGAGGCGCCCGGCCGAATAGGTGCCGCGCTCGGTGCGCACGATCACGCCGCCCTGCGCCGTGGGCGTCCAGTCGAGCAGGGGCTCGTTGGTGCGGATCTCGGCGCCGCGCGATTGCGCCAGCCCGACATGGGCATAGATCGCCTTCTCCGAGGCGACGAAACCGCCATCCGGCTGCCACAGGCCGATATGCCCTTCCGGCAGCTGGAAGGCCGGGAAGCGCCGCGTCACCTCCGCGCCTTCCAGGACTTCATGGGTCAAGCCGTGGTCGAGGCAGGATTGCAGCGAGGATTCGACCGGCCCGCCGCCTTTCGGGGCGAGGTCGAGCGAACCCGTGACATGGAGCAGCTTCATGCCGGCCTGCTCGCCGGTCTGCGCCCAGAGCTCGTGCGCCCGCTTCACGATCGGCACGTAATGCGAGCCCTCGAAATAGGCGAGGCGGATGATGCGGGTCAGGCCGTGGGACGAACCCATTGCATGGCCGAGATCGAAGCGCTCCAGCCCGAGCACCTTCAGCCCGCGCTGCGCCAGATGCCAGCAGGCGGCGGACCCCATGGCGCCGACACCGGCGACGATGACGTCATAGCTGTGCTGGCTCATGGCTGCCTGTCCCGATGGCGTGTGGGATCCAGCCATACAGGGGCCGGCGGCGGGGGTCCAATGCGTCTCCGGCAAGGGCGACGTGCGGCGGCGTGGAAGCCTTTGTTAACGGGCCGCGACCATAACCGGACGCAAGGCTTGACCTATGGTGAGACTGGGCTGGGGATGCGAGGCAGGATACGACGCTGGCTGGGCGCCGGACATGCGGTGGAGGACATCCCCGCGGCGCTGCTGCCGGTGGCGGAGGCCACGCCCCGGCCCGCCGCGATCCAGCCCTATGACCCCTCCGCCCATGATGCCGTCGACGATATCGAGCGCGACATCCTGCTCGCGATGCAGCGGCTGACGAAGGAGCTGGGCGAGGTCGAGCAGCGCTCGGCCGAATCCGAGAGCGGTTCGCGCACGATCCTTGAGAATGCCGGCAGCATGCGCATGGCCGTCGGTGCCGCGAGTGAGAACGCTTCCGCGCTTGCCGCCGCGACCCATCAGGTCTCGCAGGCGGCCGAGCAGGTCGACGGCGCGATGGTCGATGTCCGCGACAAGCTCGACGCCGCCGTGTCGCGCGCCGGCGAGGCGGCGCTGATGCTGGATGGCCTCGCCGTCGCGACGGGCGAGATCAGGGGCATCGTCGATTCGATCGCCGAGATCGCGCGCCAGACCAATCTTCTCGCGCTCAACGCCGCGATCGAGGCCGCGCGTGCCGGCGAGGCCGGGCGCGGCTTCGGCGTCGTCGCGCATGAAGTGAAATCCCTGTCCGTCGAGGTCAGCGAGGCCGTCGGCCATATTCGCGAGCGGGTCGACCGCTTGACACGAGCCGCCCAGGGTTCGACCGGCATCGTCAACGACACCTTGCAGATCGTGCGCGACGTCAACCCGATCATGGCGACGATCGGGCGCGCTTCGCAGGAGCAGGCGAGCTCGACGGCGGAGCTCTCGCGCAATGCGCGGGAGGCGGCGCTTTTCGTCGAGGGCGTCGCCCGACGCGCCGACGAGATCGACCGCATCGCCCATGAGACGGTTGCGGAAAGCGAGCGCGCCCGGCGGGCGACGCAGAAGGGCAGCCGCCTCGTCGGCAACATGCTCAGGCGCTTCAAGCCGGTGCTGCGCCATTCGGCCTTCGCCGACCGGCGCCGCTTCGACCGCTTCCCGACGGCGCGCAAGGCGCATCTCGTCATCGGCAGCATCGATATTCCAGGCCGGCTGGTCGATCTCGGCCGCGGCGGCGCCTTGCTGGCCGGCTCGTCCCAGGCGCGGTTGCCGACCGGCGGCGCCGGCGTGGTCACGATCGAGGGGCTGCCGCCGCTGCCGTGCCGCATGACCGGCACCAGCGATCTGGGCCTGCACCTCGCCTTCGCCGGCGATGCCGCCGCCGGATGCGGCGCGCTGGCGGGAATGATCGAGGAGATCGAACGCTCCTATCGCCCGCTGATCGAGCGCGCCCAGGATTTCGCCCGCGAACTCGCGAGCGCGATGGAGCAGGCGATCGAGCGCGGGCAGCTCTCGGAGAACGATCTCTTCGATCTGCGCTACGTTCCGGTGCTCGACAGCGAGCCGAGGCAGTATCTCAGCCCCAGCCTGCCGGCGCTGGAAGCCGTGCTACCGCCGTTGCTGGCCGGCACGCTCGCGGCCGATCCGCGTCTGGTCTTCGCCCTGCCGAGCGACCGCAACGGCTATGTGCCGGTTCATCACCCCGCCTGGTCCCAGGCGCCGCGCGCCGGCGATCCCGCCTGGAACGCGGCCTATGCCCGCAACCGGCGCATCATCGACAGCCGCGCGGGCCTCAGCGCCGGCCGTTCGATCCGGCCCTTCCTCGTCCAGCTCAGCCGGCATGAGAGCGAGGACGGCCACAGCGAATTGCTGAGTGAAGTCAACGCGCCGCTGCGCGTCCGCGGGCGTCACTGGGGCGGCGTGCGGATGGGCTATCGGCTCTGAGCGAGCCTTATCGCGCCTGACGGCTTGATCCGGGCCGCTTGCGTCATCCCGCGCGCGCTGCGGCGCACGGTGCCGCTGCGCAGATGCGGGACCGTTCTGCGAAGGGGCGCCTTCTCGTCATGCGGTCCGGTGTCTGCGGCGCATCGCTGCGCGCTGCACCGCGCACGGGATGACAGCGCGCCTTGCGGCCTGTCTCAGCCCGGCGCTCCTCAGGATGAGGGCTCAGATGGACCGAGCCCGTTCCAGCTGGCTCAACCGCCGGTGACGCTCATGTGCCGGCCGACGGCCGGGCCGGAATGGCGGCGGTCGATGATGAAATCGTGCCCCTTCGGCTTGCGCGCGATTGCTTCGTCCATGGCGCGGAAGAGCAGCGCGTCGTCCTGCGAGGCCCGGACCGGCGCGCGCAGGTCGGCGGCGTCCTCCTGCCCCAGGCACATGTAGAGCGTGCCGGTGCAGGTCAGGCGCACGCGGTTGCAGCTCTCGCAGAAATTATGGGTCAGCGGGGTGATGAAGCCGACGAGCCCGCCGGTCTCCTTGACGCGGACATAGCGCGCCGGCCCGCCGGTGCGATAGGGATCGTCGACCAGCGTATACTTGTCCATCAGGCGCCCGCGCACGACCGAGAGCGGCAGGTACTGGTCGACGCGGCCCACCTCGATCTCGCCCATCGGCATGACCTCGATCAGGGTCAGGTCCATGCCGAGCCCGTGCGACCAGAGCATCAGATGCTCGATCTCGTCGTCGTTGACGCCCTTCAGCGCCACCGCGTTGATCTTGACCCGCATGCCGGCCTTACGCGCCGCCTCGATGCCGGCAAGCACGACCTTCAGGTCGCCCCGGCGGGTGATCTCGCGGAACTTGTCGGGATCGAGCGTGTCGATCGAGACGTTGATGCGGCGCACGCCATAGCCGGCGAGCTCGTCGGCATAGCGATGCAAAAGCGAGCCGTTGGTCGTCAGCGTCAATTCGTCCAGCGCGCCCGAGGTGAGATGGCGCGAGAGCGAGCGGAACAGGCTCATGATGTCGCGGCGCACCAGCGGCTCGCCGCCGGTCAGGCGCAGCTTGCGGGTGCCGCGCGCGACGAAGGCGCTGGCGATCCGGTCGAGCTCCTCCAGCGTCAGCAGTTCGTTGCGCGGCAGGAATTTCATGTCCTCGGACATGCAATAGACGCAGCGGAAATCGCAGCGATCCGTCACCGAGATGCGCAGGTAGGAAATCTTGCGGCCGAACGGGTCGACCAAAGGCGACCGCGTCAGCGGCTTCATGTCGTCGAGCAGCACGTCTGCCTCACGTTCCCGCATTGTGGAGCGGCCGGTCCGCGCAGGATGCGGGCGCGCCTTCACATTGCTATAGCATGACATTGGCACTGCGCCCGTGAAGGTCAAGCGCCTGTTCATGGCAGCCTGCGAAGGACGAATACCGCCCATGTCATCCTGGCCGACCGAACTGCGCCTCTCCAAGGACCGCCGGACCCTGCATGTCGCCTTCGAGGACGGAGCGAGCTTCGCATTATCGGCCGAACTTCTGCGCGTCGAAAGCCCCTCCGCCGAGGTCCAGGGCCATCACCCCAGCCAGAAGACGATCGTACCGGGCAAGGCCGAGGTCGAGATCCTCCGGGTCGAGCCGGTCGGCCATTATGCGGTCAGGCTCGGCTTCGACGACATGCACGAGACCGGCATCTACGCCTGGGACTACCTGCGCGAGCTCGGCGAGCAGGGCGAGGAGAAGATGCGCGCCTATCTCGCGGCGCTGGCCGAGAAGGGCCTGTCGCGCGAGCGGAAGCGCTGAGCCGCGCCCGTCAGGTAACAGCGCGACGCTTTGTATAACGCTCGTCGCGCCACAATCCGCCGGTCAGGACCTCGTTGAAGGCCTCGGCGGCGCGCTGTACGTCCGCATAGCCGAGATAGGCTGGCGCGAAGCCGAAGCGCATCGTGTCAGGCGCCCGGAAGTCGCCGATCACGCCGCGCGCGATCAAGGCCTGGATCACGGCAAACCCGTTCTCGAAAGCGATCGAGACCTGGCTGCCGCGCGTGGCAGGGTCGCGCGGCGTCACGATCGTGGCGCCACGGGCGCGGCAGGCAGGTTCGACCAGCTCCATGAACAGATCGGTCAGGGCGAGGCTCTTGGCCCGCAGGGCGGAGAGCGGGACGTCCTCGATCGCGCCGAGCCCGGCATCGAGCACGCGCATCGAAAGGATCGGCTGGGTACCGCAGAGCAGGCGCTGGATGCCGCCGGCCGGCCGATAGCCGCGCTCGAAAGCGAAGGGCGCGGCATGGCCCCACCAACCCGAGAGCGGTTGGGAGAGGGCGTCGTGGTGGCGGGTCGCCGCATAGATGAAGGCCGGCGCGCCGGGGCCGCAGTTCAGGTACTTATAGGTGCAGCCGACCGCGAGATCGGCCTCGGCTCCATCGAGATCGACCGGGATGACCCCTGCGCTGTGGCAGAGGTCCCAGACCACAACCGCTCCCTTGTCATGGACCAATCGGGTCAGTGCCGCCATGTCGCGCAAGGCGCCGGTCTTGTAGTCGACATGGTTGACCAGCACGGCCGCAGTATTCTCGTCGATCAGGTCTTCGATCCGCGCGGCATCGACGCCTTCGAGCTTCAGGACGAGACCCGGCCGCCCGGCGACGACGCCTTCGGCGACATAGAGATCGGTCGGGAAGCTGCCGCCTTCGGCGACGATCGCGTTTCGACCGGGGCGCAGCGCCAGAGCGGCATGCAGGGCCTTGTAGATGTTCACGGAAACCGAGTCGCAGGCCACTGTCTGGCCGGGCGCGGCGCCGATCAGGCGGCCGAGCCGGTCTCCGAGCGTGCCGACCAGTGCGAACCAGCCGGCATCGTTCCAGCTCTTCACCAGCCCTTCCGCCCATTCCTGCCGCATGGCGGCCTCCATGTCGCGGAAGGCGGCGACCGGCGCAGGGCCAAGCGAATTGCCGGCGAGATAGATCATGCCGGCGGGAACATGAAAGCGCTCGCGCAGATGCCGCAGCGGGTCCGCTGCATCGCGCCGCGTCATCTCTTCGGTCAACGCTGCCGTGTCGAGCGATGCCAGGCTCATTCGTACCCCCGCCTTAGCCGTAAGCCGTGCCGGCCGTACCCCTGATACGGAGCCGGCTCGGCAGCCTAGTCAGGCATCGGCGCCGCGTCCAAGCGGTTGACGCCGCGCCAACGAAAAAAGGCCGGCGTCGCCGCCGGCCTTTTCATCGGAACGTTCTTGCAGGCTCAGCGCGCGACGACGACGCGGGTGCCGACCTTGGCGCGTTCGTAAAGATCGATCACGTCCTCGTTGAGCATGCGGATGCAGCCCGAGGAGACCGCCTGGCCGATCGTCTCCGGCTCGTTCGAGCCGTGGATGCGGTAGAGGGTCGAGCCGAGATAGAGCGCGCGGGCGCCCATCGGGTTGTCCGGGCCGCCCGGCATGAAGCGCGGCAGGTCGGGCCGGCGCTTCAGCATCTGGGCCGGCGGCGTCCAGGTCGGCCATTCCTGCTTGCGCGAGATGGTCTGGGTGCCCGCCCAGTCGAAGCCGGGGCGGCCGACGCCGACGCCGTAGCGCATCGCCTTGCCGTCCGGCATCACGTAGTACAGGCGGCGCTCGGCCGAATCGATCACGATCGTGCCCGGGCTGTGCTTCGTCGAGTAGTTGACGACCTCACGCGGAATGGCGGTGGCCTGCGCCTTGGCCGGGTCCACGTACTGGACGAGCGGCTGGCGGGTCAGAGGGTCGATTTCGGCTCGGGCGGCGGAGCCCAGAGCGAGCAGGCCAAGGCCGGCGAGCAAGGCCAGACGGGTGGAGCGGATCATCGGAGGAACCTCGGGCGGGTCGGGACGGCTGGTCGCGAAAATGACGCAGAAAAGTCAACGTCTCCTCAACGTCCTGTCAGCTTCCCCAGGGTCGTGCAATCCAGCCGCAATCACATCGCCGGGAGCGATCGAGCTTTGCCGTGCTGCGTTGCGCGCATGCAACATCGCCTGCGGGCGTTCAGCTCCGCAGCACGACGCAGGCTCCGCGATCGGCCTGAATACGCCGGCATAAGGCGATGGCCTCGGCCCGCGTCGCGGCGGGCAGGCGAACCCGGTAGAAGGCGCGGGTGCCGCGGCTGCGCAGGCGCGTGCCGATCACCATCGGCGGCAGCGCCCCGATGATGGCGCGGTGGCGCGCGCCGGCCCGCTGGAACGTGGCGAGCGCCCGCGCCTTCGAGAAATTGCCGGCAAGCTGCACGCCCCAGGGCGCGAAGGGCGCTTCCGCGATCGCCGGAAGGGCAGGGCGCGACTGCCGGATCGCCACCAGGGTGGGCGCGCAACTCGCTTGCGGATCGCCGGCGCGCGTGGCCGGCGGCATGGGCGGCGAACGCCCGTCGCCATTGGCCCGGTCGATCGCCTCATCCGCCCAGTCTTCCGCAGACCGGCCGGTGATGGCGAGAACGTAGTTCTCGGTCTCGCTCGGCAAGAAGCGCGTCTGCCCGGCCTTGCGCGCGGCAAGCCAGCCCGCGACGCGGTTCGGTCCGCCGTTATAGGCCGCGGCCGCAAGTCCCCAGTTGCCGAAGCGGTCACGCAGCTCCGCCAGGAAATGCGCGGCCTTGGGCACGGCCTGTTCGGGGTCGAAGGGATCGATGAGGCCGCGCTCGCGCGCCGTGCCGGGCATGAACTGCGCGACGCCCTGCGCACCAGCCGGGCTCGTGACGCCCGGTCGGAAGCTCGATTCCTGGAAGATCAGTCGCGTTAGGAAGGCGGCAGGCACGCCCTGCGCCCTAGCCGCATCGTCGATCAGCCGGCAGAGCGCATCCTGGATGCCCGACGAGGCCGGCAGCGGTTCCTCTGCCGCCACAGCCGGAGCAGATTGCAGCGCGACGGCGAGCAGCAGCGTCGCGAGCCCTTTCGGCAAACGGAGCGAGGGAAGGAAGCGGCCGGGCATCATCGGTCTTCTCTGCCATGTTCGGTGGCTTGCGGCCATGTGGCGCGCCTTTCGCGTTGTGACGAGGCGCTGGCCTGTGCGATGAGGACGCCGCGCTGCCGCCGGCTTGCCGGTGGTGGCGCCTCGGTTGAATGGCGCATCGGAGCGGAAGGCCGGAATGGCGAAGGCCTGGATCAAGTGGTCGCGATGGTTCGTGGTGGCGGCAGCCGTCGGCGCCGCCCTGCTCTTTGCCTTCGTCGCGGTGCTCGATCCCTTCGGCATGCGCGTCCATGCCGGGCAGGAGCCGCGGCCGATCATGGATATCAACCAGCGCTTCATGTATCCGCAGCTCGTCCGCTCGGGGCGCTTCGATGCGGCGGTGATCGGCACCTCGACGATGCGCCTGCTCGACCCGCAAGTGCTCTCGCGCGGCCTCGATGCCCGCTTCGCCAATCTGGCGATGAATGCCGCGACGCCCTGGGAGCAGACGCAGATGGCGCGGCTCGTGCGGGAGCATGTCCGGGCACCGAAGCAGCTGATCTGGGGCATCGACATGACCTGGTGCGAGGCGGATGCGACCAGCGAGGCCAAGCGCGTGACGCCGCGCCCGGTGCCGGCCTGGTTCACCCGCGAGGTCGGCTGGAGCGACTGGCCCAGGCTGCTCAACCTGACCAATCTGGAGATCGCCGGCCGGCTCATGGCCCATCGGCTCGGCTGGTCGCCCGAGCGTATCCGCGGCGACGGGTACGAGGTCTTCACGCCGCCGGAGGCGAGCTACGACCTCGCCCGGGCGCGCTGGCACATCTATGAGGGTCGTAACGGCACGGTTTCCGATTTCGCGCCGCTGTCGCCACCCGTTTCGGTCTCTCCGGCCGAGAGTGCGGGCTGGCGTTTCCCGGCCCTGTCATGGCTGGAGGAAAGCATCGCCGCCTTTCCGAAGACGACGCAGGTAATGCTGGTGCTGCCGCCCGCGCATCTGGCGACCTATCCGCGCGAGGGCTCGGCCGGCTGGCAGCGCTATGCCCGCTGCAAGGCGGAGGTTGTCGCGCTCGCTCGCCGCCATGGTGCGACGGTCGTCGACTATGCCCATGCCTCGCCGATCACGACGCAGGACGCCAATTACTGGGACCAGCTGCATTTCCGGCTGGCGGTCGCGGCCCGTTTCGGCGAGGAGCTCGCCCGGATTGGCAAGGGCGGCGCGCCGCAGGACGATGGCGCGGCGGTCGTGCTGCGCTGACATTGCTTGCAGGCGCTGTGGCGTAGCCGACTTCGCGGAATGCCCAAAGCGGCCATCATGGCCGATGTCGTGGCCGGCTCGCCTTTCGTTCTCTTAATCTGCGCGTAACCGGCCCGCGCGGCTCTCTCGGCTAAAGCCCGTTCACTCGCCTCGGAATGGGCCAGCAGAACATGGCACTCGGCGCGATGCGGGCTGGCACCCGCGGGAAGGGAGCGCACCGTTGGGAGGCGGTTGCGTTCCCTTCCCCCCACAGGCTCGCATGGGGAGGGAACAAGCAGCCACTGCACCAGTCGACGATCCGAGCGACGCTGCACGGAGCCTTGCCCGTTGACCCGTCGGTTGAACCACGGTTTCTGGCGGACACGGCGCTCGCTGAGCGCAACAGAGCGCTCGACGGCGCGAAAACTGACCTCAGGGGGATGAAGGCCTTCGGGGCAACACGGCGGTCGCGAACCTGCCTGCCGATGCCGATCGCCGTGGGCTCTGAAAGCCAAGGAACATGGATCACCCGGATCCGAGCTCGTCACGCCATGTCGATCCAATGCTCAACGGACATTCTCTAGGCGGAGGCCATCTTGATATCGTGCTTCGACTCGACCTTAGCTCGCCACCTCTGGCCCGGTCGCTCGATCAGGTAATAAGTCAGAGCAGAGATCGCGATGGTCAGGGCGGATGTCGCAAGAAAATTTGGAAAAGGCGTCAAACTGAAATTTGATACAACAATACCGTTTAGCGGCAAATGAGCCAAGTAAATTCCATAACTCCAAAGACCTAGGTATTGAATCGGTCTGCTGCAAAGGACGGATCTTGATATTATATTATTTGAATCTGTCGTTGAGGTTATAATTATGAACGAAATCGAAGAGAATAAAACAAGGGCGTCGATACGAAGGAATTTAAAGGCACCAGGCTTGATGGCGTATGCGACTAATATCGCAGCCGAAGCAGCCCATGCTGCATAGCTTTGCCATGGCTTCGGATTCCATGTTTGCTTCAATCGGTATGCGAGCATGCCCAGAGAAAAGCTAAATGCGTAAGGGATTGGGCTCCAATGAAGCCTCAATAAGCTCGTTTTATCGCCGCTGAGTGCAGCCAGGAATTGAAAAATCAAGTGCAGCGTTAAAGCTAAAAGCGTGATCAAGCATAAGGTAGGTAAGCGTCTCGCCCAAATCAAAACGGCTGGGATCAGGAGATAGTAAAATATTTCGATAGGAATCGTCCATTCGATTCCAATAATGGAGTTTGCTACCTGTATATCCAAAAAGCTTAGGAACGTCACATGCATAAGAATGCTGTAAGCGCTCGCGCCGCCGCTCCATAAAATACAGACAGATAGCCAGAAAAAATACAGTGGAACTATCCGGCGCAGTCTCTTCACAAGGTAGTATTGGTAGGAGTTGCTGCTCTCAAACGACTGGCTTACAGCGAATCCTGAAATAACGAAAAAGACGTATACGCCGGCGCTGCCGGAATCGGCCAGTCTGCTTCCGATTACGCCAAACGAACGCAGCCCTGCTCCGCCCGTGTGTATCATCACGACAGCGAGTGCAGCAAACGCCCGGAGCCCGGTGATAAAGTTCGTATCTTTGTAGCGCAGCTCCGGCGAATTCATTCTCTGCGCCTTGTCGATCTGAAGTCACTCTCCGTACTTTTACAGGGCAGCTTGGTCAACATGCCGGAGATGCACTCCAGTATCGTTATGCCTCGCTGAGGACAAAGGCATGTCATCAGAATCTTGAGCGAGGCCTTTTCAGGCTCGTTGGCGGCTTCCGCCTGAGCCGCGGTGAGATCGTGGATCGGTTGCTGCGGTCCGGATGGCGAACTCGATTGGGATCTCGTTATAGCGCACCGCCCGCTGAACTCATGGCCGGGCCGGATCCGCTGGGCGCCACGCTCGAATGAGGTCGCTTCGCCTTCGGAGGCTAAGGAAGCCAGTTCCTGCAGTCGGCTTTTTCGTGCGCGGCAAATGTCAGGCGTGGGAACATTGTAGTCGGGTGCCGATCCGAAGTCGGGCATGCCAACCCATTGGAGCGAATAGCGCTTTAATGTCAGGGGGGGATGGTGGGCGATACAGGGATCGAACCTGTGACCCCTCCCGTGTGAAGGGAGTGCTCTACCGCTGAGCTAATCGCCCGGACCCGGCCTCTCCTAGTCGGCGCGCCTCATGCCGTCAAGGACGTGCGGGGAGGAGATTTGAAGACGCGGTCGACCGCATCGGCCAGCTCGTCGAAATGCTGGATGACGAAATCCGGCTCCAGCGTCTCGATCGGCACGTCGGTATAGCCGAAGGGCACGCAGATCGAGGGGATGCCGGCGGCGCGGGCGGTCGCGATATCCGTGCGGGAATCGCCGATCATCACGGCCCGTGCCGGATCGGCCTTCGCGGCCTCGATCGTCAGCGTGAGATGGCGTGGATCGGGCTTGAAATAAGGGAAGCTGTCGCGCCCGGCCACCGCCGCGAAACGGCTGGAGATGCCGAAATGCTCGAGGATCAGCCGCGTATGCAGGATCGGCTTGTTGGTGCAGACCGCGAGTGCGTAGCCTTGCCCGGCGAGCACGTCGAGCGCGCCGAGCACGCCGTCATAGAGATGGCTGCTGCCGGCCGAATCCTCCGCATAGATCACCATGAATTCCTCGAAGAGCCGCTCCAGCTTCTCCGAGTCGAGCGGCTGGCCCGAGGCCTTGAAGCCGCGCTCGATCAGGACGCGCACGCCGGCGCCGACGAGCTCGCGCGCCCGTTCGAGCGGCAACGCTGCCAGGCCTTCGCGCACCAGGATCAGGTTGAGGACGCGCATGATGTCCGGCGCGGTCTCGGCGAGGGTTCCGTCGAGATCGAAAACGACGATCGGGGGCAGACTCATGGTCGAAACCTTCGGGATGATTCGCGCGGGCAGGATTCGGTTAAAGGTCGTCGCGGCCGGGCTGGCAAGTCCCGCGCGTGCGCCTCCCCAAATTTGCCGCGCGAGATGGTATCGTGCGCGCGATTCGTCGCGCGGCCGGCGGCAGGGAAGATCATCATGTCGAATTTCATGGGAAGACGGGCTGGAATCGCAGCGCTGCTGCTTGCGATGGCGGGGCCGGCCTGGGCCGGGCCTTTCGAGTTCGCGCCCGCGCCGCAGACCGATCTCAACCGCGTCTATCGGATCGACAAGGCGACGGGCGAGGTCGGAGCCTGCCAGTTCCAGCTCAAGGAGGGCGGCGTCGGCCTGACCGTCTGCTTCCCGTCGGGCGAGGGGGCAGGTCCCCAGGCGCCGAGCGATTACGGCCTGATGCCGTCGCGCCATGAGAAGGAGGGCGGCATTTTCCGGGTCAATATCCGCACCGGCGAGATGAGCATCTGCTACGTCTTCGACGACAAGACGGTGTGCACGCCCCAGACGAAATGACGCCGGGAGGCCTCCGCGCGCTGGACTCGCTGGCGTCGCCGGGGCAGGAGAGCGCCGTCGTCCGGCTTGGGCGGCAGGCGTTTTCCACAAGCTGAGCCGGACGAACCCCATGAATGCCGACGATCTGAAGAAGCAGGCCGCTGCGCGCGCGCTCGAACTCGTGCGGCCGGGCATGCGGCTCGGTCTCGGCACCGGCTCGACGGCGAAGCATTTCGTCGATCTGCTCGGCGCCAAGGTCGCGGAGGGATTCGAGGTGCTCTGCGTCTCCACCTCCGAGGCGACGCAGGCTCAGGCGGTTTCGCTGGGCATCCCGATGTCGACTCTCGAAGAGACGCCGGAGCTCGATCTCACCGTCGATGGGGCTGACGAGGTCGACCCGCAGCTGCGCCTGATCAAGGGCGGTGGCGCGGCCCTGCTGCGCGAAAAGATCGTCGCGGCCGCTTCCGCGCGCATGATCGTGATCGCCGATGACGGCAAGCTGGTACAGACGCTCGGTCGCTTCCCGCTGCCGATCGAGGTCGTGCCCTTCGGGCTGGAAGCGACGCGCCGGGCTGTGGCTGCCGCCATCGCCGCCTCCGGCGCGGAAGGCCGGCTATCGCTGCGCCAGAAGCCGGACGGCACGACGCTGGTCACCGATGGCGGCCATTACATCCTCGACGCCCATCTCGGCACGATCGAGCGTCCGGAATTGCTGGCGCAGGCGCTGAACATCGTGCCCGGCGTCGTCGAGCACGGCCTGTTCATCGGGCTGGCCGCTGGCGCCATCCTGGCGGGGGCCGATGGCCTCAAGCTCATCGGCAGGATCGAATGATTCCATTCCGGCGCAATCCACGCTAAGGAACGCGCCACAATGACCGGTCCGGCATGGTCGACAGCGCAAACGCGCTTCGGCCATGGCCAGCTGATAAAGGGGTTTCAACGTATGATCCGTCGTTCTCTCGTCCGGGCGGCCTTTGGTCTGGCGCTCGTCTGCGCTGCTCCCGCCTTCGCTCAGGCTCCGGCGCTGACGCCGAGCCACTTGCAGGTGGCGCGCGAGGTCGTCGACGTGACTGGCGTCACGGCGAACATCACGAATATCTTCAACGAGTTCGAGGCGAGCGCGCAGGGCCTGCTCGCGACCCGGCCGGAGGCCAAGAAGGATGCCGATGCCGTCCTCGCGGCCCTGAAGCCGGAAGCCGAGAAGCGCGCCGACGAGATGGCCAAGACGGCGACCGAGATCTTCGCCCGGAAGATGAGCGAGGCGGATCTCAAGGACGTCGCCGCCTTCTTCAAGTCCCCGGTCGGCCAGCGCTACAATGCCTTGCGCCGCGAGGCGATGGACGATCTCCTGACCGTCCTGCAGCCCTGGGTGGTTCAGACCAGCCAGTACCTGTTCGACCGCTTCTCGCAGGAAATGCGCAAGCGCGGCCACAACCTGTGAGCCGACGCGCTACTTGAGCGTCAGGTTATGAGAATGGGCCGGCGAGCGATCGCCGGCCCTTTTTCTTTGGGAGCACCGGCTGCGGTCAGTTCACGGGGCCGCGACCGCCGATATCCTCCATCCGCGGGTCGCCGAGCGCGGTGCCGGTCTTGCGGTTGACGATGACCGTGACCACCCAGAGCAGCACGCCGACGCCGATCAGCACGCCGGCGATCGTGTACTGGACCGAGGCGCGCCCGGTCCACGGCCCAGCCAGGAAGGCGCAGGAGAGGGCACCGATGATCGGCAGGAAGGTGGGCGTGCGGAAATGCGCATGGTCGACCGTGTCCTTGCGCAGCACCAGCACGGCGATGTTCACCACGGTGAAGACGCAGAGCAGCAGCAGCGCGGTCGTGCCGCCGAGCGCCGGCACCTCGCCGACGAAGGTGATCAGCGCAAAGGCGAGCAGGCTGGTGAAGCCGATCGCGACATAGGGCGTGCGCCGCGTCGCATGGACCTTGCCAAGAATGGGCGGCAGCACATGCTCGCGGCTCATGCCATAGACCAGCCGGCTCGCCATCAGCATGTTGATCAGCGCGCTGTTGGCGACCGCGAACATGGTGATGAAGCCGAAGATCCAGATCGGGAAATTCGGCGCGCCGGCCTGCACGACCTTGAGCAGCGGCGTCTCGCCTTCCCCGAGCTGCTCGGGCGGAACGAGCGTGATCGCCGAGACCGAGACCAGTACATAGATCACGCCGGTGATGAACAGGCCGGCGAGCAGGATCTTGGGGAAGATGCGGCTCGGATCCTTGGTCTCCTCGGCCATATTGACCGAGTCCTCGAAGCCGACCATGGCGAAGAAGGCCAGCGTCGTCGCCGCGATGACCGGCCAGAACACGCCGCCATCAGCCGTCGTCTTGAACTGCATGACGCGCGAGACATCGCCCTGTCCGGCCGCGATCGCCATCATGCCGATGGTGATGATGATAAGCAGGCCGGTGAGCTCGACGCAGGTCAGCACGACATTGGCCTTCACGCTCTCGCCGACGCCGCGCAGGTTCACGATCGCGACGATCGCCATGAAACCGAGCCCGATCAGCGTGATGCCGATGCCGCCGGACAAGCCCAGCCCGAAGGCGTTGGACATGTTGGCCGCGAAGGCGCGCGAGGCTGTCGAGGCCGAGGTTATCCCTGAGCACATCACCGCGAAGGCGACGATGAAGGTGATGAAATGCACGCCGAAGGCCTTGTGCGTATAGAGCGCGGCGCCGGCGGCCTGCGGATATTTCGTGACGAGTTCGAGATAGCTGAAAGCGGTCACCATCGCGACGGCGAAGGCGACGAGAAAGGGCAGCCAGACGACACCGCCGACCTGGTTCGCGACCTGTCCGGTGAGGGCGTAGATGCCCGTGCCCAGGATGTCTCCGACGATGAAGAGCAGCAGCAGCCATGGCCCCATGACGCGGTGCAGGCTGGGTTCTGCGGCGGCGGGTTGGCCGGTGCCGGCCTGCACGCCAAGCGTGGTATCGCTCATCGATAGCCTCCCTCTGCCGCGGCATCGCTGCCGATGCCGGCTCTGGGACAACACAGTTCCGCCGTAATTGTTCACCGGCCGGCCTGCTCTATCCAGCGGTCTGCTGCGCTCTGGCATCATGCCGAAACCGGCGCTATGGCCGAACGGTCGAAGTGGACGATCGGAGCCGGCAGCATGACTCGTGACCTTGTTCTGGTGACCGGAGGCTCGGGCTTCCTCGCGGGGCATTGCATCCTGTCGCTGCTGAAGGCGGGCTATGACGTCCGCACGACGCTGCGCGATCCGGCGCGCGAGGGCGCGCTCCGGGCCGCGCTGCGCGGCGCCGGGATGGATGCGGGCGGCCGGTTGCAGGTCGCCGTTGCCGATCTGATGCGCGACGAGGGCTGGGACGAGGCGGCGGCCGGCTGCGCCTATGCCCTCCACGTCGCGTCGCCGCTTGCCGCTGCGGCCCCGAAAGACGAGGACGAGCTGATCCGTCCGGCGCGAGAGGGCACGCTGCGCGTGCTTCGTGCCGCGCATCGGGCCGGGGTGAAGCGTGTCGTCCTGACCTCTTCCTTCGCCGCGATCGGCTATGGCCGGGTGGTGAAGCGCCCCTATGACGAGCGCGACTGGACGAATGCCGCCGCGCCCGATCTTGCTGCCTACCCGAAATCCAAGACGCTGGCCGAGCGTGCCGCCTGGGAGTTCGTCGATGGCGAAGGGCAGGGGCTGGAGTTGGCGGTCGTCAACCCCGTCGGCATCTTCGGGCCGCTGCTCGGGCCGGATCTCTCGGCCTCGATCCTGCTGGTCAAGACCATGCTGGAGGGGAGGCTCTGGGCGGTGCCGCGCCTGATGTTCGGTGTGGTCGACGTGCGCGATGTCGCCGACCTGCACCTGCGCGCCATGACCGATGCGGCGGCGGCCGGCGAGCGCTTCCTGGCGACGGCCGGCGATTTCATGACGATGCAGGCGATCGCCCAGGCGCTGAAGGACGGCCTCGGCGCGAGTGCCGAGCGGGTCTCGACCCGCGTGCTGCCGGATTGGCTGGTGCGCTTCGCCGCGCGCTTCAGCGCGACGGCGCGTCAGGCGGCGACGCCGGAGCTCGGCCGCAGCAAGACGGCGACGAGCGCCAAGGCGCAGGCCATGCTGGGCTGGCAGCCGCGTCCGGCGAAGGAGGCTCTCGTCGCCACCGGCGAGAGCCTCGTCCGGCTCGGACTGGTCAGTCCTCGGCGGCCTTGAACTTGTTCAGCCCCTTCATCGCGAAGGGCGCGACCAGCGCGACGAAGGCGATGCCGAGCAGGGTCGCCGAGATCGGGTTCTCCAGCAGGATCATCGGATCGCCGAGGCTGATCTGGAGCGCGCGGCGCAATTGCTGCTCCGCCATCGGTCCGAGGATCAGGCCCACCACCATCGGCGCGACCGGGTAGTCGTAGCGGCGCATCAGGTAGCCGAGGAAGCCGAACAGGAAGAGCATGGTGAGCTCGACCGGCGAACCGTTGACCGCGAGCGTGCCCATTGTCGCGAAGACGAGGATGCCGGCATAGAGCCAGGGCTGCGGGATCGCCAGCAGCCTAACCCAGAGCCCGATGAGCGGCAGGTTCAGGATCACCAGCATGACGTTGGCGATGAACAGCGAGGCGATCAGGCCCCAGACCAGATCGGGCTTCTCGGCGAAGAGCAGCGGGCCGGGATTGAGCCCGTATTGCTGGAAGCCGGCGAGCATGATCGCGGCTGTCGCCGAAGTTGGCAGGCCGAGCGTCAGGAGCGGCACCAGCGTGCCAGCCGCCGAGGCGTTGTTGGCCGCTTCCGGCCCGGCGACGCCCTCGATCGCGCCCTTGCCGAACTCCTCCGGGTATTTGCAGAGCTTGCGCTCGGTCGAATAGCTCAGGAAGGTCGGAACCTCGGCGCCGCCGGCCGGCAGCGCGCCGATCGGGAAGCCGAAAGCGGTGCCGCGCAGCCAGGGCGCCCAGGAACGCTTCCAGTCTTCCTTCGTCATCCACAGGGAGCCCTTGATCGGGATGATCTCCTCGGGATCGCGGGCACGCTTGGAGGCGACGTAGAAGGCCTCGCCCACCGCGAACAGGCCGACGGCCAGCGTGGTGACCTCGATGCCGTTGAGCAGTTCCGGCACGCCGAAGGTCAGGCGCGCCTGTCCGGTCAGCTTGTCGATGCCGATGAGGCCGAGCGCGATGCCGAGGAACAGGCTGGTGAGGCCACGCAAAGGCGAGTCGCCGAAGGTCGCCGAGACCGTGACGAAGGCGACGATCATCAGCGCGAAATAGTCCCAGGGGCCGAACTTCACCGCGATCTGGACGAGCCAGGGCGCGAGGAAGGCGAGCCCGATCGTCGCGATCAGGCCGGCGACGAAGGAGCCGATCGCCGAGGTCGCGAGGGCAGGGCCGCCGCGGCCGGCCTTGGCCATCTTGGAACCTTCGAGCGCTGTGGCGAGCGAGGCGCTTTCGCCGGGCGCGTTGAGCAGGATCGCGGTGGTCGAGCCGCCATACATGCCGCCATAGTAGATGCCGGCGAACATGATCAGCGATCCCGCCGGATCGAGCTTGAAGGTCACCGGCAGCAGCAGCGCGACGGTCAGCGCCGGGCCGATGCCCGGCAGCACGCCGACGGCCGTGCCGAGGAACACGCCGATCAGGCAGAACATCAGCTTGGAGGGCTCGAGCGCGACGCCGAAGCCGGATAACAGGGAGAGCAGGGTATCCATGGTCGGGCTCTCCTCAGAGGAACAGGCGCTCGAGCGGACCCGACGGCAGGATCAGCGTCAGGAGCTTGGCGAAGACGAGGTAGATGACGAGGCCGAGCACGAAGCCGATCACGAAGTCGACAGCCAGGGCTTGGCGGCCCATGCCGCGGGCGGTGCAGGCGAAGACCACGGCGATGGCGATGATGAAGCCGCCGCCGAGTCCGATGCAGGCAATCAGGAAGATCAGTCCGCCGGCGATCCAGAGCAGGGCGGGGTTGTCGGCCTCTTCCGGCTGCGGCAACCCTTCGCGGAACGCGACCACGAAATGCGAGAGCCCGAGGATGACGAGCCCGGCTGCCACGACATAAGGCATCGCGGTCGGGCCGACGCCGTAATTCGAGGTGATGGTCTGCTGCGAGGCGTCATAGCCGACGAGGACGGCGACGATCAGCAGCAGGACGCCAACCACCAGGGCGGGCTTGTTGGCACCTTGCGTGCGCGTGTCGTTGGTCATGGGCGTTCCCGCAGTCGTGTCCGGCGCTTTTAGGCGCTTCTGGCGGTTGGAAAAGGGGCCGGTTTCCCGGCCCCCGCATATTTTGGCGTTTCGGCTGGCTTACTTCACCAGGCCGACTTCGGTCATGACCTTGGAGACGCGCTCGATCTCGGCCTTCAGGAAGGCGTCGAAGGCGGCGCCGGCGAGGAAGGAATCATCCCAGCCGCGAGCCTTGAGGATCTCCTGCCACTCCTTCGACTTGACCATCTTCTCGACCGTGTCGATCAGGGCCTTGGTCTGCTCGGCCGAGAGGCCGGGAGGGGCGACGACCGAGCGCCAGTTCAGCAGCTCGAGATCGATGCCCTGCTCCTTGAGCGTGGGCGCGTCCGGGGCGTTGTCGAGGCGCTTCGACGAGGAGACTGCGAGCACGCGCAGCTTGCCGGCCTTGATCTGGCCTTCGAACTCGCCATAGCCGGAGACGCCGGCCGTGACGCGCCCGCCGAGCATGGCTGCAAGCGCTTCGCCGCCGCCCGAGAACGGGATGTAGTTGATCTTCTTGGCATCGGCGCCGACGGCCTGCGCGAACAGCGCGGCGAGGATGTGGTCCGTGCCGCCGGCCGAGCCGCCGGCCCAGGTCACCTTGGCCGGGTCGGCCTTCAGGCGCTCGGCCAGATCCTTGGCGGTCTTGAGCGGCGATTCCGTCGGGACGACGATGACCTCGGCCTCGGCGGTGAGGCGCGCGATCGGCGTGACCTGGGTCAGGTTGACCGGCGACTTGTTGAGCAGGATGGCGCCGACCATGACGAAGCCGTTGACCATCAGCTGGTGGCCGTCGCCCTTGGCGCCGATCAGCTGGGCGAGGCCGATGGTGCCGCCCGCGCCGGTAACGTTGTTGACCTGCACGCTCTTGACGATGCCGGCCGAGGTCAGCGCCTGCTGCATCGAGCGGGCCGTGCCGTCCCAGCCGCCGCCCGGCGCCGCGGGGGCCATGATCTTCAATTCGTTGAGCTGGGCGAAGGCGCCCGTCGAGAGGGCAGCCAGCGCCACCGCCGTCAGGGCCGTACGCTTCAGGATGGATGTCAGCATGAATTCCTCCGCTTGCGGGCATTGCCGCGGGTTTCTTAAAGGCCGCTCGCCTGTGGCAGCTTGCCGCGCCGGTCGTCAATTGCGCCTGATTGCATAATCGGAAGTCAAGAATTTTCGGTCGAGGCGCTTGTTGACGACAGAATCTACACCGTTCGTTCTACGACTGTAGCACCGCTCCCATGACAACACGCTGGCGGCGCTTCCTGCGATCGCGTAAGCGCAAGCCATGAGCCAGCCGCGTCTCGCCGATCGCCACGATTCCGCGCCGAACCGCGGGGAGGTGCCGTCGCGCCTGATTGCGATCGGTGTGGCTGCGATGGTGCTGATGCCGCTGGCGATGTGGCTGGCCAACCGCTCGGCGACGCTCGTGCTCGGCCTCGCGGTCATCCCCTTCGTCGCCGCTGCCTTCGCGTCGGGCCAGGCGGGTGCGTTCGCCGGGCGGGCGCGGCGCCTGTTCGCGACGCCGCTCGGCCTGGCGGTGGCGGCTTTCCTCGGCTGGGCCCTCGTCTCGATCCTGTGGAGCCACCGGCCGGGAGCGTCCTTGCGGGCCTGGGGCGAGCTCGTGCTGCCGATCGTCTTCGCTCTCGCCATTGCCGTCTCAGGCCAGTTCCGGCCGCGCCCCGCCTGGCTGCGCGCGCTCGCGCTGGCGATCATCCTCGCCTGCCTGCTGGTGATGTTCGAGCTTGCCTCCGGGCTTTCGCAGCGGGCGGCACTCGGGGTCGGCAAGCTGATGGGCTTCGTCTTCAACCGCCCTGTGATCACCGCGCTCGTTCTGGCCATTCCGGTGATTCACGGGCTGTGGAACCTGCCGGGCGCGCGCCGCTCCGACCGCATCCTCGCGGTGGTTCTGGCCCTTGCCGTCGCTGTTCTGACTTTGCGCTCGGAAAGCGCCTCGGCCCGGCTCGGTGTCGCTGTCTGCGCCCTCTGCTGGGGGCTGTCGGCGCTCTGGCCGCGCCTGACGCTGACGGCTGCAGGGTGCGGCTTTCTCCTCGCCATGATCGTGGCGCCCGTGCTCGGCATCGCCGCCCAGAACTGGCTGCCCTCGCTGATCCTGAACCGCTTCACCGTGATGACCGGGCAGGCCCGCATCGATATCTGGCACAGTTTCGGAGAGGTCGCGCGGGCAAGGCCGCTGGCCGGCGCCGGCTTCGGGACCTCGGCCAGCATGCAGGATCATCCGGTGGCCGTGGAGGTCGCCCCCGCGCATCGCCAGCTTCTCGGGGCGGGCCATCCGCACGACATGCCCCTGCAGGCCTGGGCCGAGACCGGGGCGGTCGGAGCGGGCATCCTCATCGTGGCGGGCCTGCTGTTGTTGATGCGCCTGCGCCACCTGCCGGCGCGGGAGATGGCGCCGCGCCTTGCGCTGTTTGTCGCCGCCTTCGCGATTTCCGTCGTCGGGCACGGCGCCTGGCAGGGCTGGTGGATTGCCGTTCTGGGGGCTGCGGTGCTCTGGTTCGGTCCGGGCGCTGCTACGCCCCAGGGAGAAGACCATGTCTGAATTCGATGTCGATCTCTTCGTCATCGGTGCCGGTTCGGGCGGCACGCGCGCCGCGCGCATCGCCGCCGGCCATGGTGCCCGCGTCATGATCGCCGAGGAAGACCGCATTGGCGGCACCTGCGTCATCCGCGGCTGCGTGCCGAAGAAGCTCTTCGTCTACGCCAGCCGCTTCGCCGAGGATTTCGAGGATGCCGCCGGCTTCGGCTGGACCTTGCCGCAGGCGCCGGTCTTCGACTGGGCGACCCTGCGCGATGCGGTGGCCAACGAGGTCACCCGTCTCTCCGGGCTCTATCGCAAGGGGCTGGAGGGCGCCAAGGTCACGATCCGCGAGGAGCGCGCGGTCGTCGAGGGGCCGCATCAGGTCCGGCTGGTGAAGAGCGGCGAGGTGATCCGCGCCCGGCATATCCTCGTTGCGACCGGCGGCTGGCCGTCCTTCGACCCGCCGATCCCCGGCGGTGAGCTCGGCATCTCCTCCAACGAGGTCTTCAATCTGCCGGCGCTGCCGAAGCGCCTTCTGGTCGTCGGTGGCGGCTATATCGCGCTGGAATTCGCCAGCCTGTTCGCAAGGCTCGGCGTTGCGGTGACGGTCCTGCACCGGGGTGACAATATCCTGCGCGGCTTCGACGAGGATATCCGCACCCGGCTGCGCGACGCGCTCGTCCATGCCGGCATTACCTTGCGGCTCGGCTGCACGATCGACCGGATCGAGGAGCTAGCCGACGGCACCCGCCGCGCCCATTGCGCCAAGGGCGAGCCGATCGATGCCGATGTCATCCTCGTCGCCACCGGCCGCCGGCCCAATACGAAGGGGCTCGGCCTCGAGAGCGCCGGCGTCGCGATGGGGCCGCTCGGCGAGATCAAGGTCGATGCCGCCTCGGCCAGCAGCGTGCCTTCCATCCACGCCGTGGGCGATGTCACCAACCGGGTCAATCTGACGCCGGTCGCGATCCGCGAGGGCCATGCCTTCGCCGACTCGACCTTCGGCGGCCGCAACTGGACGGTGGATCATGCCACCATCGCCTCGGCCGTCTTCACCACGCCGGAGGTGGGCACGGTCGGTCTGTCGGAAGCGCAGGCGGTGGCCGCCGGCCATGAGGTCAAGGTCTTCGAATCCGGCTTCCGCCCGATGAAGGCGACGATCTCCGGTCGTCAGGAGCGCATCTACATGAAGCTCGTCGTCGATGCGCGATCGGACAAGGTGCTCGGCGTTCACATTCTCGGGCACGACGCCGGCGAGATCGTCCAGGCGGTCGGGATCGCGGTCACGATGGGCGCGACCAAGGCCGATTTCGACCGCACCGTCGCGCTGCATCCGAGCGCGGCCGAGGAACTGGTGACCATGCGTACGCCGCGCGTGGGCTAGCGGCATCCGCGTCGAACGAGCCTGTGAGGCGCTTGAATCAGGATGGCAGGCCGTTGCCGCGGTACAGCGCGGCGGCGGTTACCCTGTCGCTGAAGATCGCCATTCGTGATGCGTCCGTGGAATGGAAGGGTGGCCTGCCGCAAGGGCTTCCGCCAGACGGTGGCCATTCCCACTTCATGGGTGTATAGCCGCCCCTTCGCGCTACCAAGAGGTTAACGATGCGCGATCTCACAGTCAGGAGCACGTAAGTCCCATGTCCGAGCGGTGGACGCCAGAGAGCTGGAGGGCCAAGCCCGTCCAGCAGATTCCGGAATATCCGGACCAGGCAGCCTTGAAGGCGGTCGAGCAGCAGCTCGCCGGCTTCCCGCCGCTCGTTTTTGCAGGCGAGGCGCGCAAGCTCAAACGGGCGTTGAGCAAGGTCGCCGCCGGTGAAGCCTTCCTGCTGCAGGGGGGCGATTGCGCCGAGAGCTTCGCCGAGCATTCGGCCGACAATATCCGCGATTTCTTCCGTCTGTTCCTGCAGATGGCGGTCGTCCTGACCTTCGCCGGCGGCTCGCCGGTGGTGAAGGTCGGCCGTATCGCCGGCCAGTTCGCCAAGCCGCGTTCGGCTCCGACCGAGACGATCGGCGGCGTCGAGTTGCCGAGCTACAAGGGCGATATCGTCAACGACAACGAGTTCACGGCCGAGGCGCGCATCCCCGATCCGCGCCGCCAGCTCGAGGGCTATCGCCAGTCGGCGGCGACGCTGAACCTGATCCGCGCTTTCGCGACCGGCGGCTACGCCAATCTCGACAACGCGCATCGCTGGATGCTCGGCTTCGTCAAGGATAGCCCGCAGTCGCATCGCTACCAGGAGGTGGCCGAGCGCATCACCGAGGCGCTGGAATTCATGCGCGCCATCGGCATCGACCCGGAGACCCATCCGGAGATGCGCACGACCGACTTCTACACCAGCCACGAGGCGCTGCTGCTCGGCTACGAGCAGGCGATGACGCGGACGGATTCGACCACTGGCGAATGGTACGACACTTCCGGGCACATGCTCTGGATCGGTGATCGCACGCGCCAGATCGACCACGCCCATGTCGAGTTCTTCCGCGGCATCAAGAACCCGATCGGCCTGAAATGCGGCCCCTCGACCACGGTCGATGGCCTGCTCAAGCTGATCGACGTGCTCGATCCGCAGAACCAGGCGGGCCGCCTGACGCTGATCGCGCGTTTCGGCGCCGACAAGGTCTTCGATCATCTGCCGGCGCTGGTCCGGGCGACGAAGCGGGAAGGCCGCAATGTCGTCTGGTCCTGCGATCCGATGCACGGCAACACGGTCAAGGCCGCCAGCGGCTACAAGACCCGGCCCTTCGATCTGATCCTGGGCGAGGTGAAGAACTTCTTCGCTGTCCATGAGGCCGAGGGCACCCATGCCGGCGGCCTGCATCTGGAGATGACCGGCAAGAACGTCACCGAATGCACCGGTGGCGCGCGCGGGATGACGGATGCGGACCTCAACGACCGCTACCACACCTTCTGCGACCCGCGCCTCAACGCGGAGCAGGCGCTGGAACTCGCCTTCATCGTCGCCGAGCTGGTCAAGCGCCAGCGCGCCGGCCGGGCACGGCCCGAGGTCGAGGCGGCCGAGTAAGGCGTCTCGCCTTCGCCGGAAAACAAGAAGGGCCGGTGCGATCCGCACCGGCCCTTTTCGTTTCAAGCTGTGGATGCTTGCATCAGAACTTGAGACCCGCACCGACGCGGGCGGTGTCGATGACAGCGTTCACGCCCTTGTATTCGCTGAAGTAAATGCGGTTGTACTCTGCGCGGAACAGAATGTTGTCGCCAATCAGCGCGTCGATGCCGGCGCCAAACACGATGCCCGGAACGTAGCCGGACGAAATCTGCGTCGCTCCCGCCGAGGCGGTACCGTCCGGTCGGGCAATCGTATTGAAGCCTGCAAAGGTCGTGCGGGTTATCGCGCCGTTCACGAGGGCGGTATTGTAGCTCGAATAGTTCTCGATCGTCTGGTGCGCCTGCCCCATCGCGGCGTTGGTCGAGACGCGGCCGACGGCGAGGCCGATATTGGCGAAGGGCATGAAATTGCCGAGTGCATAGCCTGCCCGGGCCTTCAGCATGACCAGATCGTCGATCTTGTTGGTCGTGTGTCCGCCTACCGCAATCGCCGTCAGCGTATTGAGCGGCTCGGTCGATGGAGATGACTGGACCGTGGTCGCGAAGAGATTCTGGAACACCGCCCCGTTCGAGCCGCGCTGATCTGTCTGGATGTTGAGGCGCAGATACTCGGCTTCGACACCGAGAATGGCGTCGCCGAAGGCGGTGTTGTAGCCAATGAACCCGCCGAAATTGACCTTGTCCTTGCTCGCTTTACCGAAATTGTAGAGGCCGGTGCCCGCATCTCTGACGACGGCGTTCCCAAATGCCTCGCTGGTGAGCGTCCGGGATTGCTTTGCAGCATCGAACTCCCCGGCCACATAGCCAGCGCTTCCACCGAAGTAGAAGCCGCCCCAGTTCGGCGCGCCGAAGGAGGGGGCCGGCGGTGCGTCCTCGATCTGCGAGCCACGCAGCACCGGATAATCGGCGGCGAGCGCAGGGGCGGCGAGAGCCGTGGCGGCGATAGCGATAAGTCCGATGCCTGGCGCGATGGAACGGATGCGCATCCTGATCTCCCCGAGCGGCGGTCCGGTTCCACCCGGTTCAACCCGCTCTGGGTCCAATTCATGCCTTGGTAACCCTAATGTCGGGTTAACGATGCGGAATTCCGCTGCGGCGCCGGATTGTCGCCTGCCGGCAAACGCGCCATAAGCCGGCCATGACATCGCCTCTGGTTCGCTTCGCGCCGTCGCCCACCGGCTATCTCCATATCGGCAACGCCCGGCCGGCGCTGTTCAACTGGCTGTTCGCCCGCCGGCATGGCGGCCGCTTCCTGCTGCGCTACGACGACACCGATATCGCCCGCTCGAAAGCGGAATATGCCGATGCCATCGCCGAGGATCTGGGCTGGCTCGGCATCGCGCCCGATCAGGTGATCAAGCAGTCGCAACGGCTGGCGATCTATGATGCCGCCGCCGATCGCCTGCGTGGGGCAGGGCGGCTCTATGCCTGCTACGAGACGGCCGACGAGCTGGATCGCCGCCGCAAGCGCCAGCTCGCCCGCGGCTTGCCGCCGATCTACGACCGCGCCGCGCTGAAGCTCACCGACGAGCAGAAGGCGGCCTTCGCGGCGGAGGGGCGCAAGCCGCATTGGCGCTTCCTGCTGGAAGCGCGCGAGGTCGCCTGGGACGATCTCGTACGCGGCGCCTCCCATGTCGACTGCGCTTCGCTGTCGGACCCGGTTCTGGTGCGCGAGGACGGCAGCTATCTCTACACGCTGCCCTCCGTGGTCGACGATATCGAGACCGGCGTGACCCATGTCATTCGCGGCGAGGACCACGTCACCAACACCGCGGTGCAGGCGCAGATCTTCGAGGCGCTCGGTGCGAGCCTGCCCGCCTTCGGCCACCACAACCTGTTGACGACCGCGAGTGGCGAGGGGCTGTCCAAGCGCCTCGGCCATCTCTCCCTGCGCGGCCTGCGCGAGACCGGCGTCGAGGCGCTGGCCGTGGCGGCGCTGGCGACGCTGGTCGGCACCTCCGACGCAGTCCGCCCGGTCGCGAGCCTCGACGAGCTCGCAGGCCTCGTCGAGCTTGCCCATGTCTCGCGCGCGCCGGCCAAGTTCGACGAGCACGAGCTGGAGACGCTGAGCGCCCGCACGCTGCATCAGTTGCCGCTCGCGGTGGTGGAGGATCGGCTGAAGGCGCTGGGCGTCCCGGCCGACGAGGCGTTCTGGCAGGCCGTGCGCGGCAATCTCGCCAAGCTGGATGAGGGGGCCCAGTGGTGGCGCGTGGTGCAGGGGCCGCTCGCGCCGGTGATCGCCGATGCCGGCTTTGCCGCGACGGCGGCAGGATTGCTGCCGGACGAGCCCTTCGATGCCACGACCTGGAAGAGCTGGACGCAAGCCGTTGCGGCGGCCACGGGCGCCAAGGGCAAGGCGCTGTTCATGCCGCTGCGCCAGGCCCTGACCGGGCTCGACCATGGCCCGGAACTGGCGGCATTGCTGCCGCTGATCGGGCGCGAGAAGGCGCTCAGGCGGCTGGCCGGCGAGGGCGCTTGACGACTCTCACCCCGTCATGCTCGCCCTTGTGGCGAGTATCCGCGTCTTGAACACCGCATTGGATGAAGGAAGACGTGGATGGTCGGGACAAGCCCGACCATGACGTGTGAAGTAGCCGTGCCTCACTCATGCCGCTCCATCGCCGAGGCGTGCTTGGTGTCGCGCATGGTCGCGTAGACCAGGAACGACAGGAAGATGACGCCGGCGAGGTAGTAGTAGAACCACTGCTCGTGGCCCTGCTGCTTGAAGAACAGCGCGATGGCAGGCGCGGTGCCGCCGAAGATCGAGACCGTGACGGCATAGGGCACGGCGACGCCGGTGGCGCGGATCGCGGTCGGGAACAGTTCCGCCTTCACCACGGCATTGATCGAGGTGTAGCCGGCCGTGAAGATCCAGGCACCGCAGATCAGCAGGAAGGCGGTGAAGGCCGATTTGGTGTCGGCCAGCGCCGTCAGGATCGGAACGGTCAGGAGCGAGCCCGCCAATCCGAAGAAGATCAGCATCGGCTTGCGGCCGATCCTGTCCGAGATCATGCCGTAGATCGGCTGCAGCACCGCCGCGAAGATCAGGGAGCCCGCGATCACATAGGTCGTGGTCATATCGGAGAGGCCGACCGTCTGCCTGACGAAGGTCTGCATGTAGGTGGTGAAGGTGTAGAAGGCCGCCGTGCCGCCAGCGGTGAGTCCCACCACGATCGCGACCTCGCGCGGATATTTCAGCAGGCCCCTGAGCGAGCTTTCCTTCTTTTTCATCGTCGCCTTGGCGGCTTCGAAGGATTCGGTCTCGTGCATGTGCCGGCGCATCAGCATGGCGGTGACGGCGAGCATCGCGCCGATGACGAAGGGGATGCGCCAGCCCCATTCCACCAGCTGCTCATGCGTCAGGAAGACGTTCTGGAGCAGGAGCAGCACGAGGATCGCGGTAAGCTGCCCGCCGATCAGCGTCACGTACTGGAAGCTGGAATAGAAGCCGCGATGCTCTGGATCGGCGATCTCCGAGAGATAGGTCGCGCTCGCCCCGTATTCGCCGCCGAGGCTGAGGCCCTCGATGATGCGCGCCAGCGCCAGCAGGGCAGGCGCCGCGAAGCCGATCGTCGCATAGGTCGGCGTCACCGCGATGATCAGCGAGCCGAAGCACATCATCACGACGGACACGGTCAGCGACAGGCGCCGCCCGTAACGGTCGGCGAGGTGACCGAAGAGCCAGCCGCCGATCGGCCGCACGATAAAGCCGGCCGCGAACAATGTCGCGGCGTTGAGCTGCTGCACCACCGGATCATGCGAGGGGAAGAAGGCCGGCGCGAAATAGAGCGCGAAGGCCGTGTAGGCGTAGAAATCGTACCACTCGACGAGATTGCCGACCGAGCCGATGAAGATCGCTTTCAGGCGGCGTTTGGCGTCGTCGAACTGGATGGGATGGGCGGGAGGTGTCGCAGTCGTGTCTGACATGGCGGCCTTCTGAGCTGGGGAGCGTCAGAAGCGGGCGCGCGGCACGATGAAGCCGTGGGACGGGTCTGGCGGCCTCCCGGAGGCGGCTTGGATGGCCTCTTATGCGGCCGTTGCGGCCATGCGTCCAGAAGTGATCGCGTCGTTCTCGATTGGTCTTCCATGCGTAATGTGCATGGAACTTTTTTGCGTCAGGGTCGCGCGACCTGCGGGCTCAGATTCGGCGCGAGGTTGGGCGCGACGATCCGCACCGTCCGGCGCTCGCCGGTCGAGCTCTGCGATTCGCTCTTCAGCCCGTCCTTCTTGTCGAGCACCTTCTCGCCGACGATATCGGGGCCGACGCCGGCCGACTCGGTACCTGCCGTCGGCGAATCCTCGGACGGCATCGGCTTCTCGTCAGGCACGGCCGGAACCGGCGCTGGGGCAGGCGCGGGGGCCGCGGTGGCGCCCTTGCGCTTGGGATCGGCCTTCGGGCGCGAGAGTTCGGCCGCGCGCTGCTCGGTCAGGATGACGTCGCCCTTGCGCTTGTCGAGCAGGTATTCGGCATCCTTGAGGGCCGCCGACCAGCTCTGTCCCTGGCCGCGGCAGGTGCAGGCGGCATCGAAGCTGCGGGTGTATTTCCCCGCATTGGCCAGCGAGGAATAGGGCTGGCCGGTCGAACGGGAGGCGGAATTCTGGATGTCACCGCCCGTGCTCATGCCATAAGCCAGTGTCTCTGTGCCGGGGCAGAGCGCTTGGCACATCTCGTCGCCATTGCCGGCATTGTTGGCGAGCGGGAAGAAATAGCCGTCGCAGGTGCGCACGCAGACGGTCTGCGGGCCGCCGAGGCGCGGCTTCGCCGGTTCGACCGGCTGTTCCGGATCGAGCTCGGGCAGGGTCGAATCGAGCGTGCCGGGCGCGGGGTCGCGCCCGAAGATCGTGTCGAAGAAGCCGCGCGGCTGCGCCCGGCAATTGTTGTTGATCGCGGCGATGAGCTGGGCCCGGCGCTGCTCGAGGCCGCCGCCCTGCGCCTGGCGCTGCAGCGCGCCGTATTGATTCTGCAGCTGGCCGAGCTGCTGGCGGATGAAGTTGCACTGCGGCGGCGGCGAATCGAAGAAGCTGAAGCCGCGGTCGCAACCCATGGAGCGGTACTGGTTGCTCAGTTGCGCAAGCTGGGCGCCGACGCGCTGGGCGGCTTGCGCCGCGCGCGGATCGGCGCCGCTCTGGCCCTGCAGGCTGTCCAGCTCGGCGCGCCAGGCGTTGCAGGATGCCGACTGCGCGAGCGCGGTGCCACCGAGGGCCGCCAGCATCACGAGGGCCATGCCGAAGCGTCTGGTAAGTCGCAGCATCATCGCAGGTCGGGTCACGTCATCCATAGTCGCGCCGGCGGGCCGGCTCTGTTCGCAAACTGTGGTCTAGAACACCCGCCAAACACGACGGAACTATGGAGCGGAGCCGCGCCTCTCGCAGGCCGCGCGGGTGCTCCATCGCGAGGGCATCGCATGCCACATCCGGCCGGGCGCAGCAATCCGGGGACGCATGCGCCGCGCCGGTGGTGGAAAACTTCCGATCTGGTTAGAAGACCTGCGGCAGCGGCCCGTCCGCGCCGGCCTTCCGTGCAGCGCCAATGAGGCAAGTTCCGCCCATGTCCGACTATCTGCCTCTTCACGAAGCCGTCATCCCGGAGCTGCCGAACTACTATCGCGGCAAGGTCCGCGAGAATTACGATCTGCCCGACAACCGTCGCATCCTGATCTCGACCGACCGGCTTTCGGCCTTCGACCGCGCGATCGCCTCGATCCCGCTGAAGGGCCAGGTGCTGACGCAGACGGCGCGCTACTGGTTCGAGCAGACGGCCGATATCTGCCCCAACCATGTCCTGGAATATCCGGACCCGAACGTCGTCGTCGGCAAGCGGCTGGAGATCCTGCCCGTCGAGATGGTGGTGCGCGGCTATCTCGCCGGCACGACCGGCACCTCGATCCTGACCATGTACAAGCAGGGCCGGCGCGAGATGTACGGCATGACACTGCCGGACGGCCTGCGCGACAACGAGGCGCTGCCGCAGGCGATCATCACCCCGACCAGCAAGGCCTTCGACGGCGGCCATGACGAGCCGCTCTCGGCCGCGCAGATCGTCGGCGAGGGCCTGCTGACCCAGGCCCAGTGGGACACGGTCTCGGCCTATGCGCTGGCGCTCTTCGCCCGCGGCCAGAAGCTCGCCCGCGAACGCGGCCTGATCCTCGCCGACACGAAATACGAGTTCGGCACCGATGCCGAGGGCAATATCGTGCTGGCCGACGAGATTCATACGCCGGATTCAAGCCGCTACTGGTTCGCCGAAAGCTACCCCGAGCGCTTCGCCGCCGGAGGCAAGCCGGAATCCTTCGACAAGGACTTCGTGCGCAACTGGGTCGTCGCCCGCTGCGACCCCTATACGCAGGACCTGCCGCCGATCCCACAGGAGCTGATCGACGAGACCTCCGCGGTCTATGTCCGGGCCTTTGAGGCGATCACCGGCACCGCCTTCGCCCATCCGCCGAAAGGCGAGGACCCGGCGCAGCGTATCCGTCGCAATCTGGCGAAGTATTTCTAAGCCACACTCGTCGTTCTCGGGCGGAGCGAAGCGCAGACCCGAGAAACTCAGGCAGAAAGAAGCTCCAGAGCTTCCGTGTCATGAGATGCTCGGGTCAAGCCCGAGCATGACGGCCGCTACCCGCTCAGGCCCCGTCTTCCTCGCGGTAATTGCCGGCGAGGTGCCGGCCGCGCTCGGTCAGCGTCGAGAGCACGCGCTCGAACACCTTGAGTTCGTCGGGCGCGATGCCCTCGATCCAGCGCGCCTCGAAGCCGAGCGCCAGCGGCACGATCTGGTCGTAGATGCGCTTGCCCGCCGCGGTCAGCGTCACGAAGGATTCGCGGCGGTCCTGCCGGTTCTCCGTGCGCGAGACGAGGCCGCGCTTCTCCAGCTCGCCGACGGCGCGCGAGACCTTGGTCTTGTGCATCTGGGCGAGCTCGCCGATGTCGCGCGAGGTCAGCTTGCCGAATTCGCCGAGCTGCGCCACCACGCGCCATTCCGGGATGCCGATCCCGAAATGCTCGCCATAGATGCGGCCGAGCGCGCGGCCGCCGAGCGTGCCGACGACATTGAGGCGATAGGGCAGGAAGCGCTCCAGATGGAGCGCCTTGGCATCGGGATCGGCGGGCGGTTTCGTCGTCATGGCGATTTGAGGAAGGCGCGCCTCAGCGCGCCTTCAGCCTGTTCATGAAGGAGTCGTAGGACAGTTCTGCCACCTGCCACCAGAGCAGGTTCTCGCCGCGGAAGGCGACCATCGAATCGTAGCCCTTCTTGAAGTCCGCGCTCTTGGCGCTGGTCTCGGCATAGTACTCCTCGGCCGCCTTCAGCGCCGCTTCCATCACCGGCAGCGGGAAGCCGCGCAACTGCGCGCCCTGCGCCACCAGCCGGCGCAGGCCGCCCGGATTGACCGCGTCGTACTTCGCCAGCATCCAGTTATTGGCCGCCTCGCAGGCATGCTGGACGATCGCCTGGTAGTGCTTCGGCAGCTTGTTCCAGGCGTCCTTGCCGATGATGAGATGCAGCATCGCGCCGCCCTCCCACCAGCCGGGATAGTAGTAGTATTTGGCGACGCGAATGAAGCCGAGCTTCTCGTCATCATAGGGGCCGACGAACTCGGCCGCGTCGATCGCGCCGCGCTCCAGCGCCGGGTAGACGTCGCCGGGCGCGATCTGGGTCGGCACCACGCCGAGCTTCGAGAGCACCGCGCCGCCCATGCCGCCGATGCGGAATTTCAGGCCCTTGAGGTCGTCGATGCTCTTGAGCTCGTTGCGGAAGAAGCCGCCCATCTGGCAGCCGGAATTGCCGCAGGGAATCGAATAGGCGTTGAAGCGGTCGAGCACGCCGTTCACGATCTGCTCGCCGCCGCCGAAGAACCACCAGCTATGCTGCTGGCGGGCGTTGAGGCCGAACGGGATGCCGGTGCCGAGACCCAGCGTCGGGTCCTTGCCGATATAGAAATAGGTCGGCGAATGCGCGCATTCGACCGTGCCGGACGAGACCGCATCGAGCGCCTGCAGGCCGGGTACGATCTCGCCGGGCGCGAAGACCTGGATCTCGAACTTCCCGTCGGTGGCCTCGGAGACATATTTCGAGAACTGCTGCGCCGTGCCGAAAATCGTGTCGAGCGACTTCGGGAAGCTCGACGTCAGGCGCCATTTCACCTCGGGCTGCGACTGCGCGACCGCCGGCATCGCGACCGCCGTCGCGGCGGCGGCCAGCGCCCCCGATTTCAAAAAGCTGCGACGTTCCATATGGTTTCCTCCCGAGGGATTGTTATGCCCTTATTGGCGCGTCCGGGAAGGAATGAAAAGACATGAAGCTCGCCTCGCTCGCGCATGGCCGTGACGGCCGTCTCGTCGTCGTTTCGCGGGATCTCACCCGCGCCACAGATGCCTTCCCCGTCGTACCGACGCTGCAGGCGGCGCTCGACGACTGGGAGCGGAATGCGCCGCGCCTGGCCGATCTCGCCGAGGGGCTGGAGCATGGCTCGGTCCCGTCCTTCCGCTTCCATGAGCATGACTGCGCCGCGCCGCTGCCGCGCGCCTATCAGTGGCTCGACGGCTCGGCTTACGTGAACCATGTCGACCTCGTCCGGAAGGCGCGGGGAGCGACCATGCCGGAGAGCTTCTGGACCGACCCGCTGATGTATCAGGGCGGCAGCGATGCATCGCTCGGTCCGCGTCAGGCCGTGCAGGCCCGCAGCGAGGAGGACGGCATCGATTTCGAGGCCGAGATCGCGGTCGTCACCGGCGACGTGCCGATGGGCGCGAGTCGCGACGAGGCGCTCGGAGCGATCCGCCTCGTCATGCTCGTCAACGATGTAAGCTTGCGGAACCGGATTCCCGGCGAACTCGCGAAAGGCTTTGGCTTCGTCCAGTCGAAGCCGTCCTCGGCCTATTCCCCGGTGGCGGTGACACCGGAGGAACTGGGCAATGCCTGGCGTGACGGCCGTCTGCATCTGCCGCTGCTGGCGCAGGTCAACGGCACGCTCTTCGGCAAGCCCGATGCCGGCACCGACATGACCTTCGATTTCGGCACGCTGATCGCACATGCCGCCGCGACGCGCCGCCTTTCGGCCGGCACCATCATCGGCGCCGGCACGGTCTCGAATCGCGATGCCGATGGCGGCCCGGGCCGGCCTGTGGCGGAAGGCGGGCAGGGTTATGCCTGCATCGCCGAGCAGCGCATGGTCGAGACGATCCGGGGTGGCGGACCCAAGACGCCGTTCCTGCGCTTCGGCGACACCATCCGCATCGAAATGAAGGATGCAACGGGGCATTCGATCTTCGGCGCGATCGAGCAGGAAATCCTGCCGCTGGGCTGATCGGCGTCCCGGCTGCCCCGTCTTGGCGGCAGCCGGGCGGCCGGATAACCTCACGCCCCAAGCCAGACGCGAGAACCGAGACGCCATGACCGAGACCGTGCCGTTCTATTCCACCGCCATTCCGCTGGCCTTCTTCATCTGGGGGCCGGTGCTGGTGGTGGTGCTGTTCTGGGCGGTCGGCCTCTGGTCGAACCGGCAGGGCGTGCCGCGCATGCTCGAGGGCGACTGGGACGGCTACACTATCGCCGATGTCGAGAAGCTCTTCACGATCTACGGCGAGGACAAGCGCGCCCGCTATCGCAACCGCGTGCTGCCGGCGGATGTCGCTTGCGCCTTCACCTACGCGATCGTGGGCGCACTGATCGTCGCCGGCCTTGGACTGCGCGGCCAGCCCTGGTGGGTCGCGGCGCTCTGTGGCGGTGGCTGGCTGCTTGGGGGGCTCTGCGACGTTGCCGAGAATTTCGCGCTGGCGCGCATGCTTGACCGCTATCCGCAGGTCGATGGCGGCAATGTCGCCTTCGCCAGCACGATGACGCGGCTGAAGCTCGTCCTCTTCGCGCTCGGCGTGATCGGCGCGCTCGCCGCCGCCTATCTCGTCTTCAAGCCGCTGGCGGGTTGAGGCCACGCCACGCTTCGCCGGTCAGGCGAAAGCGCGTGGCGATCACCGCGGGATCGCCGATCAGGATCGTCGGGTCCATCGGCGCAGGCTGGAAACCCAGCCGTTCGGCCAGACGCAGCGAGGCCAGATTGAGCGGATGCGTGGTCACGGCGACGCTCGCCAGCGCGAGCGTCTCGAAACCATGCCGCAGCAGGCGCGCCGCGGTTTCCCGCGCATAACCTTGGCCCCAGTTTGCGACCGTGAAGCGGTAGCTCAGCTGGACGTCCTCGGCCGCATCGCCATCGGGGATGAGCCCGACATAACCGAGGAAGGCATCGGGCTCGGCCTTCGCGAATACGGACCAGTAGCCCAGCCCGCGCCCGACATGGTTGAAGCTGCGCGCCGCGACGGCATCGCGCTTCATCGCGGGGTCGCCGACGGCGGCGATATGCTTCATCACCTGCGGATCGGCATTCATGCTGACGATGGCGTCGAGGTCCGCGAGGCTTCGCGGGCGCAGCAGCAGCCTATCGCTCTCCAGTCCCGGCAGCATGGTGTGGTTCGTCCCGGTCGTGATCCGCAGATCGATGGTGTGCGGTGCAAAGCTCTGGTGCACTGCCGTTCGGCTTCCCATATCCTGACCGGCGCCAAGCTGGAACGCGCCTGGAGAATGGGAATGCTGCTTAGTCGTTGGGTCCTGGCCGCGCTGGCCCTCACCCTGTCGGGAATGATGCTGTCGCCGGCCTCGGCGCAGGAAGACCTGATCTTCAGGAAATCCACGGTCTGGAAGATGCTGACGCCGAACGACAAGCTCGCCGTCTACGGCGTCGACGATCCCATCGTCGAGGGCGTTGCCTGCCATTACACCGTGCCCGAGAAGGGCGGCGTCTCCGGCATGTTCGGACTGGCCGAGGAGGTCTCCGAGGTCTCGCTCGCCTGCCGCCAGATCGGCCCGATCAAGTTCAAGGAAAAGGCGGACCAGGGCGATGTCGTCTTCCGCGAGCGCCGTTCGCTGGTCTGGAAGAAGATGCAGATCGTCCGCGGCTGCGATGCCAAGCGCAACGTGCTGGTCTATCTCGTCTATACCGACAAGCTGATCGACGGTTCGCCGCAGAACTCGACCTCGACCGTTCCGATCATGCCCTGGGGCACCTCGGGCGAGCCGCCGAAATGCTCGGAATGGATTAAGTAGTGGGCGGGGCGGTTGTCGCCTCGCCGCGTCGGTTCATCCTTCAGGCGCTGGACCCGGCTACGGGCTGCCCCATTTTGGAAGCGATGCTTCGGCTCGACGATCTCGCCGGCTTGCGAAGCCTGATCGGTGGCGATGCCGAAGACGATCCGGATATCGAGCGGAACTACGAATTCGATACCGAGGACTTGCCGGCTTTATGGGCATTCGCGGGTTTCGCGTTTCCCCAGGGCATAGGCACGATCCGCCTCCAGGCATGGCACCCGCTCCGGAGCGTTCCCTATCTCGTCCATACCGGTTTCGAGCTTGCCTTGATGCTGGAGGGACGAAAGCCGCTTTCGGCATTTTCCGACACCGGCCCGGGCGAGTGGCTCGATGATTATCTGATGCCATTCGGCCGATATGTGAGCGAGGGGCGCATTCTACGCAGAGTCGTTGAGAGGGTGTTTCCCGCAAGGCCGAGCAAGAACCTGCGAGAATTGCGCTTGCGCCACATCTTCTTCGCGCTGCCGGGAGAAGAGTGGCGGGTCGACAGTTATCTCGCGATGCTGGGCGCGATGGAGGAAACGGGCTGGACTGAGGTGCTCGAACGCCGCCAGGGAGAGTTGTTGGGCTATCTCGACTGGCAGCGCGACTGGTGGGAGACGCAGCGCAAGGACGCTCTTACTCGCCGCAGGTGATGCTGAGCGGCTGCTCGGCCGCCTGGGCCGGGCTCGGCTTCGTCACCGAGCCGGTGAAGTCCTCGCGGTTGGCGACGCCGAAGGCGACCGCCTTGCCGAAGCCTTGCGACTCGCACCAGGCATTGGCGACGATCTTGCCGCATTCGGCCTTGGTCGAGATGCAGTCGGCGACGCCGTAGCCGTCGCTGGCGGGGATCAGGAAGGTGCGCGGCTCGTTGGCGGCCGCGACCGAGCGGCTGGTCGGCATGACCGACAGCGAAATGCCGGCGATGGCGATCCCGAACAGTCCGACGAGAGCCACGGCGCGGCGCATGAATTCTGATTCCTGATGGGTTGCGGGCGCAGAACCCGCGAATCGGGAGGATGGTTCCGGCCGGTTAAATTTGAATGAACCGCGGCAATCTTGAGGCAATGCTGCATTGCAGCAATCGGGCGCCCTCTTGACGGAAAGCCCGCGGAAAGGCAATCAGTTCCGATCATGACGCGAGCCGCCATCAACAGCACTTGCATTATTTGCCGCTAGCTTTCGCTGGCCGGCTGCTCACGTCCTCGTCCTGAAAAACGAACCGACAAAAGCGCCCCCGGCCAGCGGCCAGGTCGCCCTTTCGTATTTCGCCGTTCGTTTCCCAGGATTTAGCCCCGATGTCGCCGACCCTGAGGCTCTACAACACGCTGACGCGGACGAAGCAGGACTTCGCGCCGATCGATTCGTCGAATGTCCGCATGTATGTCTGCGGCCCGACGGTCTACGACTACGCCCATATCGGCAATGCCCGCCCGGTCATCGTCTTCGACGTGCTCTACCGGCTGCTGCGCCATATCTACGGCGCCGATCACGTCACCTACGCCCGCAACCTCACGGACGTCGACGACAAGATCAACGCCCGCGCGGCGCGTGATTATCCCGGCCTGCCGCTGAACGAGGCGATTGCGAAGGTCACCGAGACGACGACGGCGCAGTTCCATGCCGATATCGACGCGCTCGGCACGCTGAGGCCGACGACGGAGCCCCGCGCCACCGAGCATATCGAGGAGATGAAGGCGATCATCGAGCGCCTGATCGCGCGCGGCGTCGCCTATGTCGCCGAGGAACACGTGCTCTTCCACGTTCCGGCCGTCGCCCATCTCGTCAAGGCGCCGAAATACGGCACGCTCGCCCGCCGCTCGCTCGACGAGATGCTGGCCGGCGCCCGCGTCGATGTCGCGCCCTATAAGCGCGACGCCATGGATTTCGTGCTGTGGAAGCCGAGCCGCGACGGCATCGATCCCGGCTGGCCGTCGCCGGCCGGCATCGCCACGCCCGGCCGCCCGGGCTGGCATATCGAGTGCTCGGCCATGTCGATGGCGAAGCTGCTGACGCCCTTCGGCGGCGGGCTTTCCTGCGACGATCCCGAGAAGAACGTCTTCGACATCCATGGCGGCGGCATCGATCTCGTCTTCCCACACCACGAGAACGAGATCGCGCAGTCCTGCTGCGCCTTCGGCGCCGCGGAAGGGCAGCCGCTGATGGCGAATATCTGGATGCATAACGGCTTCCTGCAGGTCGAAGGCGAGAAGATGTCGAAGTCGCTCGGCAACTTCGTCACCATCAACGAGCTGCTGGAAACGGATGTGTTCGGCGGCCGCAAATGGCCGGGGGAGGTGCTGCGCCTTGCGATGCTCAAAACCCATTACCGCCAGCCGATCGACTGGACGGTGAAGGCGCTGGAGGAGGCGGAGAAGACGCTTCAGGACTGGGCGGAAGCCGCGCAGGGCTCGAAGGCATCCCAGCCTTCGGTCGAGCTGCTCGACGCGCTGGCGGATGATCTCAACACCGCCCGCGTGCTGGCCGAGCTGCATGCCCTGCGCAAGGCGGGCGACCTGCCGGCACTGCTGGCCGGCCTCGACCTGCTCGGCATCGCCCTGCCGGAGGTGGCAGCTCCCGCCGTCGTTGCGCCCGAGGTGGAACGCCTGATCGCCGCCCGCCTCGACGCCCGCCGCGCGAAGAACTTCGCCGAGTCCGATCTCCTCCGCGACGAGCTCGCCGCGATGGGCATCGCCCTCAAGGACGGCAAGGACCCTGCCACCGGCGAGCCGACGACGACCTGGGAGATGAAGCGATGATGACGCGCGCCTCGCGGGAGCCGATCGTCATTGCCGATGCCGGGCCGCTCCTGCGTCTGGCGGCGGCCGGCCTCCTGCCGATGCTGGTGCGGCTCAACCGTCGCATCGTCCTCGTCGACCGGGTCGAGGACGAGCTGGTCGGTGACGAGAGCAAGCCATATGCGGCCGAGATCCGGCGTTGGATCGCGGAGGAGGGCGATGCGTTGATGCGTGTGCCCACCATCGTCGGCGAGGGCATTGCGGCGCTGCGTGCCCGTGCCCGTACACCGGAGGAGGATGCTCGCCTGAAATCGGGGCTGCGCAATTCGGGCGAGCTCGCCTTGCGTGAATTCGTCGATCATTGGCGGCCGGACGATGTGTCTTCGGCTGTCGTGCTCTACGAGGATCGCAAGGTCCCGGGCCTGTTCCTGGAAATCGACTACCCCGTCACATTGATGACGACCCGCGCTTTCGTGCGCACGGTCTCCTCCTGGGGCATCAATGTCGATGCGCCGGCGGCGCTTGAAGCGGTCGCCTCCCTCTACGATCTCAAGCCGGCGATGATTGGCGAGATCGATCCCGAAACTCCTGTCGATCTGCGGCGGCTTCCGGCTCCGCTGGATGAAAAGCCATGACTTCGAAGATTCGCCCGGCGGGCTCGCTCTCCTTCGCCATCAAGCTGGTCATGCTGGCGATGGTCGTGCCGCGCGTCGTCCGCTTCAAATTGAGGCGGGAGCGATGAGCGCGGCACGCGTCCATCTCTTCGACACGACGCTGCGCGACGGCGCCCAGACTACGGGCGTCGACTTCTCGCTCGACGACAAGCGCGCGGTGGCGAGCCTGCTTGACCGGCTCGGCGTCGATTATGTCGAGGGCGGCTATCCCGGCGCCAATCCGCTGGATACCGCCTTCTTCGAGCAGAAGGCGACCAAGCAGGCGAAATTCGCCGCCTTCGGCATGACCAAGCGGGCAGGGCGCTCGGCCGCCAACGATCCCGGCATCGCCGCGTTGCTGGAGGCCAAGGCCGACGCCATCGTCTTCGTCGCCAAGAGCTGGGACTATCACGTCCATGTCGCCTTGGAGATTTCGCTGGAGGAGAACCTCGCCGGCATCCGCGAGAGCGTCGAAGCCGCGAAGGCCGCCGGCCGCGAGGTGATGCTCGACTGCGAGCATTTCTTCGACGGCTACAAGGCCAATCCCGACTACGCGCTCGCCTGCGCCCGCACGGCCTATGAGGCCGGCGCCCGCTGGGTCGTGCTCTGCGACACCAATGGCGGCACGCTGCCGGACGAGGTCGGCGCGATCGTGCGCGAGGTCGCCAAGACCGTGCCGGGCGATCATCTCGGCATCCACGCCCATGACGATTGCGGGTGCGCCGTCGCCAATTCGCTGGCCGCCGTCGAGGCCGGTGCGCGTCAGATTCAGGGCACGCTCAACGGTCTGGGCGAGCGCTGCGGCAATGCCAATCTCGTCACGCTGATCGGCGCGCTGAAGCTCAAGGAGCGCTATCGCGGCCGCTTCGAGCTCGGCGTCAGCGAGGACCAGCTCGGCGAATTGACCCATGTCTCGCGCGCGCTCGACGAGATGCTGAATCGCGCCCCGAACCGGCACGCGCCCTTCGTCGGCGCCTCGGCCTTCGCCACCAAGGCCGGCATCCACGCCTCGGCCGTGCTGAAGGATCCGCGCACCTACGAGCATGTCGCGCCGGAAGCGACCGGCAACACCCGCAAGGTCCTGATCTCCGATCAGGGCGGGAAGTCGAACCTCGTCGCCGAATTGGAGCGCATCGGCGTCACGCTCGGCCGCGACGACCCGCGGCTCAACCGCGTGCTGCAGGAGGTCAAGGACAAGGAGGCGCAGGGCTATGCCTTCGAGGGCGCCGACGCCTCGTTCTTCCTGCTGGTGAAGCGCATCCTCGGCGAAGTCCCGGATTATTTCGCGGTCGAGCGTTTCGCCGTGAATGTCGAGCGCCGCTACAATGCGCTCGGCGAACTCGTCACCTTCTCCGAGGCGATCGTGAAGGTGAAGGTCGGTGACGACCTGCTGATCTCCGCTGCCGAGGGCGATGCCGGCCCGGTCAACGCGCTGGATATCGCGCTGCGCAAGGATCTCGGCCGCTACCAGTCGCTGATCGGCGGCTTGCGCCTCGTGGATTACAAGGTCCGCATCTTCCAGGGCGGCACCGATGCCGTCACGCGCGTGCTGATCGAGTCGGGCGACGAGACCGGCGAGCGCTGGACCACGGTCGGCGTCAGCGCCAACATCATCGATGCCTCATTCCAGGCACTGGTCGACTCGATCACCTACAAGCTGGTCAAGGCCGGTGCGACGGCTTGAGAACCTTCCCGCCGAAAACGCTCGTCATCCCGGGCGGAGCGAAGCGCAGACCCGGGATCCATGCCTGAACCTTTGCCGGAAAGGTTCCGGCATGGATCCCGGATCGGCGCGGCTTCGCCGCTTGTCCGGGATGACGGGGTGGGAGGTGTTAGGTCCTCACTCCGTCAGGCGGATGACGCGATCCTTGCACAGGTCCATATCGGCGTCGCTTTCCGCTTCGTCGTCGAACCGCGCCTGCACCGTATAGGCGCAGCCCTGAGGCTTGTTGAGCTTGAGTGCGACGCTCTTGCCCGGCGCCAGCGGCTTGGCGAGCTTGGCGACGAGGCGGGGCTGGTCGCCCGGCGTCGCGATCGCGAAATTGCTGAGCGGCACGGTGCGCTGGTTGGTGATCGTGATCTGCGGATGCGGCCGGGAATTCTGCGCCGTGGCGGGTAGAGCGAGGAGGAGGGCGGCGGCGATGCCGAGCCCGGAGGCGACAAGCTGTTGAGCCTTCATGGTGTTTCCTTCCCTGATGGCGGGCGTCGAGCGCCAGGGTCGGGATCAGATACCCGTCATAGGGCGATGGCAAGGCAGCTTTCGGGCAGCCCGCCGCATGCTCCCCACGCAACGACATTCTCCGGCAATGGCGCTATATGAACGCGCCAACTGGAATCGTTTGAAAATGTCCGCGCCGTCAGCGCCGCCCCCGGCGCCGAGCTTCCATCGCTCTGCCGTCATCCAGCCGGGTTCCGGCTTCTTCGCCACCTTCCACGCGCTCTGGCCTTATCTCTGGCCGGCGGAGCGTGGCGATCTGCGCGGCCGCGTCGTCGCGGCCTTCGCGCTCATGGTGTGCGGGCGGCTCGTGCTGATGGGCGTGCCTTTCACCTTCAAATGGGTGACGGACGCGCTGGCCGGCACCTATTCGAATCTGGAGAAATGGCTGCCCTGGCTCGTGGGTGCGCCGCTGGCTCTGACGGTGCTTTACGGCCTTGCCCGCGTTGGCGCGGCCGCCTTCGTCCAGATGCGCGACGCCATCTTCGCGCCGGTCTTCATGCATGCGGTGCGCACGCTCGCGCTCCAGACCTTCGGTCACCTCCACCACCTCTCGCTGCGCTTCCATCTGGAGCGCAAAACCGGCGGGCTCACCCGCGTGCTGGAGCGTGGGCGCAACGGCATCGAGGAGATGGTGCGCCTCGGCCTCAACCAGCTCGTGCCGGTCATCATCGAGGTCGCGCTGATCATCGCCGTGCTGCTCTATTTGTTCGACTGGCGCTACGTCGTCGTGCTGGTCACGATGGTCACGGCCTACATGACCTACACCATCAAGGCGACGGAGTGGCGCATCGCCATCCGCTCGGCGATGAACGAGTCGGATACCGACGCCAACGCCAAGGCGATCGACTCGCTGCTGAACTACGAGACGGTGAAGTATTTTGGCGCCGAGGCCCGCGAGACCGCGCGCTACGACCAGTCGATGGCGCGCTACGAGCGCAACTCGATCAAGTCCTACACCTCGCTCGCCTGGCTGAATTTCGGGCAGGCCGCGATCTTCGCGGTGGGGCTGACGCTGTCTATGGTGATGGCGGTGCGCGGCTTCCAGGCCGGCACCAACACGGTCGGCGACCTCATCCTGATCAACGCCATGCTGATCCAGCTTTACCTGCCGTTGAATTTCATGGGCACGGTCTATCGCGAGATCAAGCAGGCGACGCTCGACATCGCCCAGATGTTTTCGCTGATCGGCCGCGATCCCGAGATTCAGGACAAGCCCGGTGCAAAGCCACTGGCGGTCCCGGCCGGCGAGGTCGCCTTCGAGGACGTGCATTTCGCCTATGTGCCGGAGCGGCCGATCCTGCGCGGCGTCTCGTTTAAGGTCCTGCCGGGGCAGACCGTCGCCATCGTCGGCCCGTCCGGCGCCGGCAAATCGACGATCTCGCGCCTGCTCTTCCGCTTCTATGAGCCGCAAGGAGGCCGCATCCTGATCGATGGCCAGCCGATCGCCGATGTCCAGCAGGTCTCGCTGCGCGCCGCCATCGGCATGGTCCCGCAGGACACGGTGCTGTTCAACGACACCATCGAGTACAACATCCTCTACGGCCGCCCCGAGGCGACGACGGCCGAGGTCGAGGAGGCCGCGCGCCTTGCCCAGATCGACCGCTTCATCCGCCTGCTGCCGGAAGGCTATGCGACCTCGGTCGGCGAGCGCGGCCTGAAGCTCTCGGGCGGCGAGAAGCAGCGCGTCGCCATCGCCCGCACCATCCTGAAGGGCCCGCCGGTGCTCGTCCTCGACGAGGCGACCTCGGCGCTTGATTCCTTCACCGAGAAGGAAATCCAGGACGCGCTCGATCGGGTCAGCGAGGGCCGCACGACGCTGGTCATCGCCCATCGGCTCTCGACCGTGGTCAATGCCGATGAGATCATCGTGCTCGACAAGGGCCAAATCGTCGAGCGTGGCCATCATCGCGATCTCCTCGCCGCTGACGGCGTCTATGCCGCGATGTGGAACCGCCAGCGCGAGGTCGACGAGGCCAAGGCCACACTCCAGCGCGCGACCGAGGCCGAGGGCGAGAGCGTCCGGGTAACGCTGACCTAAAAGCTGGGCCGGCACGCGCCGGCCAGTTTGAAACCGCTCGCAACTGCGATCTGTTTCCTGCATGCTGCCCCGGCAAGGTGAAGCTGGGGGGCTGCCATGTTCGATCCGACCACGTTCGTAGGTTTCCACACTTGGTTGAGCCTGATCGCTATCGTGGCCGGATTTCCGGTGACCGCCGGGCTGCTCCAGGGGCACACGCGGCCGGGCTGGACCGGAATCTTCCTGTCCACGGCCTTCGCCACGAGCACGACCGGCTTCGGCTTTCCGTTCAACGGCGTGCTGCCCTCCCATATCGTCGGCGCGATCCATATCGTGCTGGTCGCGATCGCGGCCTACGCGCTCTATGGACGACGGCTTGAAGGCAGCTGGCGCCGCGTCTACGCGATCATGGCCGTGCTCTCCTTCTACCTGCTGGTCTTCGTGCTCGTCGCGCAGCTCTTCGGCAAGGTTCCGGCCCTGCATGCGCTGGCGCCGACGCAGTCCGAGCCGCCCTTCGGCATCGCTCAGGGCATCGTCCTCGTCGTCTTCGCCCTGCTGACCTGGAAGGCGGCGGTTCGCTTCGTCCAGGTGCCGCACCGGGCAGCCTGACCGGGACGGCTGCGACATCGCGCCGTCCACCGGCGCGCACCGGGGCTTTCCCTTCGCGCCGGAACCTCCTAAATCAGCGCAACGCTCGCTGCCGGCCTTCGGTGGCGACCAAGCCATTCCCGTGCGCCCGGCGCCGGCAGCCCAACGGAAACCGCCTCATGTCTCTCGTCGATTCCGTCCGCAAGGTGATCGTGCCCATCCACAAGGAGGGCTATGTCTTCATCGCGATCGGCCTCGTGTCGACGATCATCCTCGCCAATCTCTGGTCGCCCTTCGGCTGGATCGGCGCGATCATCACGATCTGGATCTGCTACTTCTTCCGCGATCCGATCCGCGTCACGCCGCAACGCGAGGGGTTGGTGATCTCGCCCGCCGATGGCCGCATCAGCCAGATCGCGCAGTCGCTGCCGCCGCCGGAGCTTGAGCTGCCGGCGGAGCCGATGACCCGCATCTCGATCTTCATGAACGTCTTCGACTGCCATGTGAACCGCGCCCCCGTGCCCGGCCGCATCGCCAAGATCGCCTATACGCCCGGCCTCTTCCTCAATGCCGAGCTCGACAAGGCGAGCGATGACAACGAGCGCAACGCGCTGGCGATCGAGACCAAGTCCGGCATCGTCGGTGTCGTCCAGATCGCCGGCCTGATCGCGCGCCGCATCGTGCCCTTCGTCAAGGAAGGCGATGTGCTCGGCACCGGCGAGCGCTTTGGCCTGATCCGCTTCGGCTCGCGCGTCGACGTCTACCTGCCGTCCCATGTCGTGCCGCTGGTCGGCGAGGGCCAGACCGCGATCGCCGGCGAGACCGTGCTCGCCGATCTGACTGGCAACGAGCCGGTGGCGCGCAGCTTCCGCGATATCTGAGGAAGAGTGTCATCCCGTGCGCGCTGCGGCATGCGAATGCCGCTGCGCAGACACGGGATCGCCCGCCGAATGGGGCGCCCATCCTCGACGCTGCCGACAAGAACCCCTTCTCCGGATGACGATCCCGCATCTGTGCCGCGGCACTGCGCGCCGCAGCGCGTGCGGGATGACATGTGTCGGTGCCTAGCCTGCGCCCCCAAAACCGCGTATTCCGGCTGACATGAGCGACCTGTTCCCTCCCTTCGAGCCCGAGCGCGCCGAATCCAAGCGTGCCCGTTTCAAGCCGATTCCTTTCCGGCTGCTGGCGCCGAACGTCATCACGCTGCTTGCGCTTTGCCTCGGCCTCACCGCGATGCGCCTTATCGTGGAGGGCAAGCTCGAAACGGCGACGATCTGCATCCTGATTGCGGCGGCACTTGACGGTGTCGACGGCCGTCTGGCCCGCATGCTCAAGGGCACTTCGCGCTTCGGCGCCGAGCTCGATTCGCTCTCCGATTTCGTCAATTTCGGCGTCGCCACCGGCTACGTCCTGTGGATCTTCGTCCTGCACGACCTGAAGTCGTTCGGCTGGATCATCGTGCTGACCCTCGCCTGTGCCATGGCGCTGCGTCTCGCGCGCTTCAATGTGATGATCGACGATCCCGATCGTCCGGAATGGCAGAAGAACTTCTTCGTCGGCATGCCGGCCCCGGCCGGTGCGATCACGGCCATGTTGCCGGTCTATCTGCACATGATCGGCGTGCCCGTGCAGGAATACGGCGCGCTCTTCGTCGGCATCTACATCCTGTTCATCGCCTTCCTGACGATCTCGCGTATCCCCTGCTATGCCGGCAAGACGCTCGGCACGCGTGTTCCGCGCAATCAGGTGCTGCCGATCTTCGTTGCCGTGGTGATCGTCGCCGGCCTGCTCTTCGCCTACACCTTCGAGGTGCTGGCGGTCGTCGTGATCGCCTATCTCGCGCTGATTCCCGTCAGCGTCGCGCGTTACCGCAAGCTGGAGCGCGAGCATGCGCAGCAGGCGTCGTTGCCCGTGACGGAAGCCGCGCCTGAAAGCCAGGGCTGATCGTCAGTTGAGCCTTAGCGGCGATAGCCGCTGAGGCGCGCCGCATTGGCGCGGGTGCGCCGGGCGAAGGGCTCCAGCGTGCTGTCGGCAGCCTTGACTGCCGCCGTCGCCAGATCGACCTGCCCGAGCGGGTTGAGCGCGAGACCCCACCAGAAGGCCGCCGTCGCCTGCGTGGCGGCGAAGCTGCTCTCAAGCACGGCAGAGACCTTTTCCGTCACGGCCTTGGTCGCCTCGCGCTGGCCGCGGCTGTCACCGAAGGCGCCCTTCATCAGCAGCGGCATCCGCATCGCGATGGTCAGTCCGGCCTCCGCCTGCATCGACATCAGGCGGGCCGCGAGAACCTGCGCCTCCGCCCCGGTCGCAAGGGCGGAGCCCGTCGATTTGCGCGTGCGGGCCATGAGGGAAACTCCGGTAGATCGGCGCCACCAGAGAGCGGAGCGCCGAGGGGAGGGAAGTCTGCCGTCAACGGCGCGGCTTGGCAATGCCTGGTATACCAGTGCCCCGCATGGATTTCAGGCAGCCGGGCCGGGTGCTCAAATGGGGAGCACTCAGCCGGCTTCGCGTTTCCGGGTGGATTTATCGGGCTGCCGAAATGCTCTAAAGGCTGATCCGGTACCGATCCCGGCGCCCCAATCCTGTCGAGCAGCCTGTTGAGCCTTTTCTCCTCTCCCAAGCATCCCGGCTGGCGGCCGATGCTCGTTCTCGCATCGGCCTCGCCGCGCCGCCTCGCACTGCTGGAGCAGGCCGGGCTGAAGCCGGACGCGCTTCTGCCTGCCGATCTCGATGAGACGCCACTAAAGGGCGAGCGCCCGCGCGATCTCGCCCGCCGGCTGGCGCGCGAGAAGGCGCAGGCCGCGCGCGAGGGCGCCAGGGCGCGGGCCGACCTCGAAGGCTGCTATGTTCTCGCCGCCGACACGGTGGTCGCCGTCGGCCGGCGCATTCTCCCCAAGGCCGAGATCGTCGATGAGGCGGCGGCCTGCCTGCGTCTGCTCTCGGGCCGCGCGCATCGCGTCTATACCGGCGTCGCGCTGGTGACGCCCTCGGGTGCGATCCGGGATCGGATCGTCGAGACGCGCCTGCGTTTCAAGCGCCTCTCCACCGAGGATATCGAGACCTATCTCGCCTCCGGCGAATGGCGCGGCAAGGCCGGCGGCTATGCCGTGCAGGGCATTGCCGGCTCCTTCGTCGTCAAGCTCGTCGGCTCCTACACGGGCGTGGTCGGCCTGCCGCTCTACGAGACGGTCAATCTCCTGGGCGGCGAAGGCTTCCCCATCCGCTTCGGCTGGATGAACGCAGCCTGACACGGCGCCGATGCGGGTTGCCTGATCGCGCCTCGCGGCTGATCTTGCGGCCGGGAAACGCGTCGATGAGAGGGAAGCTGAGATGACGGGACGTCTGAGCGGCAAGGTCGCGATCGTGGCCGGGGCGGGGTCGATCGGGCCGGGCTGGGGCAATGGCAAGGCGACGGCGACGATCTTCGCTCGCGAGGGTGCAAGGGTCGTCTGCGCCGATATCAACCGCGACGCGGCCGAGGAGACCGCCGGCATCATCCGCAACGAGGGCGGCGAGGCTTTCGCCCTGCAGGCGGATGTGACGAAGGCGGAGCAGGTCGCCGGGCTCGTCGGCCAGGCGCTCGGCCGCTATGGCCGCATCGACATCCTCGACAACAATGTCGGCATCGCCGAGGTCGGCAGCGTCGTCGATCTCTCCGAGGAGGTTTGGGAGCGCGTCTTCCGGGTTAATCTCACCGGCGCCTTCCTGGCGATGAAGCACGTCATCCCGGTGATGCAGCGCCAGTTCGAGGAGACGGGCGAGGGCGGATCGATCATCAACATCTCGTCGATCGCCTCGATCCGCCATACCGGCGTACCCTATGCCAGCTATTCCGCGACCAAGGCGGCGCTGAACCAGCTCACCCGCACGACCGCCGTACAATATGCGCCGCAGAAGATCCGCGTGAACGCGATCCTGCCCGGCCTGATGAAGACGCCGATGGTCGAGCACTCCGCCGGCCTGGCCGACGTCTACGGCAAGGGCGATGTCGATGCGATGTGGGCCGCCCGCGCGGCGCAGGTCCCGATGGGGCATATGGGCGAGGCCTGGGACGTGGCCAATGCCGCGCTCTTCCTCGCCAGCGACGAGGCCCGCTACGTCACCGGCATCGAGCTCGTCGTCGATGGAGGAATCACGCTCAAATATGACTGACAACGACAACGCCCCGCCGGCCCCGAAGCCCTGTCCGATTTGCGGCAAGCCGGCGGTCGCGCGCTTCAAGCCGTTCTGCTCCTCGCGCTGCGCCGATATCGACCTCGGCCGCTGGCTCAAGGGCAGCTACGTCATTCCCGGCGAACCCATCGACGAGGCGGAAGAAGGCGCGCCGCAGCAGCGCGAGCGCGAGGACTGAAGCGCCACGACATGGATTGAGTTCCACCCCCGCGTCGGTGCAAGCTGGGGCGCCTGCCCGGCACCGGACGGCTGCAGGCTCGCGTCAAGGCTATCGAACGGTCGTCCATGGACACAGACACGCCCACCATCGTCTCGCAGCCGGTCGCAGCGGGGCTGACGCGTTCGGCGATCTTCCTGGTCGTGACGGTCAACCCCGGTAGCGATGCCGAGGCAGCAGTGCGCGGCCTCTGCGCCGACCTCTCCTCGCTGCTCAGGGCCGTCGGCTTCCGCGATCTTCAGGGCAACCTGTCCTGCGTCATGGGCATCGGCTCGCAGGCCTGGGATCGTCTCTTCGACGGGCCGCGGCCGAAGGAATTGCACCCGTTCCGGGAGATCCGCGGCGTGCATCACGCCGTCTCGACGCCGGGCGACATCCTCTTCCATATCCGCTCGAGCAGCCGGATGGACCTCTGCTTCGAGCTTGCCAAGCAGATCATGATCCGGCTCGAAGGCGCCGTGACCACGGTCGATGAGGTTCATGGCTTCGGCTATTTCGACGACCGCGACCTGATCGGCTTCGTCGATGGCACCGAGAATCCGAACGGGTCGGACGCTGTCGCGGCGACCCTGATCGGCGACGAGGATGCCGCCTTCACGGGCGGCAGCTATGTCATCGTCCAGAAATACCTGCACGACATCGCGCGCTGGGACAAAGTGCCGGTCGAGGAACAGGAGAACATCGTCGGCCGTTACAAGCTCTCCGATATCGAGCAGCCCGATGCGGTGAAGAAGCCTTATGCCCACAATGTCCTGACCAGCATCACCGAGGATGGCGAGCCGGTGGACATCCTGCGCGTCAACATGCCCTTCGGCCAGGCCGGCACGGGCGAGGCGGGCACCTATTTCATCGGCTATTCGCGCAATCCCCGCCGGATCGAGCGCATGCTGGAAAACATGTTCGTGGGCTCGCCGCCGGGCAATTACGACCGGCTGCTCGATTTCAGCCGCGCCGTCACGGGCTCGCTGTTCTTCGTGCCGAGCGCGACCTTCCTGGATGGCGTGACCCCGGAGAAGGCTGCATCGGCACAGGCATCCGTAACGCCCGAGCCGGCGTCACCTCCACCCCGTTTCCCGGGCGACGGCTCGCTCGGCATCGGCTCCCTGAAGAAAGAGGCAGGCCATGAATAATCTGCATCGGGAGCTCGCTCCCATCTCGGACGCTGCCTGGGCGCAGATCGAGGAGGAGGCTTCGCGAACGCTGAAGCGCTATCTCGCGGCGCGCCGCATCGTCGACGTGGACGGACCGAAGGGGACGGCTTTCTCGGCCGTCGGGACGGGGCATACGCGCCCGATAGAGGCGCCGGGCGAGGGCATCCGCTCGCTGCTGCGCCAGGCCCAGCCGCTGGTCGAACTGCGTGTGCCCTTCACGCTGACGCGCGAGGCGATCGACGATGTCGAGCGCGGCTCGGACGATTCCGACTGGCAACCGCTGAAGGATGCCGCGAAGACGATCGCCTTCGCCGAGGACCGCGCCGTCTTCGAGGGCTATGCCGCGGCCGGGATCACCGGGCTGCGCGAGGGCAGCAGCAACGCCGCCGTGCCCTTGCCGACCGATCTCGACGATTATCCCGAGGCGGTCGCCAGGGCCCTGAACGACCTCAAGCTCGCCGGTTGCAACGGCCCCTATGCGCTGGTGCTGGGGGAGGATGCCTACCGGGCCGCATGCGGCGGGAACGAGGAGGGCTATCCGATCTTTCACCATCTGGAGCGCATCGTCGATGGCGGGGTGATCTGGGCGCCGGCGATCGAGGGCGGCTTCCTCGTGACCACGCGCGGTGGCGATTTCGAGCTCGATCTCGGCCAGGACATCTCGATCGGCTACCTCGCCCACACCGCGACGACGGTCGAACTTTATCTGCAGGAGAGCTTCACCTTCCGCATGCTCACCTCCGAGGCGGCGGTCGCGCTGACCCCGAAGGGTCGATGACGGCCGCAGCGGCACATCACGTCGTCATCGTCGGCGCCGGCTTCGGCGGTCTCGAAGCCGCGCGCAATCTCGCCGGCGCGCCGGTCCGGATCACCATGATCGACCAGCGCAACCATCACCTGTTCCAGCCGCTGCTCTATCAGGTCGCGACCGCCTCGCTGCCGACCTCGGAGATCGCCTGGCCGATCCGCTTTCTGCTGCGCGGCCACAAGAACGTCACGACCCTGCTCGGCACGGTCACCGGCGTCGACCGGACGAACCGGCAGGTGCTGCTGGAGGGCGAGCGCCCGATCGGCTTCGACACGCTGATCCTCGCCACCGGCGCCCGCCATTCCTATTTCGGCCATGACGAGTGGGAGCCCTATGCGCCGGGCGTGAAGACGTTGGAGGATGCGACGCGCATCCGGCGCCGCATCCTCTCGGCCTTCGAGCAGGCGGAATGGGAGACCGATCCGGCGCGCCGCGCCGAATGGCTGACCTTCGTGATCATCGGGGCGGGGCCGACCGGCGTCGAGCTCGCCGGCACCATCGCCGAGCTGGCGCATGACACGCTGCGCGGCGATTTCCGCAATATCGATACGCGCAGTGCCCGCGTGATCCTGGTCGAGGCCGGTCCGCGCATCCTCGCCGGCTTCACCGAGGATCTCTCGGCCTATGCCGGCCGGGCGCTGGAGCGTCTCGGCGTCGAGGTCAGGCTGGGGCAGCCGGTCTCCGAATGCCGCGCTGACGGCATCGTGCTCGGCGGCGAGTTCCTGCCTGCCCGGACCACTCTCTGGGCGGCAGGCGTCGCGGCCTCGCCCGCGGCGGAATGGCTGGAGGCGCCGGCCGACCGGGCGGGCCGCCTCCGCGTCGAGCCCGATCTGACGGCACCCGGCGAGCCCGATATCTTCGTGATCGGTGACACCGCCCTTGTCGCCGGCGCGGATGGCAGGCCGGTGCCCGGCGTGGCGCCGGCGGCCAAGCAGCAGGGGCGCTATGTCGCCGACCTCATCAAGACGCGGCTGCAGGGCAAGCCGGCTCCGGCGCCCTTCGCCTACCGGAATGCCGGCAATCTCGCGACGATCGGCAAGCGCGCGGCCATCGTCGATTTCGGCTGGATCAAGCTGCGCGGGCGCCTGGCCTGGTGGATCTGGGGCATCGCCCACATCTTCTTCCTGATCGGCCTGCGCAACCGCCTCGCCGTCGCGCTCAACTGGCTCTGGATCTATGTCAGCGGCCACCGCAGCGCCCGGCTCATCACGCAGCGCGATTCGGCAGGCTCCCGCGAGACGCGCTGAAGCGTTGCCTGCGCCCGTCGGATGCGAAGCATTCAGGTTCTCAGGAGCTATCGGCGTTCAGGGGAAAAGGAGTGGTGCCCAGGGACGGAGTCGAACCGCCGACACTGCGATTTTCAGTCGCATGCTCTACCAACTGAGCTACCTGGGCGAACCGGGAGCGGCGCGGGGCCGTCCGTGTTGGTGGGGGCGATATAGAGGCAGGCGCTCGGCCTGTCCAGTCACTTCAGCCGGCTTTCTTCATCGCGGCGCCAACTGCGCCCGAACCTGTGGATGGAAACATCCGCTCTTGAGCCCGCGCGTCGCGCGAATGCGCCTCAGGACGCTGCTGCGTGGCGCGCTTCGCAATGCCCGAGCACGGCGGCCAGGCGGTCGATGGCTGTCAGCGCCGCATGCCGGGCCCGCTCCGATTCGGCGATCGCCGCCTGGCTGTAGAGCAGCCGGGCGAAGCCGATCGTGGTGTTCATCACCTGGAACGAGGCCTCCTGCAGCTCACTCGACGCTCGCAGCACGTCGTGAAGATGCGCGACATGGATCTCCGCGCTTTCCTGCAGGGCCTTGGCGTTGAGAACGCCGGCCTTGAGTACGTCGGCGCGCAGCGTCTCGATGTCGCGCGCGACCAGATCCTGAATACAGTCAGCCATCGCCGCTCCTTCAAAGGAGGTTGCCCCGGTCAGCCAGAAGCCAGAATACCATCGACGCGTTCAGGCGACAGCGGGAAGGCTGCCCTTTGGTTAGCCGGTCCTTTCTGGAAGCGGGAAGGCGCGCAGAAAAGCCGCCCATTTTTCCGAAGCCCGGGCGATTGGCGTCTTGATCGAAGCGGACAGGTTCGGCCGGCAGACGCGGTTCGGCTTGAGTTTCGATCCGCATGACAGGTGGCCCCGTCGAGACAGACCGGATCGCGCCGGCGTCCGTGCGAAACGCGGCGTTGACGCCGCCCGCCGATGCGGGAACGATGGGGCATGCTTGCTGCTGCGGCTCCCGCGTGCCGGGGTCCTTTTCGGCTGGGACGATGGTGTGAACGCATTCGTGTGAGCACTCCCGCTTTGCCGCAGAGCCGCTCCTTCCGGCTTCCGTGGAGATTGTGACGATGAACCAGACGAATCCGCTCGCGGCGGAGGCGGATGTGCCGCTGCGTCTCACCAGCCTGGCCCATGGCGGCGGTTGCGGCTGCAAGCTGGCGCCGGCCGTGCTCCAGCAATTGCTCGCCGGGCATCCGGCCGCCGGCCCCTACGCCCAGCTCCTCGTCGGCACCGAGACCGGCGACGATGCCGCCGTCTGGCAGGTCGATGACGAGACCTGCGTCGTTGCGACCACCGATTTCTTCATGCCGGTCGTCGACGATCCCCGCGATTTCGGCCGCATCGCCGCGACCAACGCGATCTCGGACGTCTACGCGATGGGCGGCAAGCCGATCATGGCGCTGGCGATCCTCGGCATGCCGCTCGACAAATTGCCGCTCGAAGTGACCCGCGAGATATTGAAGGGCGGCGCCTCGATCTGCGCCGAGGCCGGCATTCCGGTCGCGGGCGGGCATTCGATCGACGCGCCCGAGCCGATCTACGGGCTCGCGGTCATCGGCCTCCTCAAGCCATCGAACCTGCGCCGCAACAGCGGGGCCAGGCCCGGCGACGCGCTGATCCTGACCAAGGGGCTGGGCGTCGGCATCTATTCCGCCGCCTTCAAGAAGGGCGAACTCTCCGCCGCCGCCTATGACGAGATGATCGCCTCGACGACGCTGCTGAACCGCATCGGTGCGGAGCTGGCGCAGGACGAGACCGTTCATGCCATCACCGATGTCACCGGCTTCGGCATTCTCGGCCATGGCCTCGAAATGGCGCGCGGCTCGGAGGTCACGCTGACGCTCCGGCTCGCCGACCTGCCGTTCCTGTCGCAGGCCGAGCGCCTGGCGCAGGAGGGCAGGGTGACCGGCGCCTCCCATCGCAACTGGGCGAGCTATGGCGAGGGCGCTGTCCTGCCTGCGGGGCTGCCGGACTGGCAGCGCCATCTGCTGACCGATCCACAGACCTCGGGCGGACTGCTGGTCTCCTGCGCGGCGGAGCGGGCCGAGGCGGTGCTCGCGCAGATCAGGGCGGCGGGCTATCCGGCGGCGCGGATCATCGGCGCGGTCGAGGCCGGGCCGGCGCGGGTCGTGGTGAGTTGAGGCGCATCACCGCGTCTCCTGCACCTCTAGATTCCGGCCCCAGACATCGAAGAAGGCGCCCTTGTTGAGGGTCAGCCGGTCCTCGCGCAGCGCCGCTTCCAGCTCGCGCAGGCGGTTGCGGGCGGTCGCGTCGGGCACGAGCCCGCCATCGTCGTCGCGGGTCGGGAAGAAGGCGGCTCCGTCCCAGCCGACGCCGGCGCTGCGCAGCATCAGCACGATATCGCCCCAGTCGATCTCGTTGCCGACGACATGGACGAAGGTGGAGCGCAGCGGCTCGACCTTGGGTTCGGCGATCTTCACCAGCACGATCAGCGCCGTGAACGGGCCCTTGCGGAAGAGCTTGCCGAGCCAGCGGTCGAAATCGGTGCCCAGCCCCCTAGAAGTCGACACGCGGCGTCTCGGGCATGTAGCGGTCGAACAGGGCGTAGAAATCGCTGCCGGTCTCGGCGCCGTACCAGTCTTCGAAGGCGGCGAGGGCCTCCTGCACGGCGTCCGGGCTGTCGCGGTCATCGGCCATGGCGGCCTGGAGGGCTTCGAAGACGTGCGTCAGCCGCGTCAGGACCGTGTCCTGCCGTGGCCCGATCTCGTCCCAGCCCAGCGACTGCGCGACGATGAGCCGGGTACGTGCGATCGCTTCGCTCGGCTCCTCGGCTGTCGCGAGGGTCGTGCTTGCCTGTCGCAGCAGATTGAGCCGCCGGAAGGCCCGGCTGCGGGCCTGTGCGAGGGCCTCGATCTGCCCTGCGGCCTCACGGCGATAGGCATCCTCGGCCTCGCGCGCGGCTTCCGCTGCCTCTTCGAAGCGGGCGATCAGGTCGATGGCGGCTGTTTCGGCGTCCGTCATGCGACCCTCAGTGAACTGGCGGAAGAGAATGGGAGTCGAACCCACCAGAGACCGTCTGACGGCCCCTCCCGGATTTGAAGTCCGGACGCCCCACCGGGGACGTTTCTCCTCCATCGCTCAAGCCGGGCGGCGGGCCGAACAGGTCGAGCCGCCGCCGGTTGATGCGTCTCAGGTCGCCGCGGCGGATGGTGACGCCGTGGCGATCGAAGAACTCGAGAATCTGGATAGCGACCTTTCGGCCGTTGTCGAGCCTGTCGCGGAACTGGGCGGCATTGAAGCCGGCCGGATGCAGCGCCGCAAGCTCGGCCGATAGGCCGGCCATCTCGGCCAGCGTGTCGCGCAGGAAGAAATGATCGAGCGCGACCTCATGGACATCGCCGCGCCGGCCGGCGAGCCGCAGCAGGCGCCGGATTTCCTCCTCGGGCCGCCCGAGCAGATGGCCGATATCGCGCACGCGGGGCGGGCGGAAGCGCTCGTTCTCCGCGATCAGCGGCAGAACCCTGGTCCAGAGCGCCTCGTCCTCCGGCAGGAGCCGGGCTTCATGGCCCGGCCGCCTGAGCCATGACCCGGCCGGCACCAGCACGCCGTCATCCTCGAACCGGGCGAGCGCCTGCCGGAACAGCGGCGCCGGCCAGCGCGGCGCGATGGCGAAGCGCAACCGCGCCAGCCCGATGCCCGGCAGGTCCGGGTGCTCGGCGTGGAAGGCGTCGAGCCTCTCGGTCGCGGCCTGCGCCAATGCCTGCCAATGCGCGGGCAGCAGCGCGAGCGGGCCGACCCTGGCGAGGCCGAGCCGGTTCGTCAGGTTTTCCGTCGCACCGGGGCCGAGCGCGCGGTCGCGGACGAAGCCATCGAGATCGGCGTGATAGGGCGGCACCGAGAGCAGGGCGTGCAGGGCCTCCACCGGATTTGGCAGGCCGAGCGCTGCGAGTTGCGTCAGGCGTTCCGGGCTGCGGCGCCGGCGTTCCGGCGCGCGCAGGTCGAGGAAGCGCCCGCCGCCGAGCGTGCGCGAGGCGCTGGCATCGCGCAGCACGAAACGGTCCAGCGTCGCGGCCGCAAGGGGGGCGTCGAGCACGAGCTGGATCAGGCCATCTGTGCCGGCAGCGATCTCGTCGCCGAGCAGGACGATGCGCGCTCCGATTTCCGCAGCAGCATGGTGCAGCCGCACCGGCTGCCACATCGTCAGCGCCTTCTCGCCGGGCAACAGCGCCACCTCCGCATCGATCCGCGTCGTCGGAGCATGGAGCGCCGGCGCCAGCACCATGTCGCCGTGCTGCACGGCATCCTTGGTGATGCCGGGACCAGCGAGATTGAGCGCGCAGCGCTCGCCGGCGATGCCACGCTCGGCCGGGCGGTTCTGGGCATGGATCGAGCGCACCCGCGCCGGCAGGCCGCTGGGGGAAACGATCACGCTGTCGCCGACTGCCACGCTGCCGGACAGGACGGTCCCCGTCACCACTGTCCCGGCGCCCTGCAAGGTGAAGCAGCGATCGACCGCGAGCCGGAAGGCGCCGTCGCCTTGCCGCGCCTGTGCATCCCGTGCGCGCGCCGCAAGCAGATCGGCGAGCGCCGGCAGGCCTTCTCCGGTCAGCGTCGAGACGGGCAGCATCGGCGCCCCAGCGAAAGGGCCCGGCGCCAGCAGCGCCGCGATCTCGCCCTCGACCACCTCGATCCGTCCGGCATCGACCAGATCGGCCTTGGTGATCGCGACGACGGCCTCACTGATGCCGAGCAGGCGGGCGATGGCGACATGCTCGCGCGTCTGGGGCATCACGCCGTCATCGGCCGCGACGACCAGCAGCAGGAGGTCGATGCCGGCGGCGCCGGCCAGCATCGTGTGGACGAATTTCTCATGGCCGGGCACGTCGATGAAGCCGACGACCGAGCCGTCGGCTTGAGGCCAATAGGCGAAGCCGAGCGCGATCGAGATGCCGCGCGCCTTCTCCTCCTTCAATCGGTCGGTATCGACGCCGGTCAATCGCCGGACCAGCGAGGTCTTGCCGTGATCGATATGGCCGGCCGTGCCGATGATCATGGCGCGCTCTCTGCAGGAGAGATGGCTGCGCGCGCGGCCTTGATGAAGGGCGCCGCGAGCGGGCTGCCCTTGCCTTCGGCGCCCAGCAATAGCGCCAGCGCGCGTTTCGCATCGGCCGGCACGCCTTGGCCGAGCAGCGTCGCGGCGCCAAGCATGGCCTCCGAATCCGGGTCCCCGGCTGCCATGCCGCGCTGCCACCATTGCGCGGCCGTGTCGGCATCGCGTTCCACGCCCAAGGCATCGTGATGCATCATGCCGAGCCGGGTCATGCTGGTGGCGACGCCGGCCTCGGCGGCGGCCTGCGCCCAGCGCAGCGCTTCGGTCCGGTCGGCCAGGTCGCCGCGTTCCAGCAGCATCCAGGACAGCATGTCCTGCGCGGGAGCATCGCCCTGCTCGGCGGCGAGCCGATAGAGCCGCATCGCCTCGGCATCGCTCTGCTCGATGCCTTCGCCCTTGAAATGCAGAGCCGCGAGATTGCGCTGCCCGACCGGGTCGCCGCTTTCGGCGGACAGGCTCAGCCAGCGCAACGCCAGGGCCGGGTCGCGCTCGACGCCGAGCCCCTCGGCGAAACAGGCGCCGATATTGTTCTGCGCCCGTCCGACGCCGGCATGGGCGAGCGGCCCCCAGAGCGCGAGCGCGGCCGCATGGTCGTCGCGTTCGACCGCCGCCGTGGCCTGCGCCATCGTCGCGGCGACATCGTCATCGGCGGCCTCGTTGCGGCCGAACAGGCGCTCAAGCCAGCGCATCGGGGGATCCGGGTTTCAGGGCGTCGAGCTGGCCTGCGAACAGCTTCTCGTCCTCCAGGCAGCGCAGGTCGAAGACCAGCGCGCCCTGTGCGATCCGTCCGATCACCGGCACCGGCACGGCGCGGAAGGCCGCCGCCAGCTTCTCGACGGCGGAGCCGGCCGCCTTGCCGGCCGGGCGCAGTGCAAGCCCCGCGCTTGGCAGCGTCTCCAGCGGCAGGGCACCGGAGCCGATCTGGCTGGCGCAATCGATGGTCTCGACGATCCAGCCCAGGCCGACCGCAGCCGTGACCTTCGGCTGAAGGCGCTCGGCCAGAGTGCGCAGGTCTGCGGCGGAGCGCGTGAACAGCCTGAGCGTCGGCAGGCGCTGCGCCAGCCGGTCGGGGTCGCGATAGAGCCTAAGCGTGGCCTCCAGCGCCGCGAGCCGGAGCTTGTCGAGACGCAGCGCCCGCTTCAGCGGGTTCTTCGCCAGCTTCGCGATCAAATCCTTCCGGCCGGCGACGATGCCGGCCTGCGGCCCGCCGAGCAATTTGTCGCCGGAGAAGGTGACGAGATCGGCGCCGCCCTTCAGCGCATCCTGAACCGTCTTTTCCTTGCGCAGGCCCCAGCGCGACAGGTCGATCAGCGTGCCCGAGCCGAGATCGTCGACGAACGGCAACTCATGCTGGCGCGCGAGCTTCGCGATCTCTGCGGGCTCGACCTCGGCGGTGAAGCCCTGCACCACGTAATTCGAGGTGTGGACCTTCATCAGCAGGCCGGTTTCGGGGCCGATCGCCTCGGCATAATCCTTGAGATGCGTGCGATTGGTCGTGCCGATCTCGCGCAAGGTCGCGCCGGCCCGCGCCATGATATCCGGCATGCGGAAGGCGCCGCCGATCTCGATCAGTTCGCCGCGCGAGACGATGGCCTCCCGCCCTCTGGCGAGAGTGTTCAGCACCAGCAGCACGGCCGAGGCGTTGTTGTTGACGAGAATCGCATCCTCGGCCCTGGTCAATTCCCGCACGAGATCGCGGACATGCGCGTCGCGCTCGCCGCGCTGACCGGCCTCGACGACGTATTCGAGATTGGTCGGCGCACGCATTGCGGCGACCACAGCCTCGATCGCCTCCTCGGCCAGCAGCGCGCGGCCGAGATTGGTATGCAGCACGGTGCCGGTGAGGTTGATCACCGGGCGCTGCGAGGGGCGCTCGCGCTCTTCAAGCCTGTCCAGCGCCATGCGGCCGACCTGCTCGACGGAGGCGACGGCCGACTGTCCATCGGTGCGCAGGCGCTCGATCGCCTGCCGGATGGCCTCGGTCGAAGCCGCTCGCCCGTGCCGCGCGATGGCGAGCTCGCCATTGGCGCTGCGCAACACCGTATCGACCGATGGCGGACGAAAGCGTTCGGGCTTGTTCATCAGGCTCCCTCCGGGAGACGCTTGATCTCACTTGTCGTCGGGCTCGGAAACACGGCCGTCATCCCGGGCCTGCCCCGGGATCCATCGTAGAGTTTTGGAGCTCTTCGATGGATCCCGGATCTCCGCTTCGCTCCGTCCGGGATGACGGTGGTGGTTCTCCGGCAATCCGGCAATCTCAATATCCGAGCAGGAATGGGTTCACCCCCGCGCGCCGCCAGCCGGCTTCCGTCACCAGCAAATCGAGCCCCAGGCTCGCGACATCGTCGGCCACGGCCTCCAGCTCCGGCGCCTTGCGGCGGTTCAGGATCTTCACATAGGTCCGGCATTCGTCGCAGGTCTCGGCCTTGATCGTGTCGGCGATCCCTTCGATCTCGTGATAGGCGATGCCCTTGGTCGAACCGCAGGAGACGCATTTCACCCGGACATGGTTCCACTGCGCCGCGCAGAGCGAGCACTGGACATAGCGCACGCCCTCGACATGGAGGTCGGCGACCACCGCGCTCGCCACGGGCGGCCCGCCGCAGCAGGGGCAGACGCCGTCGGCGACCGGCTGGGGCAGGGCGGGATCGAGCAGGGCGCTACGCCCCGCCGCGACGACTTGCAGCGCGGCGGCGGCGAAGATGTGCTCGGCGACGGCTTCCACGGGCACGGCGTCGGCCAGCACGGCGGCGAACATCGCTTGCCGCACCTCCGGGCCCGCTGCGACGGCGCGGGCGAGGGCCTCACGCGCCAGATCCGGCATGGCGACATCGGCGAGCAGAATCGCAAGCCGGTCGAAGGCCTCGGAAACGGCGGGATCGGCCGCAAGCTCTTCGCGCGGCAGCAGCGGCATGGCATTGCCGGCGCGCATCCTGAGGTCGCCGGGGGAGGGCATGTCGGGGGCGCCGATCGTTGCCGTAAGCACCGCCTGCGCCTGGCTCACACCGCCGAGGAAGGCGAGATAGGCTTCGAGCTGATGGCCGAGCGCGAGCGCGGCGAACCGCGCCGCCCGCCGGTCGAACAGCGTCGCAGGGTCCGGCAGGCGCACGAAAGGCGGCTTGTCGCGCTCGGCAATGCCGACTTCTTCGAGGGCTGCGAAGCCCGGATCGTCACTCATCTGGTGTCCTCTCGAACCGCACGGGTCACGGGAGGCGGCGCGGCCGGGGCCGCACCGCAGGCCATCGAATTCATTCGGCCGGGCCGGGGCTATGGCGGCGCGGCGGCGTCTGGCGTTCGTCGATCACGCCCTCCCGCGCCTCCTGCCGCAGCCAGAGCCGGTGGTGGCGGAAGGCCCAGCCGCCCGTCACCTTGCCTTCTGTCATGGCGCTGATCGTGCCACGGACATAGAAGCCGGCATAGATATGGACGATGACGACGAGCAGCATCGCGATCGCCGCCAGCGCATGCACGATATGGCCGAGGCGCTGCTGCTCGATGGTGAAGCTCGCGCCGAAATACTCGTACCAGATCACGATGCCCGTTCCGAACAGGACGAGGATCAGGAGCGTCATCAGCCAGAAGACGATCTTCTGGGCGCCGTTATACTTGCCGATCTCGGGCAGGTTCTCCTCGCGGCCCGACATCACCTCGCCGATATGGTGCATCCACTGCGTGTCGACCTTCGTCCAGAAATTGTACCTGACCATCTGGACGAACAGGATCGCGAAACTCGCGAGCAGCACGACGCCGATCCAGGGATGCAGAGCCCGCGTGTTGGAGCCGCCGCCGAACAGGCTCGACAGGAAGAACAGAGACGGGTGGAACAGCGCGGCCCCGCTCAGCGTGAGCAGAATCAGCGAGATCGCGGTGACCCAGTGATTGACGCGCACGCGGCCGGGATAGCGGTCGACGGTCGTGCGCTCCTCTTCACGCCTGACGGCCACGGGAAGCCTCCTCGTCGATCAGATGCTCGGCCTCGCGATCCTCCGCGCGGCTGACATCGTTGCGTCGCGCCACCGTCGCATGGACGAAGGCGAAGGCGGCGGCGAAGCCCACGACCGCCATGCCGGCATATTTGGTCAATCCCTTCCAGAGCTCGACGACCTGGCTGATGCGCGGGTTGTTCGGCAGGTTGGCATAGAGCTGCGGCTGGTCGGCGTGATGCAGGACATACATCACATGCGTGCCGCCGACGCCGGGCGGGTCGTAGATGCCGGCATTCTTGAAGCCGCGCGACTTCAGGTCGGTGATGCGGCCCTGGGCATGGTCGAGCATCGCCTGCTTGGTGCCGAACACGATCGCGCCGGTCGGGCAGGCCTTGGCGCAGGCCGGAGCCTGACCGACCGAGACCCGATCCGAGCAGAGCGTGCACTTATAGGCCTTGTGATCGGCCTTGCTGATGCGCGGGATATTGAAGGGACAGCCCTTCACGCAATAGCCGCAGCCGATGCAGTTCTCCGAGACGAAATCGACGATGCCGTTATTGTATTGCACGATCGCGCCGGGGGAGGGGCAGGCCTTGAGGCAGCCCGGGTCGGCGCAATGCATGCAGCCGTCCTTGCGGATAAGCCATTCGAGATTGCCGCTGTCCGGGTTCTCCCATTCGGTGAACCGCATCAGCGTCCAGGTGTTCTCCGTCAGGTCGTGCGGGTTGTCGTAAACGCCCCGGTTGATCCCGATTTCCTCGCGCAGATTGTTCCACTCGAGGCAGGCCGCCTGGCATGCCTTGCAGCCGATGCATTTGGAGACGTCGATGAGCTTCGCCACCTCGAAATCGTGGCGGACATCCGGCGGCCGGAAGGTGGTCGCCGAGATGCGGGCGAAGTCCTGACTTTGCAATCCTGCCATTGGACCCTCCCTAGCTCGTCGCCGGACCGTTGGACGGCTCGACATTCACCAGGAACGCCTTGAACTCGGGCGTCTCGATGTTGGCGTCGCCGACGAACGGGGTGAGGCTGTTGGGGCCGAAACCCTTCCTGGCCGCACCGGTGAAGCCCCAGTGGAGCGGGATGCCGACGACATGGACGGTCTTGCCGTCGCAGATCAGCGGCTTGATGCGCTTCGTCACCACCGCCTTGGCATAGACCGTGCCGCGGGCCGAGGAGACCTTCACCCAGCCGCCCTTCTGGATGTTCTTCTCCGCGGCCAGCTGCTCGCTGATCTCGACGAAGAACTCCGGCTGGAGCACCGCATTCACCCAGACATGCTTGGTCCAGTAATGGAAGTGCTCGGTCAGGCGGTAAGAGGTCGCCGCGTAGGGGAACTTGTCGGAGGTTCCGAGCGCGGCGAGGTCGTCCTTGAAGATGCGCGCGGCGGGATTGCCGCGGATCTTGGGCGCCATGACATTGGCGACCGGGCTTTCGAACGGCTCGTAATGGGCCGGGAAGGGGCCGTCCTTCATCATGCCGCGCGAGAACAGCCGCGCCGTTCCCTCGGGATTCATGATGAACGGGCCGACATCCTGCGGCTTGGCCGTGGGCGCGATGTCCGGCACGTCGTAGCCGGTCCAGGCCGCGCCGTTCCACTCGATCAGCTTGCGCTTGGGATCCCAGGGCTTGCCGTCGATATCGGCCGAGGCGCGGTTGTAGAGGATGCGCCGGTTGGCCGGCCAGGAGAACGCCCAGTTGGAATAGGCGCCGGTATTGGCCGGGTCGCTGGTGTCGCGCCGGGCCATCATGTTGCCCCGCTCGGTCCAGCTGCCGGCATAGATCCAGCAGCCGCAGGCCGTCGAGCCGTCGTCGCGCAATTGCCCGAAGGTATCAACCTGCTTGCCTCTCTCCAGCAGCACCTTGGTCGGATCGACCGGATCGGTCACCGTCGAGACGACATAGCCGTTCATCTCCTTGGCCATCTCGTCCGGCTGCGGATCGTCAGGCAGGCGATAGGGCCAGTGGAGATTGAGGATCGGGTCCGGGAAGGCCCCGCCCTCCTTGGCGTAGAGCGCGCGCAGGCGCTGGTGGATCTGCGCCATGATCCAGGTGTCCGGCTTGGCCTCGCCCGGAGGTTCCTGCCCCGGCCAGTGCCATTGCAGCCAGCGGCCGGAATTGACCAGCGAGCCTTCGTCCTCGGCGAAGCAGGTCGTCGGCAGCTCGAAGACCTCGGTCTGGATCGACTCAGGTCTGACGTCGTTATGGACGCCTTCGTCCTTCCAGAACCGCGCGGTTTCGGTCTGCAGCGGGTCCATCACCACCAGGAATTTCAGCTTCGACAGCGATGCCGAGACCTTGCCGCGATTGGACAGGGAGAGCAGCGGGTTGAAGCCCTGGCAGAAATAGCCGTTCACCTTGCCCTGGTGCATCATGTCGAAGTACCGGAGCATGTCGTAGCCGGGCACGTCGAGCTTCGGCAGCCACTGATAGGCGAAGTCGTTTTCCGGCGTCGCGGCCTTGCCCCACATCGACTTCAGGAAGCTCACCATGAACTTCTTGTAGTTCTGCCAGTAGCTCATCTGGTTCGGCCGCAGCGGCTTGAAGCCGCGCGTCGACATGTAGGTCTGGAAATCGACCTCCCTGTCGGTTCCCAGCGTGAGATAGCCCGGGATCAGGTTCGACATCAGGCCAATATCGGTCAGACCCTGGATGTTGGAGTGCCCGCGCAGCGCGTTCATGCCGCCGCCGCGCACGCCGATATTGCCGAGCAGCAACTGCAGCATCGCCATCGAGCGGATGTTCTGCGAGCCCTTGGAATGCTGCGTCCAGCCGAGCGCGTACATCGAGGTCATGACCTTGTCGCGCGCGGAGGTCTCCGAGATCATCTTGCAGATCGCCAGGAACTTGTCCTTCGGCGTGCCGCAGATGCGCTCGACCATCTCCGGCGTATAGGCCGCGATGTGCTTCTTCAGGAGCTGATAGACTGAGCGCGGGTGCTGCAGCGTCTCGTCGACCTGGACATAGCCGTCCGGCCCGAGCTCGTATTCCCAGCTCGAACGGTCATAGTCGCGCTTGGCCTCGTCATAGCCGGTGAACAGGCCGTCCTGATAGCCGAAGCCCTCCTTCACGATATAGGGCGCGTTGGTGAAGGCGCGCACGTAGTCGTGCTGGATCTTGTCGTTGTCGATGCAGTACTTCATCGCCCCGAGCAGGAAGGCGATGTCGGTGCCTTGCCGGATCGGGGCATAGAAATCCGCGACCGAGGCCGAGCGCGTGAAGCGCGGATCGACGACGATCAGCTTGGCGCCACGCTGGGCTTTCGCCTCAGTGACCCATTTGAAGCCGCACGGATGTGCTTCGGCGGCATTGCCGCCCATGATGATGACGAGGTCGGTGTTCTTGATGTCCGTCCAGGAGTTGGTCATCGCACCGCGACCGAATGTTGGGGCCAGACTGGCCACCGTCGGTCCGTGTCAAACGCGCGCCTGGTTGTCGAACGCCAGTATCCCGGTGCTTCGCACGACCTTGTAGGTCAGGAAGGCCGTCTCGTTGGTGGTGGCCGAAGCGGCCAGGAAGCCCGTGGTCAGCCAGCGGTTGACCGTGACGCCGTCCTGGTTCTTGGCGACGAAGTTCTTGTCGCGATCGTCCTTCATCAGCCGCGCGATGCGGTCGAGCGCCTCGTTCCAGCTGATCTGCCGGAAGGCCTTCTCGCCCGGGGCGCGATATTGCGGCACCTTGGTGCGGGTCTCGGAATGGACGAAATCGAGGAGGGCGGAGCCCTTCGGGCAGAGCGTGCCGCGATTGGTCGGATGGTCCGGGTCGCCCTCGATATGGATGACCGCCGGATGGGCGTTCTTCGACTTGTCGCCCAGGCTGTACATGATGACGCCGCAGGCGACGGAACAGTACGGACAGGTATTTCGTGTTTCCGTGGTGCGCGCCAGCTTGAAGGGCCGCACGGCCTGGGCAAGTGCCTCTTCGGCACCGCCAAACCCAAGCGCGGCGACGGCAGAACCGGCGACACCCGCACCTGCGGCTTTCAGAAACTGGCGACGCGAGAGCTCATGCAGCATCTCAACCTCCCAGGCAACGACGAAGCGTCGTTCGATTTGGAATAGTGAAACTCTAGACAGGGGGCGTCAAGGCGCGGCCCTCGCCGCCGGGCGGGCGGGTTCTTAGACTTTCGATCTACGATTGATGCGGCCTTGGGGAGTTCGCCGCAGCGACGCGGTCAGGCGCGAGGGGCTGGCGCCGAAGCGGCCGGAAGGGGCTCATGGGCCACGTTGATATCGGCGGCCGCGCTGCCGCCCCAGGCCGATGCAAGCTGGGCGACGACATGCCGGCCGAAGCTCTCATAGGGAATGCGGATCGAGGTCAGCCAGGGCGCGATCCAGTGGTTGATGGCGTTGCCGTCGATGCCGACGAGGGTGCTGCGTTCGGGGATGGCGATGCCGGCTTCCGTGGCGCGGCGATAGGCGCCATAGGCGATCATGTCGCTGACGCAGAGCGCCCCGTCGGGCCAGCCGAAGCTCTCCTCCAGGCTCTTCGCGGCGGCGTAGCCGATCTCGATATGCGACAGGCCGGGCGCGCTCGCCTGGCGGATATCGGCCTCCGGCAAGCCCTGCGCGACGAGCCGGCGGATGAAGCCCTCGGCGCGTTCGGCGGTGCTGGAGGCGTTCTGCGTCGCCATCAGCACGGCCGGGCGCTTGATGCCCTGCGCCAGCAGGTGGTCGGCGGCGTCGGCGCCGGCCTTGCGGTTGTCGATGCCGACATAGGCGCCGCCGCCGAGCGGATTGCGCCGTGCGACGAAGACCATCGGGTCGCCGCGCGACAGCGTATCGGCAAGGCCGGCGCTGGCGACGGCGCTGACCATGACGTAACCCGCGACGAACTGGTCGCGCATCGCGCGCAAGTAGTCGTCCTGCAGGTCGGCGCGGTCATGCGTGTCGCAGAGGATCATGACGTAGCCGGCGTCACGCAGCGCCGCCTCGGTCGAGACCGCGATTGCCGCCATCGCGGGATTGTCGAGATTGGGTGAAAGCATCGCGACCACCCGGCTGGCCCGGCGCTTCAGTGCGCGCCCCACCGGATTGGGCCGGTAGCCGAGCTGCACGATCGCCTGCTCGACGCGGGCGATCGTTTCGGCTGAGGCCCGCCCGCTCTTGCCGTTGACGATGCGTGAGACGGTCGCGACCGAGACGCCGGTCTCCCGTGCGACCGTCGCCAGCGAAACGCCGTCCTTCGGCGGTCTTGCGGCCTTTGCCGTCATGGCCCTCCCCAAGGTGCCGCGCCAATCCGGTGAATTCGAAGCCGGCTCAAAAAACTGTCGTGCAGCCATGCCGGTTCGCCTGCCCGTTGACAAGTAAGGCAAACGTTTGCCTTAGTGATTGTCAAGGTGCTCGATGAGGCGCCGTGACCGCTACAGGGATGGAACGCAGATGCAGGGGAAGCACTGGATTTCCGCGCTCGCGCTGACGGCTGGCCTCGCCATGGGCGGCGCGGCCTTCGCCCAGACGACGGTACGCATCGCCTGGTATTCCGACGGCAACGAGGGCGAGGTCGTCTCGGACCTGCTCAAGCGCTTCGAGGCCCAGAACAAGGACATCAAGGTCGTTCTCGACCAGGTGCCCTACAAGGCGATCACCGAGAACCTGCCGGTGCAGCTCGCGTCGGGGCAGGGGCCGGACATCGCCCGCGTCGTCGATCTCGGTGGCATCGCCCGTTATGCGCTCGACATGCGGCCCTATCTCAAGGATGCCGCCTACTGGGAGAAGAATTTCGGGCCCTTCCTGCCCTGGATGCGCCCTGAAGGCGATTCCAGCGCGATCACCGGCTTCATGACGCAGCTCACCGTCACCGGCCCCTTCGTCAACAAGACGCTGTTCGAGCAGGCCGGCATCGCCATGCCCGGCGCCAAGGCGACCTGGGAGGACTGGGGCAAGGCGGCGAAGGACGTCGCCGCCAAGGTGCAGGCGCCGTTTCCGCTGGCGATGGACCGTTCAGGCCACCGCTTCTTCTCGGTCGCAGTCTCGGAAGGCGCCAAGGTCTTTGACGACAAGGGCGAGCCGGCCGTGATCGACGAGGGTTTCAAGCGCGCCGCGAAGCGGGTCTATGACTGGCACCAGAGCGGCGTGATGAAGAAGGAGCTCTGGGGCTCCGTCTCCGGCACGGCCTATCGCGGTGCCAATGACGAGTTCAAGAACGCCCAGGTGGTGCTCTACCATTCCGGCTCCTGGCAGATCGCCCAGTTCGACAAGACGGTCGGCGATGCCTTCGACTGGGTCGCGGTTCCCTCTCCCTGCGGCGCCGGCAATTGCTCGGGCATGCCGGGCGGCGCCGGCCTCGTCGCGATCAAGACGACCAAGAGCCCGGAAGCCGTCGCCAAGGTGATGGATTATCTGGCGAGCGAGCCGGTGCTGAGCGAGTTCTATGCCCGCTCGCTCTTCGTGCCCGGTCATCTCGGCATCGCCGCCAAGGGGCTCGACTACAAGGATGCCAGCCCCCCGGCCAAGGCCGCGCTGAAGGTCTTCTCGGATCAGGTCGCCGAGCTTTCGCCGGTCGCCTACAAGCTGCAGGGCTATGTCAACAACCGCGTTATCTTCAATGCGGTGATCAGCCGGCTCGGGCAGGCGATCTCGGGCGAGGGCACGCTCGACGATGCCTTCAAGCGGATCGAATCCGACGTCGCCCAGCAGATCGCCGAGCGCAAGAAGTAAGGCCGTGGCCTCCGCCGAGACAAAGCCGCAGCGGGAACGCGCGGGCGCCGCCGGCCTTCTCGCCGCGCCGCTCGCGCTCCTGATGCGCCTCGTCGACGGGCCGATGCGGGCGCTCCAGCGCCTGATCGGCGAGCGGCGGATGGCCTATGTCTTCATCCTGCCGAACCTCGCCTTCTTCTCGCTCTTCGTCTTCCTGCCGCTGATCATCAATGTGATCTTCTCGGTGACGGGCGGGGCAGGGCTCTTCCCAAGCGAGCGGCCTTTCGTCGGGGCGCAGCAATACGGCTATCTCTTCGATTGCGGCTCCTTCCTCGACCCGTCCTCCTGTCGCGAGGACCATTTCTGGCGCGGCGTTGCCAACACCGCCCGCTTCACCGTCTTTCAGGTCACGGCGATGGTGCTGTTCTCGCTGCTGACCGCGATCGTCCTGAACATGAAAATCCGGGCACGCGGCTTCTTCCGCGCCGTCTATTTCTTCCCGGTGCTGCTCTCGCCGGTGGTGGTGGCGCTGACCTGGAAATGGATCCTCCAGCGCGATGGCCTGCTCAATGCCGCGATCATTTCCATCGGCGGCGAGCGCATCCTGTTCCTGGTCGATCCCAGCTGGGCGATGTTCTGGATCGTCTTCGTCTCGGTCTGGGCCCATATGGGCTTCTACACGCTGATCCTGCTCGCCGGCCTTCAGGCGATCCCCGCCGATCTCTACGAGGCGGCCGAGATGGATGCGACGCCGCGCTGGCGCGTGTTCTGGCGCATCACCTTGCCGCTGCTCTGGCCGAACATGATCGTCGTGATCGTGCTGGCGCTGATCAAGGGCGTGCAGACCTTCGACGAGGTTTTCGTGCTGACCGGCGGCGGCCCGGGCACGGCGACGCTGATGATCGTGCACTACATCTATGAGACGGCCTTCGCCAATCAGGTCCAGAATTTCGGTCTGGCGGCAGCGGCCTCCGTCGTGCTCGGCGTGGTGCTGTTCGCGCTGACGCTGGCCCAGCTCGCGGCGAGCCGCCGCAAGGGGGCCGCATGAGCCTCGTCAGCCGCATGATGACTGCTAGGCGCAAGCCCGGCCGCTGGCATTGGACCGATATCGCGGCCTATGCCTATCTCGCGCTCGGCGTCGTCCTGATGTTCGGCCCGGTGCTTTGGCTCGGCCTGTCCTCGTTCAAGACGCAGGCCGGGTTGCTCGAATTCCCGCCCTCGCTGCTGCCGATGTCGCAGAAGGAGGTGGCGGTGCCCGGCCAGGCGCAGAAGCTGCCGCTCTTCGAAGTCGAGATGCCTGATGGCTCGAAGCGTGTGCTGGCGCAGGTCCGGCGCATCGGCATCCAGGCGCAGATGGTCGATCCCGAGAAGCCCGGCGAGACGGTCCGTGTTCCCATCGACAAGCGCACGCCTGTCCGCGAGTTCAAGCTCGCGACGGAGAATTATACCGAGCCGTTGGAACGCTTCGCCTTCACGCGCTTCCTCTGGAACTCGGTCTTCGTCACGCTGGTCGCGACGATCATCACGCTGATCATCAACTCGATGGCGGCCTATGCGCTCTCGATCTACGAATTCAAAGGCAAGACGGCCGTGATGCTGATGGTCATCGGCACGCTGATGATCCCGATCACCATCATCCTCGTGCCGGTCTATCTCGTCATCACCAAGCTCGGCCTCGTCAATTCGCTCTGGGCCGTAATCCTGCCCGGCGCCGCGACGCCGACCGGCGTCTTCCTGCTGCGGCAGTACATGCTGACCCTGCCGCGCGACCTGATCGAGGCCGCCCGCATGGACAAGGCCTCGGAGTGGCAGATCTACTGGCGCATCGTCATGCCGCTCGCCATGCCGGCTTTGGCTGTGCTCGCGATCTTCTCGATCATGTGGCGCTGGAACGAATTCCTCTGGCCGCTCGCGGTGCTGACCAAGACGGAATCCTACACGCTCCAGATCGGCCTCAACGCCTTCCAGGGCGAGCTGCAGACGCAGTGGCACTACCTGCTCGCGATGACGGTCGTGACGCTGCTGCCGGTCGCGCTGGTCTTCGTCTTCCTGCAGCGTTTCATCACCACCGGCATCGCCAATACGGGAATGAAATAATGGCCGGCCTGAAGCTTTCCGGGGTCCGCAAGGCCTATGGCGCGACGACGGTGCTGCACGGCATCGATCTCGACGTCGCCGATGGCGAGTTCGTCGTCTTCGTCGGCCCCTCCGGCTGCGGCAAGTCGACCTTGCTGCGCTCGATCGCGGGGCTGGAGGAGATCACCGGCGGCACGATCGCGATCGACGGTACCGATGCGACCCGTCTGCCCGCTTCCGAGCGGGGGCTCGCGATGGTGTTCCAGTCCTACGCGCTCTATCCGCATATGACCGTCCGGGCGAACATGGCCTTCGCGCTGGAGAACATGGGGTTCAAGCGCGACGAGATCGACCGGCGCGTGCAGCGCGCCGCCACGATGCTGCGCCTCACCGATTATCTCGAGCGCAAGCCCAAGGCCCTTTCGGGCGGCCAGCGCCAGCGCGTTGCCATCGGCCGCGCCATCGTGCGCGATCCCAAGATCTTCCTGTTCGACGAGCCGCTCTCGAACCTCGACGCGGAACTCCGCGTCGCGACCCGCAAGGAGCTCGCGGCGCTGCATGCCGAGCTCGGTGGCACGATGATCTACGTCACCCACGATCAGGTCGAGGCGATGACGCTGGCCGACCGCATCGTCGTGCTTCAGGGCGGGCGGATCGAACAGGTCGGCACGCCGCTCGAACTCTACAACCGCCCCGACAATCTCTTCGTCGCCGGCTTCATCGGCTCGCCGCGCATGAACCTCTTGCCGGGCCGCGTGGTCGCTACCGGCAAGGTCGCATTGGGCGAGGGCGGTCACGAGGTCGCCTGCGCCACCGGCAGCCTCGCCGCCGGCAGCAAGGTCACGCTCGGCATCCGCCCCGAACATCTCGCGCTGGCGCTGGAAGGTCAGGGGTTGCCACTCGCGATCGATCTCGTCGAGCGGCTCGGCGGCGAGAGCTACCTTTACGGGACCGCCGCCGATTTGCCCCAGATCACGCTCCGGCTCGACGGCCAGAGCGAGCATGAGCGCGGCCACAGCGTCGCGCTCGCCTTCCCGCAGCAGAGCCTGCACCTGTTCGACGAAACGGGCCGGGCGATCCGGCCTTAACGATTGCCGAGAGAGATTCCATGAAAGCCCTCAGCCAAGGCCGCTATCTCGGCCGCGATGGCGAAGCCGCCCTGTTCGATCTCGGGCTCGGCCATACGCTTATCGTGCGCATCCTCGAAGGCGATATCGGCCGCGTCACGCTGAAGCCGCAAGACGGCTACCGGCTCGATCGCGGCTGGTCGATCGCACCTGGCGGGCTGGAGCCGCCTTATGAAGGGCGCCCGCGCGACAGCCTCGACGGCTTCGCCTGCCCAAGGACGGATATCCGGGCGGACGCCGACAAGGTCGCCGTCGCAGCGGGGGGGCTGACCGCCGAAGTCACGCTCTCGCCCTTCGGTATCGCCTGGCGCCGCGCCGGCGAGGACAAGCCCTTCCTGCAGGACCGCACGACACAGGCCTATCTGGTCTCACCGCGCACCGGCGCGCTCGCCCATTTCATGGCGCGGGACTACGCGGAACGCCATTACGGGCTCGGCGACAAGGCCGGCCCGCTCGATCGCACTGGCCGCCGCTTCGCCATCGATGCCGTCGACCCCTGCGGCTTCGACGCCGAATTGTCGGATCCGCTCTACAAGATGCTGCCCTTCTTCATCGTCGATGGGCCGGCGGGGGCTCACGGCATCTATTACGACAACCTCTCGACCGGCAGCGTCGATTTCGGCTGCACGCTCGACAACTATCACGGCCTGTTTCGCTCCTGGAAAGGCGATGACGGCGACCTCGATTACTATGTGATGGCTGGCCCAACCGTACCGGACGTGGTCAAGCGCTTCTCCTGGCTGACCGGCGGGCAGGCTTTCGCGCCGCTCTGGTCCTTCGGCTTCGGCGTCACCTCGATGGCGATCGCCGATGCGCCCGATGCCGATGCCCGCATCAGCGACTTCATCGGCAAGCTCACGACGCATCGCATCCCCTGCGATAGCTTCCATTTCGGCTCGGGCTATACCCAGATCGGCCACCGCCGCTACGCCTTCAACTGGAACCGGGACAAGTTCCCCGATCCGAAGGCGACGATGCAGCGCCTGAACGATGTCGGCATCTTCACGGTTGCGAACCTCAAGCCCTGCCTGCTCGACGACCATCCGCGCCTGCAAGAGGCGCTCGACGGCGACTTCCTCGTTCGCGACGGCGACAGCGGCAAGCCGGCCGTCGCGCAGTTCTGGGACGGGCTCGGCTTCCATCTCGACTACACCAACCCGAAGGGCCGGGCCTGGTGGCGCGACGGCATCGAGACCGCGCTGCTCGACTATGGCTTCACCACCGTCTGGAACGACAACAACGAATACGAGATCTGGGACGAGGACGCGCACTGCGACGGCGACGGTCGCCCGTTCCGGCAGGCTTTGGCGCGCCCGGCCCAGCCGCTGTTGATGACCAAGCTCTCATACGAGGCGCAGGCCGATCGCCAGCCCGGCAAGCGCCAATATGCGATCACGCGCGGCGGCTGCGCCGGCATCTCGCGCTACGCCCAGACCTGGTCGGGCGACAACGAGACCGCCTGGAAGACGCTGCGCTACAACCTGACGCAAGGCCTCAACATGAGCCTGTCGGGCATGTTCTCGATCGGCCACGATGTCGGCGGCTTCCACGGCCCGACGCCCGGCCCCGAGCTCTTCGCGCGCTTCAACGAGTTCTGCTCGCTCTGGCCGCGCATGGTCATGAATTCCTGGAACGATGACGGGGTCGTCAACCTGCCTTGGATGTACCCGGAGATGGTGCCGCAGGTGCGCGAGGCGATCTCGCTGCGCTACCGGCTGATGCCCTATCTCTACACGCTGATGTGGCGCGCCAGCCGCGACGGCACCCCGGCGATCCGCCCGTTGCTCTGGGATTTCCCGCAGGATGCTACCGCCGTGAAGACCGACGACGCCTTCATGCTCGGGCCGGACGTGCTGGTTGCGCCGGTGCTGGAAGAGGGCGCGCGTGAGCGCAGCGTCTACCTGCCGGTCCATGCAGGCGGCTGGTATGATTGGCATACGGGTCAGCATTTCGACGGTGGCGCGGTCGTGACGGTTGCAGCCCCGCTCGGCCGCCTGCCCGTCTTCGTCCGGGCCGGCGCGCTGATCCCGCTCGGCAATCCCGAGGGCATCGACGATCTCCGCGAGATCCTGGTCTGCGGCCTCGTCGAGGGGGCGACCGGAGAGCTCTACGAGGATGACGGCGACACCGCCGACTGGCGCGGCGCTGGGGCGACCGTCATCCGCTTCAGCGTGAAGGACGGCGAGATCGCGGTCGATCAGGAAGGGGATTGCGATCCGTTCTTCGACCGTATCGCGATCCGCAACATCGCCATGGGAGCGGGGGCGAACTAGCCCCCGCGCATCGCTCGTCTCAGCGCGACATCATCTGCAGCGGCCACATCACGATCTGCGGGAAGATCACCAGCAGGGCGAGCACGATGAGCTGGGCGACCATGAAGGGCGTCACGCCCTTGATCACGCCGGTCATCGGCACCTTGGCGACGCCGCAGACCACGTTCAGCACGGTGCCGACCGGCGGCGTCACCAGGCCGATGGCGTTGTTCATGATGAACAGCACGCCGAAATAGACCGGATCGATGCCGGCCTGCTTGACCACCGGCATCAGCACCGGGGTCAGGATCAGCACCGTCGGCGTGAAGTCTAGCGCCGTGCCGACGATGAAGACCATGACCATCAGGATGGCCATCAGCAGGGTCTTGTTCTCCATGAAGGGCGCGACCATGTCGGCGACCTGCTGGGGAATGTTGGCCGTGGTGATCAGCCAGGCGGAAACGCCGGCCGCCGCGACCAGGAACATGATGACGGCGGTGGTCTCGGCCGCCCGGTACATCAGGCCGAACAGGTCGGGGATCTTGATTTCGCGATAGATGAAGACGCCGACGAAGAGCGAATAGGCGGCGGCGATGACCGCAGCCTCGGTCGGGGTGAACCAGCCGACCTTGAGGCCGCCGATGATGACCAGGGGCAGCACCAGCGCCCAGCCGGCATTGCGGGTTTCGACCAGCCGCTCGCGCATGCTGCGCTTGGGCTCGACGCGCGGGTTGTCGCGCTTGATGCTCCAGCGCCAGGCCAGCATGATCGCGATGCCCATCATCACGCCCGGCACGATGCCGGCGATGAACAGCTTGGTGATCGAGACGCCGCCGGTGACGCCGAAGATGATCATGCCGATCGAGGGCGGGATCACCGGCGCGATGATGCCGCCGCAGGCGATCAGGCCGCAGGAGCGGTTGATGTCGTAGCCGGCATTGCGCATCAGCGGCACGAGCACGGAGGCGAGCGCTGCCGTGTCGGCGACGGCCGAGCCTGAGAGCGAGGCCATGATGACCGCGGCGATGACCGCGACATAGCCGAGGCCGCCGCGGATATGGCCGATCCAGGCCATCGCCATGGTGATGATCCGGCGCGTCATGCCGCCGGCATTCATCAGCTCGCCGGCCAGCATGAAGAAGGGCACGGCCAGCAGCGGGAAGGAGTTGGCGCCGTCCCACATGTTCTGGATGATGATCTGCGGGTCCGAGATGCCCATGTAGAGCATCATGGCGAGGCCGCAGCCGATCAGCGCGAAGGCGACCGGCATGCCCAGCGCCATCAGGCCGAGCAGCGACGTGATGAAAACGAAAACGATCACGGCTTGGCTCCCTGCGCCTTCATGTCGCGCTCGGCTTCGAGGCCCTCGGCCATTCCCTCCTCGTGCACGTCGATCAGCTCGTCGTCGGCAACCTGCCCCAGCGCGAGGCGGATCAGGTTCGACAGGCAGATCAGCGCGATCGCGGCGCCGGTGACATAGCTCACGCCATAGACCCAGATCATGCTGAGCTGCGCGACCGGCGAGGAATTGCCGGCGATGATGTCGTGCTGGAGATAGGTGCCGTAGAAGATGAACAGCGCGCAGATCAGCATGATGACCTGGCTGATCGCCCAGCAGACTTTGCGGCCGAGGATGGGCAACGCCTGGACCACCATGTCGACGCCGAGATGGCTGCGCCGATGCAGGCCGATGATGCCGCCGAGGAAGGTCATCCAGACGAAGGCGAAACGCGGGATTTCCTCGGACAGGTCGATGCCGGTGTTGAAGAAGATCCGCAGCATCACGTTGCCGAAGACCATGACCAGCATCACGGCCATGCAGATCACGAGAATGACCTCGATCAGGCGGTAGAAACCGTCCGTCGCGGTCTTGAGCAGGCTGGTCATCGGTCACCTCGCCGGCGGCACTTTGGAAGGGGATCGCCGGCTCGGCGCCGGTATCTGGAAAAGGACAGCCGGCCGCTCGGGCCGGCTGTCGTCGCGTGCCTTACTTGGCGGCGCGGGCCTTTTCGATCTCGGCGACGAAGCCGTTCACGAACTCCTCGCCGATCTGGCCCTTGAACTTGTCGACCACCGGCTGGACCTTGGCCTGCACCTTGCGCAGGTCGTCGGCCGAGACCGTGTCGACGGACACGCCGGCTTCCTTGAACTTGGTGATCACGTCGCGGTCGCCCTCGTCGAGCAGCTTGCGCTGCAGCAGGCCGGCCTCGGTCGCGGCCTTCTGGACGCCGGCCTTGTCGGCGGCCGAGAGCGTGTCCCAGAACTTCTTGGAGGCGACCAGCGCCACCGGCGTGTAGACGTGGTTGGTAATGGAGATGTGCTTCTGCACCTCCTGCATCTTGTTCGCCCACATGTGCTGGAGCGGGTTCTCCTGGCCGTCGAGCGCCTTGACCTCGAGTGCGGTGAACACCTCCGAGAAGGCCATCGGCACGGCATTGGCGCCGATCGACTTCCAGGTGTCGAGCGCGACCGGGTTCGCCATCACGCGCAGCTTCAGGCCGTTGACGTCCTCGGCCGTCTTCACGGCGCGGCGGCTGTTCGAGAGATTGCGGAAGCCCATGCCGGTCCAGGTCAGGCCGACGAGGCCGCTCGGCTCGATCTTGTCGAAGATCTTCTTGACCGAGGCGCCGTCGAGGACCGCGTAGACCTCCTTCTCGTTCTGGAACAGGAAGGGCAGGTCCCAGACCTGGACTTCCTTCACGCGGGTCGAGAGCGGCGCGAGCGTGCCGATGTAGAATTCCTGCGTGCCGGCCTGCGTCGCCTGGAGCTGCTTCTCGTCGCTGCCGAGCATGGCCGAGTGGAACGCCTGAATCTTGACGTTGCCATTGGTGTAGGTGCTGGCGAGTTCCGCGAACTTGGCGACGGCGGTCGCCTGCGGATGGGTGTCGGGCATCGCATGGCCGATCTTGGCCTTGACCTCGGCCATAGCGGCCGTCGAGCCCAGCAGGGCCGCAGCCAGCGCGGCGATGAAAGCGAAGCGTGTCGGGTGGGTGTTGGTCACGATACTCGTCTCCGGAACAGTTGCTGCGGATGTGTCATCGAACGAAGGCAGGCTCAACCGCCCGGCGGCGTTTTCCACCGCCGAGGGCAGGGGGCTCATTTCCGGTGCTTCTTGATCTCGGCGTAGAAGTCGTTGACGAAGGTGGCGCCGATCGTCTCGGTATTCTTCTCGATCACCGGCTGGATCGCCTTGCGGATGGCGTCGAGTTCGGCCGCCGGCATCTCGGTGGTCGCCATGCCCTTGGCCTTGAGCTCGCCGAGCACCTCGCCCGCCTCGCGCAGCTCCGCCTCGCGCTGGAAGGTGCGGGTCGTCTCGGCCGCCTTCTGCACGGCCGCCTGCTGCTCGGGCGAAAGCGAAGCCCAGAACTTCTTCGAGGCGACGAGCGCGACCGGCGTGTAGACGTGGTTGGTGACGGTCAGGTACTTCTGCACCTCGAACATCTTGTTCGCGTACATGTCGACGAACGGGTGCTCGTAGCCGTCGAGCGCCTTTGTCTCCAGGGCGGTGTAGACCTCGGTAAACGCCATCGGTACGGCGTTCATGCCCATGGCATTGAAGCTCGCCAGCGCCATCGGGCTCTGCATGACGCGGACCTTGAGGCCCTTCATGTCGGCGAGCGTGGCGATCGGCCGCTTGCTGTTCGAAAGGTTGCGGAAGGCGCCGCCCGACCAGGCCAGGCCCTGCAGGTTCATGTCGGCCAGCCCGTCCAGCAGGCGCTTGCCGGCGGGGCCGTCGAGCACGGCGGCGGCCTCGGCATCGGTCGCGAACAGGAACGGGAAATCGAAGATCTGCAGCTCTTTCTTGCGCGCCGCGATCGGCGAGAGCGCGCCCATGTAGAAATCGATCGTGCCGGCCTGCGTCGCGATCAGCATCTTCTCCTCGGAGCCGAGCGCGGCATTGCCGAAGACATCGATCTTGACGCTGCCATTCGTCGCCTTGGCGACCTCTTCCGCGAAGCGGCGCATCGCGGTGGCGCGTGGATGCGAGTCGGCGAAGGAGTGGCCGAGCTTGGCGGTCTTCACGTTCTGCGCGCTGGCCGGCGCGAGACCTGTGGCGGCAAGCGCCGCTCCGGCAGCGAGCAGCGTCCGGCGGGTTCCGTTGAACATGGCGGGCCTTCCCTGTGCTTGGCGCGCTTTGTCGCTCTGGGGGCGGGCGCCGTTGCGGCACCCATAACGCGGCAGAAGTCAGGTTGTCAAACAACTGACAACGTGACAATGATGACCCAGCAGGAACCCGCCATGCAGCTCTCATCCATCGGATCACGCCCCAATCTCGCGAGCGACGCCGCCACCGCGCTGGCGACCTCGATCCGTTCGGGCGCCTTGCAGCCGGGCGCGCGTTTGCCTTCCGAGACGGAGCTGGCCCGCCAGCTCGGTGTCAGCCGGCCGGTGGTGCGCGAGGCGATCGCCTATCTGAAGGCCGACGGCATCGTCGAAAGTCGACGCGGGCTGGGGCTCTTCGTCAATCAGCAGGATTACCTGCGGCTGCGCCGCGCCGAGATCGCGGCCTCCGAGCAGTCGATCCTGCAATTCCTGGAATTCCGCCTCGGGCTGGAAGTCGAGGCGGCGCAACTGGCCTCGCTACGCCATACGCCGGAGGATCTCGCCCGGATGGACGCGGCCGAGGCTGCTCTGAACGCCGCCGACGATGCGGGGGAGGACAGTGCCGCGCATGACCTCGCGCTGCATCTCGCCATCGCCACGGCGGCGCATAATCCGCTCTTCCTGACCGTGCTCCAGTTCGTCTCCAGCCCGCTGCTCAACTCGATCCGCAGCATGCGCGACAAGGATCGCGGCGAGGATTCCAACATCGCGATCCGCCGCGCCGACCATGCCGCCATCCTCGGCCGCATCCGCGCCCGCGACCCGGCCGGCGCCGGCGAGGCGATGCGCAAGCATATCGGCGAATCCTATCGCCGCTACGCTGCTCAGCTTGCCGCGAGCGGCACGGTGCCGGCCCATCCGGCCATCCAGTCCACGCCCAAACAGGACGCTTGAGCTTGACCTCTCCCTTCGATCTCTCGGGGCGCACCGCGCTCGTGACCGGTTCCTCGCGCGGGCTCGGCCGTGCCATGGCTGAAGGGCTTGCGGCCGCGGGCGCGAGCATCATCCTCAACGGCGCCGATGCCGGCCGCCTCTCCGAGGCGGTCGCCGCGATGAACGCGGCCGGCCACACCGCGCGCGGACTCAATTTCGACGTGACGGACGAGCAGGCCGTCGTCGCCGCTTTCGCCGCGCTCGATGCCGAGGGTGTCGCGGTCGACATCCTCGTCAACAATGCCGGCATCCAGTTCCGCAAGCCGATGCTGGAGCTGGAAACGGCCGACTGGCGCCGCGTGCTCGACACCAACCTGACCAGCGCCTTCGTGGTCGGTCGCGAGGCGGCCCGCCGCATGGCCAAGCGCGGTCATGGCAAGGTCATCAACATCGGCTCGCTGACCAGCGAACTCGCCCGTGCGACCGTCGCGCCCTACACGGTGGCGAAAGGCGGCATCAAGATGCTGACCAAGGCCATGGCGGCCGAATGGGGCGAGCTCGGCATCCAGGCCAACGCCATCGGCCCCGGCTACATGCTCACCGACATGAATCAGGCACTGATCGACAACCCTGCCTTCGATGCCTGGGTGAAGGGTCGCACGCCGGCCCGCCGCTGGGGCCGCCCGGACGAACTCGCCGGCACCTGCGTCTACCTCGCCTCCTCGGCGTCCGACTATGTCAGCGGCCAGATCATCTATGTCGACGGCGGCATGATCTCGGTGCTGTGAGCCCCCCGATAACCGACAAGCGGCGAGGGGCTTCGCGCCTGCTCGCGACAGATTGAACAGGACGAAACGCCATGAAGATCACCGCCATCGAAACCCTGCGCGCCGAGGAGTTCGGCAATGTGCTCTGGGTCCGCGTTCACACCGATTCCGGCCATATCGGGCTCGGCGAGACCTTCTACGGCGCGGCTTCGGTCGAGGCGCATATCCATGACACGCTGGCCGGCCGTCTGCTTGGCAAGAACCCGCTGCATATCGAGGCGCTGCATCGCGAGATGACCAATCTGCCGATGGCGCAGTCCTCGACCGGCGCGGAATCCCGCGCGACCTCGGCGATCGACATCGCGCTCTGGGACCATTTCGGCAAGGTCTGCGGCCTGCCGGTGCATCAGATGCTCGGCGGCCTCTGCCGCGACAAGCAGCGCATCTACAACACCTGCGCCGGCACCCGTTACGTTCGTTCGAGCAACATCAAGCCGGTCTCGAACTGGAGCCTGGGCGACGAGGGCAGCCCCTATGAGGATCTCGACGGCTTCATGAACCGCGCCGATGCGCTGGCCGAGAACCTGCTGGAGCAGGGCATCACCGCCATGAAGATCTGGCCGTTCGATCCGCCTGCGATCGAGAACCAGGGCCTCTACATCACCGCCGAGCAGATGAAGAAGGCCGTCGAGCCCTTTGAAAAGATTCGCAAGGCCGTCGGCGACAAGATGGAGATCATGGTCGAGTTCCACTCGCTCTGGAACCTGCCGACCGCCAAGCAGATCGCCCGCGTGCTCGAGCCCTACAAGCCGACCTGGTACGAAGACCCGATCCGCATGAACTCGCCGCAGGCGCTCGCCGAATACGCCCGCTCGACCGATGTCTGGGTCTGCGCCAGTGAGACGCTGGGCTCGCGCTGGCCCTACAAGGACATGCTGGAGCGCGACGCCGCCCATGTCGTGATGGTCGATCTCTGTTGGACCGGCGGCCTGACCGAGGGCCGCAAGATCGCGGCGCTGGCCGAGACCTGGCACCGCCCCTTCGCGCCGCATGACTGCATCGGCCCGGTCGGCTTCGTCGCGGCGGTCCACACCTCCTTCAGCCAGCCGAACACGCTGATCCAGGAATCGGTGCGCGCCTTCTATCGCGGCTGGTATCTGGAGCTGGTCACCGAGATGCCGCGCATCGAGAACGGCTATGTCTACCCGATGGAAGCGCCGGGCCTCGGCGTCGACCTGCTGCCGGCCGTCTACGAGCGCTCCGACCTGACCGTGCGCCGTTCGACGCTCTGAAATCGCAGCGTTCTGAAACACAAAAGCCGCCGCCGGGATGCCGGCGGCGGCTTTCTGTTTGGCGTTGTCCGGCTTATTCGGCCGGGGCCATCAGCGGCTCGTCGAGGAAGTCCGGCAGCTCGCCGGCCAGCGCGGCCTTCAGGCGGTTCTCGTCGAGCTCGCCTTCCCAGCGCGCCACCACGACCGTGGCGACGGCATTGCCGATGAAGTTGGTGACCGCGCGGCATTCCGACATGAAGCGGTCGATGCCGAGGATCAGCGCCATGCCCGCGACCGGCACGGCCGGGACGACGGAGAGCGTGGCGGCGAGCGTGATGAAGCCGGCCCCGGTGATGCCGGCCGCGCCCTTCGAGGACAGCATCGCCACGAGCAGCAGCAGGATCTGATCACCGAGCGGCAGGTGGATATCCATCGCCTGCGCGATGAACAGCGCCGCCAGCGTCATGTAGATATTGGTGCCGTCGAGATTGAAGGAATAGCCGGTCGGGATGACGAGCCCGACGACCGAGCGCTTGCAGCCGGCGGCTTCCATCTTCTCCATCAGGCTCGGCAGCGCCGCTTCCGAGGAGGAGGTGCCGATGACGAGCAGGATCTCGTCCTTGATGTAGCGGATCAGCGCCAGGATCGAGAAGCCGTTATAGCGGGCGACGGCGCCGAGCACGACCAGCACGAAGACCGCCGCCGTGATGTAGAAGGTCAGGATCAGGAAGGCGAGGTTGGCGACCGAGCCGATGCCGTAGCGGCCGATGGTGAAGGCCATCGCGCCGAAGGCGCCGATGGGGGCGGCCTTCATCAGGATCGCGACCAGCTTGAAGATCGGGGTCGAGAGCGCCTGCAGGAAATCGAGCACCGGCTTGCCGCGCTCGCCGACCATGGCCAGCGACAGGCCGAACAGCACCGAGAAGAACAGCACCTGCAGGATGTCGCCCGAGGCGAAGGCGCCGACGATCGTTTCCGGGATGATGTTCTGCAGGAAGCCGACGATGCTCGTGTCATGCGCCTTGGCGGCGTAGCCCTGCACGGCCTTGGCGTCGAGGCTGGCGGGATTGATGTGCAGGCCGGCGCCGGGCTGGATCAGGTTGCCGATGACGAGGCCGACGATCAGCGCCAGCGTCGAGAAGCAGAGGAAATAGATCATCGCCTTGCCGGCGACGCGCCCGACCTTCTTCATGTCGGTCATCCCGGCGATGCCGGTCGAGACCGTCAGGAAGATCACCGGCGCGATGATCATCTTCACCAGCTTGATGAAAGAATCGCCGAGCGGCTTCAGGGCGGCGCCCTGTTCCGGCCAGAAATGGCCGAGCAGGATGCCCGCCGCGATGGCGAACAGCACCTGCACATAGAGATGCTGGTAAAACTTCTTCGGGCGCGCCGGCTGAGCGGGCGCGATGATCGGGGTCGCCATGTTCTGCTCCTTGGGTCGGCGGTCGTCTTGGTTTTGTTCGAAACCGCTGTCCCTCTTTCGCAACCCGCGTGCCAACCGATCTCAATTAAGGAAATCAAGTGAAATCAATGAGTTGCGATTTCCGGCGGAATCAGTTTGCGAAGGCGCCGAGCGGGTTTCCGCACGCGGCCTCTTGATTTGTGCGGAATTCCGCACAACGACTGAGAGATGAGCCGTTCCGGGCGCGATCCATGGAAGAATGCCGCGACGCAGCGCTGGCTGGTCTTCGGGCTGGTCGTGGCGGCGCTGGCCGTCGCCTCGCTCTTCGCGGCCGGCGAGATCGGTCGCAGCCGCGCCATCGCCGCGACCGAAAGTCGGGCAACCGATGGCGGCACGCTGGCGCTGGCGATTCTGCGCGGCGAGCTGGAGAAGCAGCGTGCGCTTCCCGTCATCCTGGCCCGTGATCCCGATGTCCGGCAGGCCCTGACCGGCGGCAGCCGCCATGGGCTCGACCTCAAGCTGGAGGCGATCGCGAAGGAGGCCCGCACGGCTGTGATCTATCTGCTCGGCCCGGACGGTGTCGCGATCGCGGCCAGCAACTGGAACGAGCCGACGAGCTTCGTCGGCAGCGACTACAGCTTCCGCGACTATTTCAGGGGCGCCGTTGCCAATGGCGCAGCCGAGCAATTCGCGCTCGGCACGGTCAGCCAGCGCCCCGGCCTCTACATCACCCGGCGGATCGAGGAGGGCGGCCGCAGCCTCGGCGTCATCGTCGTCAAGGCCGAGTTCGACCGCGTCGAGGCGGATTGGCGCGCGCTCGGCGGGCAGACCTATGTCGTCGACAAGCGTGGCGTCGTGCTGCTTTCGACGGTGGAGGACTGGCGCTTCCGCGTCGAGGCGCCGCTCGATGCGGCGACCGCGGCCGCGATCCGGGATTCGCTCCAGTTCGGCACCGCGCCGCTGACCTTGCTGCCGCTGCAGGAGCGCGGCGATCTCGTTCAGGGCACAGGCGCCTTCGCCGGCCGCTATGTCCGCATCCGCCAGCCGGTCGCGACGACGGACTGGCTCCTGGAAGTGCTCCAACCCGTCGATGCCGCGATCACGGCGGGGCGCTCGCAATCGCAGGCGCTGGCCGCGCTGCTGCTCATGCCGGGGGCAGCGCTCGCCGGCTTCGCGCTCTATCGCCGCCAGCGCAATCTCGCCCGGCAGGAGGCCGACGCCCGCTCCAAGGCCGAGCTGGAGGAACGCGTCGCCGAGCGCACGGCGGAGCTTGCCGGTGCCAATGAACGCCTCGTCGCCGAGATGGCCAAGCGCACCCGCGCGCAGGAACGTCTCTCCAATCTCCGTGAGGAACTGGCCAAGGCCAACCGCCTCGCGACGCTCGGCCAGATCACGGCAGGCGTCGCCCATGAGGTCAACCAGCCGCTCGCGGCCTTGCGCACCTATGCCGAAAATGCCCGCACCTTCCTCAAGCGCGCCGAATCTGCGGATGCCGACGGGGCGCTGGTTAGGATCGTCTCGCTGACGGACCGGATCGGCGCGATCACCGAGGCTTTGCGCGGCTTCGCCCGCCGCAGCAAGGAGCCCTTGGCCCCGGTCCCGATCGGCACGATCATCGATGGCGCCCTGACCCTGCTCGAAGGCCCCTTGCGCCAGGCGGCCGTGGCCCCGCTCGTCACCACCCCGCCGGAACCGGTCCATGTCATCGCCCGCCCGATCGAGCTGGAGCAGGTCTTCGTCAACCTGTTGCGCAATGCCATCGAGGCGTTGATGGAAGGCGGGCAGGGCGGAGAGCCTGCGCTGGCGATCACGGTCACCCCGAAGGACGAGCGGGTCGAGATCGTGATCACGGATCGCGGCCCCGGCCTGTCCGAGCAGGCGCTGGCACAGCTTTTCACCCCGTTCAGCACCTCGAAGCCCAAGGGGCTCGGTCTCGGGCTGGTGATCTCGCAGGACATGATCGTCTCCTTCGGCGGCACCTTGACCGCGACGAGCGCGCCCGGCGCCGGCGCCAGCTTCGTCATCACTCTCGAAAGGGCGGCGGCATGAGCGATTCCGCAGGCTCCGTCGCCGCGATCGAGGTCTCCTTCGTCGATGACGATCCCGACCTGCGCGACGCCAATGTCCAGGCACTGCGCCTCGCGGGCTTCCGGGCGGTGGCGCTGCCGTCCGGGGAGGCCGCGCTGGAGCGGATCGGGCCGGATTACGCGGGCATCGTCGTCACCGATATCCGCATGCCCGGCATGGACGGGATCGAACTGTTCCGGCGCTTGCGGGAGCTCGATCCCGATATCCCGGTGATCATGATCTCCGGCCATGCCGATATCGCCACCGCCGTCGGCGCGATGAGCGAGGGCGCCTATGACTTCATCGCCAAGCCCTATGCCGGCGAGCGTCTCGTGGAGACGCTCCGGCGTGCCGCTGAGAAGCGCGCGCTCGTCCTGGAGAACCGGCGGTTGCGGGCGCTGGCCGAACAGGGCGAGGAGGAGACCGCACTGATCGGCGAGACCGCCGCGATCACGCGCCTGCGCCAGACCATCCGCGAACTCGCCGATGTCGATGTCGACGTGCTCGTGCTCGGCGAGACCGGCACCGGCAAGGAGGTCGTCGCCAGCCTGCTGCACCGGCTCGGCCGCCGTCGTGACAAGCCTTTCGTCGCGCTGAATTGCGGTGCGCTGCCCGACAGCGTCATCGAGAGCGAATTGTTCGGCTACGAGCCCGGCGCCTTCACCGGCGCGCAGAAGAAGCGGATCGGCCGCATCGAGCATTCCAGCGGCGGGACGCTCTTCCTCGACGAGCTGGAGAGCATGCCGCCCTCGGCCCAGGTCAAGCTGCTGCGCGTGCTGGAGATGCGCGAGATCGCGCCGCTCGGCTCGAACGACCTTCGCCGCGTCGATCTCCGCGTCGTGGCCGCGACCAAGGCCGATCTCGGCGACCCCGCCCAGCGACGCGATTTTCGCGAGGACCTCTATTATCGGCTCAACGTCGTGGCGCTGCGCATTCCGCCATTGCGCGAACGCCGGCGCGACATTCCGCTGCTCTTCACGCGCTTTCTGGCCCGCGCGGCGGAAAAGTATCGCCGGCCGGTGCCGACGCTGGATCGCGCCGTCGAGCGCCATCTGGTCGAGAACGACTGGCCGGGCAATGTCCGCGAACTCGTCCATTTCGCCGAGCGGGTTGCGCTCGGCCTGTCCGGCGACCTGCCGGCGCAGCCCAACCGCTTCGATACCCCGGTCGCCAGCCTGCCGGATCGCCTCAACGCAATCGAGGCCAACCTGATCCGCGAGGCGCTGGAGGCCAATCGCGGCGATGTCCGCGCGACGCTGGAGATGCTCGGCATCCCCCGCAAGACCTTCTACGACAAGCTCACCCGCCACGGCATCGACCGCGCCGCCTATGCGATAGCGGAGTGAATTGGTCGCAATAACCTGCCGACTATTTTCGGAAACACGCGGGTCATCCCGGGCTTGACCCGGGATCCATTCCGGAACGCTTCCGATTAAGGTTCAGGCATGGATCCCGGATCTCCGCTACGCTCCGTCCGGGATGACCCGTGCTTCATTAGGAACGCCGTCAGTTCCCCCAGCCGTCACATGAACAGCGCTTGCGGGTCCGGCGTATACCGCCCGAGCTTGTCGCGATCGATCGTGACGCCGAGCCCCGGCAGGTCGGGAATCGTCAGCCAGCCCTCGGCGTCGAGCGCGAAGGGCCTGGCCAGGATGCCGTCGACATAAGGACTGCCGCCGATGAACTCGACGAGATCGGCATCGGGGAAGGCGCAGGCCATCTGCAGGTCGGCGGCGAGGCCGAGCGCCGTGTTCCAGCCATGGCCGACATATTTGATGCCGAGATCATAGGCCATCCAGGCGATGCGGCGCTGCTCCGAGATGCCGCCGACCTTGGTGACGTCGGGCTGGACGATGTCGAGCGCGCCGGTGGTCAGCCAGGGAATGAAGCTCTGGCGCCGGGTCAGGACCTCGCAGCCGGCAATCGGCACGGGCGAGGAGCGGCGCAACTCGCGATAATCGTCGATGGCATCCGGCCTGACCGGCTCCTCGAACCAGCCGACTTCGTAATCGGCCAGCATCTCTGCGGTGCGCTTGGCCCATTTCAGCCCATGCGGCCAGAGCGCGTCGCTGGCGCCGGCATCGACGAAGAGCTTGGACTTCTCGCCCGCCGCCTCGCGTGCCGCACGCACGATCGCCTCGTCGAGCTTGACGTCGAGCGCCCGGCCGAACGGGCCCCAGCCGATCTTGAAGGCGCTGAAGCCCTTGTTGCGATAGCTCGCGACGACATCCCGCATTGCATCAGGCTCTTCCATCAGCAGCGAGCAATAAGGCTGCACGCGCTCGCGATAGCGCCCGCCGAGCAGGCGCCCGACGCTGAGGCCTGTCGCCTGGCCGAGAATGTCCCAGAGCGCGATGTCGATGCCGCTGATCGTGTGGGTCAGCGTGCCGCCGCGCCCCATCCAGAAGGTGTTCTGGTGCAGCTTCTCGCTGACGAAATCGGGGGAGAGCGCGTCCGCGCCGAGGAAGAGCGGTTCCAGCACCTTCAGGCCGGCCTGCACGAGGCGGCCATCGGTGAAGACGCTGCCATAGCCGGTCAGGCCCTGGTCGGTATGCACCGCGATCAGCGCATGGATCGAATCCTCCGGCCGGATTTCGGCCGACCAGCCGCCTTTCGGGCTCTCGCCGAAGAGGGGGGCCGCCTCGATGCGGGTGATGCGGAAGGGCGGGAGCCCCGCCGCCCGGCCGGCCGCGCGCGTCTGGATGGGCTGGTCGTTCACGGCAAATCCCTTTCCTTGCGGCGCTGGGCGACGATGGCCTCGTAATCCATCGCGTGGTTCATGACGGTGATATGCTCGTCGAGCGTGCGCGTGATCACCGCGATATCGCCGGCCTCGAAGGCCGCGAGCAGGTCGACATGCTCCTCGACCACGCCGGCCATCGGCTTGCCGAAGGTGGCAAGGCCGAAGATGATCGTGCATTGCGGCGCCAGCGTCTCCCACAGGTCGAAGGTGACGCTGTTGCCGCCGAGCCGGCAGAGCGCGCGATGGAAGCCGGTATCGGCGACCGCGACGCCATAGGCGCTGCCGCGCGCTGCCATCAGCTCCATTTCGGCGACGGCTGCGCGCAATTCGTCGAGATGGGAGCCGCGGTTGCGGCCGGCGGCGACGGCACGCACGACCGCGCTCGCTTCGAGCGCGATCCGCGCCTCGATCAAGTCCGAGACCCGTTCGTTCGTCACGGGGCGGAGCCGGATGCCCTTGTAGGGTTCGCTGACCACCACGCCCTGGCTTTCGAGCAGGCGCAGCGCCTCGCGCACCGGCACGCGGCTGACCCCGAGCTTGCGGGCGAGATCGACCTCGACGATCCGGTCGCCCGGCAGGATCAGCCCCGCGGCAGCCCCGGCGATGATCGCCTCGATGGCATGGTCGACGAGTGTCTGCGGTTGCAAGGGCTGCCAGTCGGGGCCCGAGCCTTTCGCACGCTCCTGCGCCACTGCTTCGGTTGCCCGCACTCGCTCGCCCGTATCCGTCATTCGGCTTTCCGCCCTTCGCTTGACAGGTCGTATGATCGTATACAATCATACGAAACGCAAGAGCGAGGAGGGGTTCGCTATGGCGTCGGAAAGCCGGGTTCGGTGCGAGATCGACTTTGAAGCTTCGGGGAGGCAGGCCGGCTATCTGCGGGCGCCCTTGTCGCGCAACACCTCCGGCTGGGGTGTGGTCGAAATCCCCGTGATCAGCGTGAAGAACGGCTCCGGCCCGACCATCCTGTTCACCGGCGGCGTCCATGGCGATGAATACGAGGGTCAGATCGCGGTCTCGCGCCTCGCCCGCAGCCTCGATCCGGCCAAGGTGCAGGGGCGGCTGATCATGATCCCGGCGCTCAACATGCCGGCCGTGCTCAACGACACACGGCTTTCGCCGGTCGACAATCGCGACATGAACCGCTGCTTCCCGGGCAATCCGCGCGGCACCTTCTCCGAGATGTTGGCGCATTTCGTCGATAGCGTGGTGCTGCCGCTGGTCGATATCTCCGTCGATCTCCACACGGCCGGGCATTCCGGCGACTCGGCGCTCTCGACCAACATGCACTATGTCGCCGACGCTGCCCTGCGCGAGCGCACCATGGCGGCGGCTGCAGCCTTCGGCGCGCCCTACAATGTCGTGTTCTGGGGCGTGGACGAGGGCGCGACGCTGACCTCCTCGGTCGAGCGCCGCGGCATCCTCTCGCTCGGCACCGAGCTCGGCGGCTGGGGGCGGGTCAATGTCGAGGGCGTGCGCATCGCCGACCGGGCACTGACCAACATCCTCAAGCATTTCGGCCTGATGGACGGCAAGCCGGACACGACGCAGCGCGACGGCTCGCCCGGCACCCGCCACATGATGGTGCGCGACGCCGCCGGCTATTCCTTCGCGCCGGCCGGCGGCTTGTTCGAGCCGCGCAACGTCGTCGGCGATCTCTGCCGGGCGGGCGATCTCGCGGGCTACCTGCATTTCGTCGAGGACGTCGACCGCGACCCGCTGGAGGTGCGCTATCGCCGCGACGGCGTGCTCTGGATGTCGGCGGGGCCGGGCCGCGTCCAGCGCGGCGACGCGGTTGCCGTGCTGATGGAGGATTACGACGCGGTGCGCGCCGCCGCCTGAAGGAAACTACGCCTGACCACAACGTGCCTGACCATCAATCCTGAGGGGACAAGAACATGGCAAAGCACATCATCTTCGGCGCCGCGCTCGCGGCGGCGCTCATGCTGGGAGGGGCGCAGTCCGCGCTCGCCCAGCGCAAGGGCGGCGACGTCGTCATCGGCATCAGCCAAGCGCCGCCCTCGCTCGATGCGCAGATCACCTCGGCGCAGGCCTCGCGCAACGTCACGCTCCACATCTTCGAGACGCTCTATGCCCGCGACGAGAACGCCAAGCCGGTGCCGGAACTGGCCGAGGGCGTGACGGTCTCGCCCGACGGCAAGACCTATGTCTTCCCAATCCGCAAGGACGTGACCTTCCATAACGGCAAGAAGCTCGATGCGGCGGATGTCGTCGCCTCGCTGGAGCGCTACCGCAAGGTTGGCGCCTCGCCGGCGCTGGTCGCGGCCATCGACACGATCAAGGCGAGCGGCGAGCACGAGGTCACGGTCACGCTGAAACAGGCGCAGTCGACCTTCCTCGACAATCTCTCCTCGCCGCGCGCGCCGATCGCGATCTATCCGGCGAGCGAGGCCGCCAAGGAGGCCGGCAAGATCGAAGTCATCGGCACCGGTCCCTACAAGTTCGTCGAGTACAGGCCGGACAGCCACGTCAAGCTGACGCGCTATGACGGTTATGCGCCCAATCCGAAGGGCACCGGCCGCGACGGCTTCGCCGGCAAGAAGGAAGCTTTCCTCGATACCGTGACCTTCCGCTTCATGCCGGAAGGCGGCGCTCGCACGGCTGCGCTCGAAGCCGGCCAGATCCAGTTCAACGAGACCGTCGACGGCCCGACCGCGAAGCGGCTGGGCACCGACAACCGCTTCACCATCCACAAGGTGATGCCGTTCGGCCTGCAGGTCATCAAGTTCAATCAGGCCCAGGCCCCGGCCAATGACGTGAACTTCCGCCTCGCCGTCCAGGCGGCGCTCGACATGGAGGAGATCATGGCGATCTCCTATGCCGACATCTACCAGATGGACCCGAGCTGGCTCTATCCGGGTGCGGCCTTCCATTCGACCGTCGGCAGCGACAAGTACAACAAGTCCGACATCAAGCTCGCCAAGGAGCTGCTCGCCAAATCCTCCTACAAGGGCGGCAAGATCACCTTCATCACCGATAACCTGCGCCCCAATGTCGATACCGCGACGCTGGTCCAGCAGAAGCTGAAGGAGATCGGCGTCGAGGTCGATATCGCCGTCTCCGACTGGCCGACCGTCTCGAAGATCGGCTTCACCCCGACCGGCTGGACCTTCTGGACGCATGGCTTCGGCATCGAGCCCTATGAGGGGCCGGGCTCGGTGATGGCGCCCTGGGTCAACGGCCTCTCGCAGCAGGCGAAGGACCCGGAGATCGACCGCATCGCCGCCGCCTTCAACGCCGAGATGGACGAAGCCAAGCGCAAGGCCCTCTTCGACGCCTTCCAGAAGCACATGTACGACGCGGCCATCGCGATGAAGGCCGGCAATTACGGTGTCTTCCAGGCCTCGACGGCCAAGCTCAAGAACTTCAAGCCCTATCGCATCCCGCGCATGTGGGGCGTCTGGCTGGAGCCTTGAGCCTGTGTGGTCGATGCCGGCCGCCACCAGCCTCGACCACCAACACAACAACGGCGTCATCCCCGACAAGCGGCGCAGCCGCGCTGATCCGGGATCCATGCCTGAGCCTTCATCGGAAGTGCGCCGGCATGGATCCCGGGTCTCCCTTCGGTCGCCCGGGATGACCCGCACTTGTCTCGATGAACTGTTGGCGCTCGGAAGGAGGGCGGCATGGGACATTTCCTGATCCGCCGGCTCGCGGGCGCCTTTCTCGTGCTCGTCCTGGTCTCGCTGATGTCCTTCGCGCTGATCTGGCTGGTGCCGGGCGATCCGGCGGCGGCCTTTCTCGACGCCTCAGCGACGCCGGAGCAGGTCGCCAAGCTGCGCAGCGCGCTTGGGCTCGATCTCTCGCTGCCGCAGCAGATGTTCGGCTGGTACGGGCGCATCCTCAGCGGCGATCTCGGCCAGTCGATCCTGCTCAACCGTTCGGTGACGGCGGCCCTGATCGAGCGCCTGCCGGTCACGCTCTCGCTGGCGGCGCTGGCGCTGGCCTTCGCCGTGTTCTTCGGCGTCGCCGCCGGCATCGTCGCGGCGGTCAATCACAACCGCTGGCCCGATCAGGCAGTGATGACCACGGCGCTGCTGGGGCTTTCTGTTCCGGATTTCTGGCTCGGCCTCGTTATGGTGCTGGTCTTCGCGGTCTCGCTCGGCTGGCTGCCGAGCGGTGGCTTCACGCCTTTCATGGAATCGCCGGGCCAATGGCTGCGCGGCATGGTCCTGCCGGCGCTGACGCTGGGGCTGGTTCAGGTCGGCTTCATCGCCCGCATGGCGCGCGCCTCGATGCTGGACACGCTGAGCCAGGACTATGTCCGCACCGCCGATGCCAAGGGGCTGGCCAAGCTCCATGTCGTCCTGCGCCACGCGCTGCCCAACGCGATGATCCCGATCCTCACCGTCATCGGCATTGTCTCAGGCGCTCTGCTGGGCGGCGCCGTCATCGTCGAGCAGGTCTTCTCCATCCCCGGTATCGGCCGCCTGATCGTCGGAGCCATCGCCTCGCGCGATTTCCCGGTGCTGCAAGGCGGCCTGCTCTTCCTCGCGGTCGTCTATCTCGCGATCAACCTCGTCGTCGACATCCTCTACGCCGTGGTCGATCCGCGGGTGAGGCTGGCCTGATGCAGGGCACGCCACTCGTCGGCCGCGCCCTCTGGGGACGCCTGCTGCGCAACCGCTCCTTCGTGATCGGGGCCGTGCTGGTGTTCGTGATGGTCGCGGTCGCGCTCGCCGCCGACTGGCTGACGCCCTTCGATCCGCTCAAGAGCAATGTCCGCGCCCGCCTTGCCGCGCCCAGCGCCGCGCACTGGTTCGGCACCGATCATTTCGGGCGCGACATCCTCTCGCGCGTGATGATCGGCGCCCGCATCTCGCTCGCCATCGGCGCCTTCACGGTGGTGCTGGCCGGCATCGCCGGCACGCTCTGCGGCGCCATCGCCGGCTATTTCTACCATCTCGACCAGCCGATCATGCGGATCATGGACGCGCTGATGGCGTTCCCCTCGATCGTGCTCGCCATGGTCGTCTCTGCGGTGCTCGGCGCCTCGCTCACCAATGTCGTGATCGCACTCGCCATCGCGACGACGCCGCATACGGCCCGCATCGTCCGCGCCTCGGTGCTGATCGAGAAGGAGCAGGAATATATCGCTGCGGCCCGCTCGATCGGCGTCGGCGAATGGACCATTCTGTTCAAGCATGTGCTGCGCAACGTCGCCGGCCCGCTGATCGTGCGCCTGACCTATGTCTTCGCCATCGCGGTGCTGGCCGAGGCCGCGCTCTCATTCGTCGGTGCCGGCCCGCCGCCGCCGGCCGCCTCCTTCGGCTCGATCATCGCCCAGGGGCGCGATTTCATGCGCGAGGCGCCCTGGATCACGGTGTTTCCGGGCCTCGCGATCATCGCCTGCGTGCTCGGCCTCAACCTGCTCGGCGACGGCCTGCGCGACGTGCTCGACCCACGCCTGAAATTCTGAACTCGCTGGAGCCGCCCGATGAAGCGCATCCTGATCGCCGACTGCAAGCAGGAGATCTCCTCCTTCAACCCGCTGCCATCGCATTACGAGAACTTCCTGATCCACCATGGCGACGGTCTCTACGTCCAGCGCGGCCAGAACCAGGAGCTGGGCGGCGCGCTCGCGGTCTTCGAGGCGAGGCCCGATATCGAGATCGTGCCGACGATCTGCGCACGCTCCGGCAGCGCCGGCCTGCTTTCGGCCAAAGGCTGGAAGAAGCTCTCGGAGGAAATCCTCGCCGCGATCTTCGCCAGGCTCGATCGCATCGACGGCATCTATGTCTCGCTGCATGGCGCGATGGGTGCCGATGGCGAGCTCGATCCCGAAGGTTACCTGCTGGAGAAGCTGCGCGAGCGCGTCGGCCCGGAGATGCCGATCGTCATCTCGCTCGACCTCCACGGCATCCTGACCGACCGGATGCTGCGCAATGTCGACGGTTTCGCGATCTACTGGACCTATCCCCATGTCGACTTCGCCGATACCGGCCGGCGCGCTGCCGAGCTGCTGTTGAAGCTGATGGCCGGCGGCATCAGGCCCGTCGCCGCCCGCGTCGTCATTCCCGCTCTGGTGCGCGGCGACGAGCTCATCACCAAGACCGGCTGCTATGGCGAGCTTCTGGCCGAATGCCGCCGGCTGGAGGAGGAGGGGCGGGCGCTCGCGGCCGGCATCATGATCGGCAATCCCTTCACCGATGTCCCCGAACTCTGCTCGCAGGTGCTGATCCTCACCGATGGCGACAACGCGACGGCCGAGCGCGAGGCGATCCGGCTCGCCGAGGAATTCTGGCCCTTGCGCTTCCGCATGCAGGGCAAGCTCGTGCCGCTGGATCGCGCCATCCCTCAGGCGCGCAGCATCGACGGCCCGGTGATCTTCACCGATGCCGCCGATGCGACCTCGTCCGGCGCCTCTGGAGACAGCAACCTGATCCTCGCCGCCTTGCGCGCGGCCGGCTACGGCAAGCGGGTCTTGGCCCAGATCGTCGACGCCCCGGCCGCCACCGCCGCGCATAAGGCCGGTGTCGGCGCGACGATCGAGGTCGCGCTCGGCGGCTCGATCGATCCGGCGCGCTTCCCGCCGATGCAGGTCAAGGCCAAGGTCAAATTGCTCTCGGACGGCGAGGCGGCGCTGGAGACGATGAAGGCGCCGCTCAGCGCGGGACCTACCGCCGTGCTGACCTGGGACAATGTCACAGTCGTCGTCATGAGCCGCTCGGTCAGCCTGTTCGACCGCGCGATGTACTACGCCAACGGCATCGACCCGACCGATTTCGACCTGATCGTGGTGAAGTCGCCCCACACCGAGTTCCACATGTTCGACCAGTGGTGCGCGCGGAACTTCAACATCGACGCGCCCGGCGCGACCTCCGCGAACCTGAAAAGCCTTGGCCACACCATCTGCGCCCGGCCGATCTATCCGCTCGACGAGGGCGTCACCTTCGCGCCCCGCGCCACGATCTACGAACTGTGAGGAGAAGACCTGTGCCCAGGATCGAGGCCGTCGATTTCTTCTATCTCGCCATGCCCGTCGTCACCGACGAGGCCGATGGCAGCCAGGATGCTTTGCTGGTCAGGGTCGCCGCCGGCGGCCATGTCGGCTGGGGCGAATGCGAGGCGGCGCCGCTGCCCTCCATCGCCGCCTTCATCTGCCCGATGTCGCATGGCGTCTGCCGGCCGGTCGCCGATTCAGTGCTCGGCCAGAATCTGGAAAGCGCGGAGGATATCGCCCGCATCGCCGCTGCGGTCGCCTATAACTCGATGGACCTGCTGCAGGCGCCGCATACCTTCTCCGGCGTCGAGATGGCGCTCTGGGACATCCTCGGCAAGATGCGCTCCGAGCCGGTCTGGCGCCTGCTCGGCTATGCAAAGAGCCATCCGAAGACACCCTATGCCTCGGTCCTGTTCGGCGACACGGCGCAGGAAACCCTCGAACGCGCCCGCGATGCCCGCAGCCGCAGCTTCCGCGCCGCCAAGTTCGGCTGGGGGCCGATCGGCCGGGGCAGTGTCGCGGCCGATGCCGAGCATTTCGTCGCCGCCCGCGAGGGGCTGGGGCAGGACGGCATCCTGCTGGTCGATACCGGCCAGATCTTCATCGAGGATGTCGAACGCGCCGCCGCCCGCCTGCCTGCGATGGAAAAGGCGAATGTGCTCTGGTTCGAGGAGCCGTTCCACGCCAGTGCGCTCGAAGCCTATGGCGCGCTCGCCAGGCGCAGCGGCAAGGTCCGGCTGGCTGGCGGGGAGGGCGCCCATAACGAGTCGATGGCGCGGCAGCTCATCGAGTATGGCGGTATCGGCTATGTCCAGATCGATTGCGGCCGCATCGGCGGCATCGGCCCGTCCAAGGCCGTGGCGGATTACGCGGTCGCCAAGGGCGTGACCTTCGTCAACCACACCTTCACCTCGCATCTGGCGCTCTCGGCCTCGCTCCAGCCCTATGCCGGCTTGGCCGGCCATGAGATCTGCGAATATCCGGCGATGCCGAAGCCGCTCGCGACGGCGATCTCCGCCAATCATCTGGAGCGCGACGCGAACGGGCAGGTCGCGGCGCCCGATGCGCCGGGCCTCGGCATCGCGGTCGCGACCACGGCGCTGCGTGGCTATCTGCAAGAGGTCGAGATTTCGGTCGGCGGCAAGCGGCTCTACAGCACGCCGAGCCTCTGACGCGATGTCCGCTTGACGGCGCGCCGCGCCCTTATAGGGTGTGCGCCGATCGAGGTTCTCCGGTTTGCTCCCGGAGCTAAGAGGGAATTCGGTGAGATGCGACCCGCATCAAAGCCGAGGCTGCCCCCGCAACTGTAAGCGGCGAGCTCTCCCCCCATCGTCCACTGGCGCCCGACGCGCCGGGAAGGCCGGGCGGAAGCGGCATTGACCCGCGAGCCAGGAGACCTGCCCCGGTCGTCGAAGACGTCTTTCGGACGGGGTGTTCCGGAGCTGTGTGTCGATGGCGGTCCGCGTGACCGGCCCTCCGTCTCACATGCCCAAGCTGCCCCGGCCGTCATCTCGGGGAGCGATGAAGTCCATGTTCACGAAGACCACCACACAGGCCGCTCAGGGCGGCTTGACGGCTGCCTGCCGCACACCCTATCAGAAATGCAACATTGTTGCATCTCGGATGATCTCGATGCCGGCTGCGCGCCCGTTCAATTCCTTGCTCCGTCTCTCGGCAGCCGCGTTTTTCGGCGTTCTGGCGGCTGGTGTGGCCACTGCGGCGCCCACGAAATATCCGCTGACCCTTGAGAATTGCCGCGAAACGATCACCTTCAACGCCGCGCCCAAGCGCGTCGTCGCGATCGGCCAGACCCAGACGGAAATCCTCTACGCGCTCGGCCTCGGCGACCGCGTCGTCGGCACGGCGGTCTGGTTCTCGCCGGTGGCCAGGCCCTATGAGGCCGTCAATGCCAAGGTGAAGCGCCTTGCCGACAACGACCCGAGCTTCGAGGCCGTGCTGGCGCAGGAGCCCGATCTCGTCACCGCGATGTTCGAATGGCATGTCGGGCCCAACGGCATCGTCGGCAAGCGCGACCAGTTCGCCAAGGTCAAGGTGCCGGCCTACGTCTCCCCGACCGATTGCGTCGGCAAGGACAATTCCGGCGCCGGCGACGGCGTGCGCACCCAGATGTTCACGATGGATCTGGTCTATCGCAACATCCGCGAGTTCGGCGAAATCTTCGACGTCGCCGACCGGGCCGAGAAGCTCGTCGCCGAGCTCAAGGCGCGCGAGGACAAGGCCGTCGAGCAGGTCGCGAAGCTCAAGGCGCAGGACGTGCCGGTCGTCGTCTGGTTCTCCAGCAAGGACATCAAGGGCGACGGTTTCATGGCCGGCAAGAACGGCGTGCCTGCCTATATCCTGTCCAAGCTCGGCGCCCGCAACATCATCGCGACCAATGAGGAATGGCCGCTGGTCGGCTGGGAGAGTATCGCCGCCGCCAACCCGGCCGTGATCGTCACCGTGAAGATGGATCGGCGCCGCTTCCCGGCCGACGATATCGAGAAGAAGCTGGAGTTCTTGAAGACCGACCCGGTCGCCAGCAAGCTCGATGCGGTCAGGAACAACCGCGTCGTCATCATGGATGTCGGCGCGACCCGCGCCGGGCTCGACACGGTCGACGGCATCGAGACCCTCGCCAAGGCGATCGCCGGTTTCGGTATCTCGCGTTGAGCCACGCCGCCCACGGGCCGAACTGGCCGGCGCGGATCGCGATCGCGCTGGCCTCGCTGCTGGCGCTGATCCTTTCGGTCGCGCTGGCAGTGACGATCGGCGAGATGCGCATTCCGCTGGACACGGCGCTGAAGGCGCTCGGCAATGGGTTGTTCGATCTCGACTTTCCCGTCAGCGCGATCCAGCAGGGCGTGATCTTCGATTATCGCCTGAGCCGCGCGCTGATGGCTGGGTTATGCGGCGGCGCGCTCGCCCTGTCGGGCGCGATCCTGCAGGCGTTGCTGCGCAATCCCTTGGCGGAGCCCTATATCCTCGGCATCTCGGCCGGCGCCTCGACCGGCGCCGTCGCGGTGCTGATCCTTGGCATCAGCATCGGCGGCGCGGTGCTCTCGGTCTCGGCCGGCGCCTTCATCGGCTCCTGCGCCGCGCTTGTCGTCGTCGCCCTGCTGGCGGCAGGGGCGGGCGGGGCGAGCGATCGCGTGATCCTCGCCGGCGTCGCCACCTCGCAGCTCTTCAACGCCGCGACCGCGACGATCGTCACGACGCTCGCCAGCGCCGAGCAGGCGCGCGGCGTCATGTTCTGGCTGCTCGGCAATTTCGGCGGCGTGCGCTGGCCCGACATCTGGATGGCGGCGCCGGTCGCCTTCATCGGCTTCGGCATCTGCATGCTGCACGCCAAGGCGCTCGATGCCTTCGCCTTCGGCGTCGACGCCGCGGCCTCGCTCGGCGTCGCGGTCACGCGGGTCAAGGTCGTGCTCTTCGCTACCACGGCGGTGATGACGGCGGTGATGGTGTCGATCGTCGGCACGGTCGGCTTCGTCGGGCTGATCATCCCTCATGCCGCGCGCTTTCTCGTCGGCTCCGGCCATGCCCGCCTGCTGCCGGCCTGCCTCGTCATCGGCGCGATCTTCATGATCCTCGCGGACATCCTCTCCCGCATCCTGATCCCGCAGCAGATTCTGCCAATCGGCGTGGTGACGGCGCTGTTCGGCGCGCCGGTCTTCGCGCTCATCCTCTATCGCGCCCGGAGGCCGGCATGACGCTCGCGACCCGCGAGGTTCGCTGGGGTGCCGGCGGCCGGATCATCGTCGATGGCGTGACGCTGGAAGCCGCGCCCGGCCGGGTGCTCGGCCTGATCGGCCCCAACGGCTCCGGCAAGTCGAGCCTGCTCCGGTTGCTCTGCCGGTTGCGCAATGTCGCGAGCGGTGTCGTCACGCTCGACGGCAACGACATCGCCGCCGTGCCGCGCCGTGAGCTCGCCCGCCGCCTCGCTTTCGTCGAACAGCAGGCGACGACGGACATCCAGCTCTCCGTCTGCGATGTCGTCCGCCTCGGCCGCACGCCGCATCGCGCCGCGCTTGCCTCCTGGAACGATGCCGACGAGGCCGCGGTCAACGAAGCGCTGGCGCGGGTCGGCCTCACCGAGCGCCACGACCAGTTCTGGCACACGCTCTCAGGCGGCGAGCGCCAGCGTGTCCACATTGCCCGCGCGCTCGCGCAGGAGCCGAGCGAGCTGATCCTCGACGAGCCGACCAATCATCTCGACATCCAGCACCAGCTCTCGATCCTGAGCCTGGTCCGCCGCCTCGGCATCACCTGCATCATGGCGTTGCACGATCTCAACCTCGCCGCCATGTTCTGCGACGAGATTGCGCTATTGCATGATGGCCGGCTCCAGGCAGCAGGTGCGCCCGAGGACGTGCTGACCGCCGAGGCGATCCAGCGCATCTTTGGCGTCGCGGTCTCGATCCGCCCGGGAGCTTCCGGGCGGCGTCACATCGAATACCTGATCGAGGCCGAGCCGCGGAAAGGCGGTTGAGTTTGAGCCTCTACTCCGCAGCCTGCCGCTTGTCGAAGAAGCGCTCGCACGCCTCGGCGACGCGCGCGACGGAGGCGTCGTCCACGTCGAGATGGGTCACCCAGCGCAAGGTGCCGTAACGCCCGCTGACGGCGATGCCGCGCTCGCGCAGGAATGCGGCGAACGCTGCGGTATCGAGCGCCTTCGGCGCCATGAACACCATATTGGTGCGGGCAGGTCCGGCTCCGAGTTCCGGAAAGCGTCCCAGCACTTCGGCGAGTGCCGCAGCGCGCCGGTGATCCTCGCCAAGCCTGATGACATTGTGTTCCAGCGCGTAGATCGCGGCCGCCGCGATCACGCCGGTCTGGCGCATGCCGCCGCCGAGCATCTTGCGGATGCGGCGGGCTTTCGCGATGAAATCCTTCGGGCCGACGAGGATGGAGCCGATCGGCGCACCCAGCCCCTTGGACAGGCAGAGCGACACCGTGTCGAACTGCCCGGCGATCCAGCTGGCGTCGCGATTGCTCGCCGCTGCCGCGTTCATCAGGCGGGCGCCGTCGAGATGGGTGGCGAGCCCGCGCGAACGGGCGAGCCCGGTCGCGGCCTCCAGGTAGGCATCGGGCAGGACGAGGCCGTTGAAGGTGTTCTCCAGCGCCAGGAGCCGCGTCATCGCGAAGTGGAAGTCGTTCGGTTTGATCGCATTGGCGATGGCGTCGAGCGCGATCGTGCCGTCCGGCTCGTTGGGCAGGGGCTGCGGCTGGATCGAGCCGAGCACGGCCGCGCCGCCGCCTTCCAGCCGATAGGTATGCGCCATCTGGCCGACGATATATTCCTCGCCGCGCTCGCAATGGGCCATCAGCCCGGCGAGATTGGCCTGCGTGCCGGTGGGGAAGAACAGGGCGGCTTCCTTGCCGAGCCGCTCGGCGGTCATGGCTTCCAGCCGCTTGGTCGTCAGGCAATCGTCATAGACGGCGTCGCCAACCTCTGCCGCCGCCATGGCGGCGCGCATCCCGTCGCCGGGGCGCGTCACCGTATCCGAGCGGAAATCATCCACGATCATCGATCCGATCCTTGCGGGCTGTATGGCCACACTACCCGGCACGCGCCCGCGCCATCATGCAAAATTGACGGGGGAGGGCTCAGCATTCCGGCAGGTTGACCGCGAGCCCGCCGAGGCTGGTTTCCTTGAAGCGCTCGTTCATGGCTTCGCCGGTCTGGCGCATCGCTTCGATGCAGTTGTCCAGCGGCATGAAATGCGAGCCGTCGCCGCGCAGCGCCAGCGATGCGGCTGCGACCGCTTTGATCGCGCCGATGCCGTTGCGCTCGATGCAGGGCACCTGGACGAGACCGGCAGCAGGGTCGCAGGTCATGCCGAGATGGTGCTCCAGCGCGATCTCGGCCGCATTCTCGATCTGGGCGGGAGTGCCGCCGAGCACGGCGCAGAGCCCGGCCGCGGCCATCGCGGCGGCGGAGCCGACCTCGCCCTGGCAGCCGGCCTCGGCCCCGGAGATCGAGGCATTGTGCTTGATCAGCCCGCCGATCGCCGCCGCTGTTAGCAGGAAATCGGCGACCTTCTCCGGTTCGGCGCCGACGCAATGGTCGAGATAGTAGCGCAGCACGGCCGGCACGACGCCGGCGGCGCCGTTGGTCGGCGAGGTCACGACCCGGCCGCCGGCCGCGTTCTCCTCGTTCACCGCCATGGCATAGACGCTGAGCCAATCCGTCGAGGCATGCGGCTGGGCGCGGTTGGCGAGCTTTTCCGCCGCCAGCTGCTGATGGATGCGCGCCGCTCGGCGCCGCACGCGCAGGCCGCCGGGCAGTTCACCCTCCTGGCTCATGCCGCGTTCGATGCAGTCGTTCATTACCGACCAGAGCCGGGCGAGGCCGTTCTCGACCTCTTCCGGTGACTGGCGGTGGATCTCGTTGGCGCGCTTCATCTCCGCGATGGAAAGGCCGCTTTCCCGGGCCATGCGCAGCATCGATGCCGCATTGGCGAACGGGTAGGGCCAGGAGGCGGCTTCCGTCGTTGCGGCCGGCGCCTCGCGCTCCTGCGCCGTCACCACGAAGCCGCCGCCGATCGAGTAATAGGTCTCGGACAGGAGTTCCGTCCCGGCGGAATCGCGGGCGCTGAAGACGAGCCCGTTGGCATGGCCGGGCAGGGGCGGCCCGTAGTCGAAGACGATGTCCGTCGCGGGGTCGAAGACCAGCGGCGGCAAGCCGTCATGGCGCAGGAGATGGCTGCGGCCGAGCTCGTCGAGCTGACGTTCGGCGGCATCGAAATCGAAGGCGGCCGGCGTCCAGCCGAGCAGGCCGAGCGCCACGGCGCGGTCCGTGGCATGGCCCTTTCCGGTGAAGGCGAGCGAGCCGTAGAGCGTCGCGCGGACGGCCGCGGCGCGGTCGCGCGACGGGTCCTGTCGCAGCAGCGCGAGGAAATGCCCCGCCGCCGTCATCGGTCCCATCGTATGCGAGGACGACGGACCGATGCCGATTTTGAAGACGTCGAATACGCTCAGGAACATTCCCGCCCCCTGTCGAACCGTTTTTTATGCGGAGTGCGAAACCCGGAAGGATTTCGTCACGCCGTCACGCTTTGGATCGCCTGCATCCGAGCCCAGGCCATCGCCTATTTCGATGGCATGACGGGCGGTGAAAGGGAATGTCCGAGCGGGGCGCTTGTCGTCACATCTCTTTTGCCGGGACAAGCGCTGCGCCGCCGCTTCACGCACTGTCGGCCGGATACGCGCCGAGCTTTCCGGCCCAGCCGCGGACGGCCCCGGCCATGGTCCCGAGATGATCGGCGGCGGAGAAGCCGGATATCCGCTTGCGCGGCTTCAGGTCGTGATCGCCGTCTTCCAGCCAGAGCAGATCGATGGCTGGCGAAAGCGCGTAGGTCGAGACCTCCTCGCGGGTGCCGAATTCGTCGCGCGTGCCCTGCACGATCAGGGCCGGCGTCTTCAGATCGGCGAGATGCGCGGTTCGCAATTGCCCGGGCTTGCCGGGCGGATGGAAGGGATAGCCGAGGCAGAGCAGGCCCTGGATCCGTCCGGCATCCAACAGGGAATCGGCCACCATGCTGGCGACGCGCCCACCCATCGACTTGCCGCCGATGACGAGCGTGCCCCTGGCGCCGAGCGCCTCGATCGCGGCGAGATATTCCGGATTGAGCTTCTCGGCCTTTGGCGGCGGTGTGCGTGCGGTTCCGGTTCGCCTTGCCGCCATGTAGCCGAACTCGAAGCGTGCGACGCGAAAGCCGGCCCCGGCCAGCGCCTTGGCCGCCGCCGTCATCGATGCCGAGTCCATCGGCGCGCCGGCTCCGTGCGCCAGCAGGATCGTGATTGCGGCCTGCTCGGGGCCATCGAACAGGAACATCGGCTTCAGGTCCCGCAGAACGTCGCCAGCACGCGCTCATGCAAGGCCGGTGGCCGCGCATAATCCTCACGGCCGGGCTGGATGTCGAACGGCCGGGCGAGGACCTCCAGCAGCGTCTCGAACGGCGCAAGATCGTTGCGCTCGACGGCGGCCTCGATCACCGCCTCGACCTGATGGTTGCGCGGGATATAGAGCGGGTTGGCGCTGAGCATCGCAGCTTGCCGCGCCTCCGCCGGCGCCGCCTCTCGCAGCAGGCGCTGGCGCCATCGCTCTTCCCAGGCGTCGAAGGCGGAAGGATTGGCGAAGAGGCTGCGACAGGCATCGGCATCTCCCGCCGGGCCGGCGGCCTCGCTCAGCCGGCGGAAGACCAGCGTGAAATCGGCTTCGCCCTGCTGCATCGCCTCAAGCAGCGTCCTGATGAGATCGACATCCTCCGCTTCCTCGGACGCAAGGCCGAGCTTCCGGCGGAGCCCGGCGATCAGATGGGTCTGGAATTGCGGATCGAACCGGTCGATCGCCTCCTGCGCGATCGCCACGGCCTTGTCCTGGTCCTGCGCCAGCAACGGCAGCAGCGTCTCGGCGAAGCGGGTCAGGTTCCAGCGGGCGATCGGCGGCTGATTGGCATAGGCATAGCGGCCGCGCTCGTCGATCGAGCTGAACACGGTCGTCGGGTGATAGGTGTCCATGAAGGCGCAGGGGCCGTAATCGATGGTTTCGCCGGCGATCGACATGTTGTCCGTGTTCATCACGCCGTGAATGAAGCCGATCGTCATCCATTGCGCGATGAGCGCGGCCTGCGCGGCGATCACTGCTTCCAGCAGGGCGAGGTAGCGCCCGTCGCCCGTGCAGGCTGGATAGTGCCGGATGATGACATGGTCGGCGAGCAGGCGCAGGCCCTCGTGATCGCCCCGCGCGGCGAAGAACTGGAAGGTGCCGATCCGGATATGGCTGGAGGCGACGCGGGTCAGCACGGCACCGGGCAGCAGCGTCTCGCGCCGGACGGAATCGCCCGTCAGGACGACGGCCAGCGCCCGCGTCGTCGGCACGCCGAGCGTCGCCATCGCCTCGCTGACGATATACTCGCGCAGCACCGGGCCCAGCGCGGCACGGCCATCGCCCCGGCGCGAGAACGGGGTCGGGCCCGCGCCCTTGAGCTGGATATCCTGGCGCCTGCCGTTCCGGTCGACGATCTCGCCCAGCAGGATGGCGCGCCCGTCGCCGAGCTGCGGGCTGAAGCCGCCGAACTGGTGCCCGGCATAAGCCGTGGCGATCGAAGCGGCGCCCACGGGGACGTCATTGCCGGCCAGCATCGCCACGCCGTCCGGGCTCTTCAGCCAACCCGCGTCGAGCCCGAGCTGCGCCGCCAGCGGCTCGTTCAGCCGCAGCAGCCGCGGCGCGGGAACCGGCGTCGGGGCGACCGTGGCGTAGAAGCGCTCAGGCAGGCGCGCATAGGAATTGTCGAAGGGGATCGCGACCATCGACCATAGATATACCCGGCAGGCCACGGCGCAACATCGAGGAGATTGAGGCGGACGTGGTGAACTGGCGGTGCGCTCGCCCCTGGAAGTCCGCGACGGCAAGCGTACGATTCTTTTCCTTCCGGCGGACTTTTGAACCGGGTCTGCGCCGGCGTGGATGCTCCTCAGCCCCGTGGCGGGTCGGGTGCTGCGGCAATCAGGACGCGCAGCTGACGCAGCTTAAGCCGTTGGGCTCTCGGCAGAAATCGCAAAGGCGGGAAAAGGAGTGGCGGAGACGGAGGGATTCGAACCCTCGATACCCTTGTGGGGTATGCTCATTTAGCAAACGAGTGCCTTCAGCCTCTCGGCCACGTCTCCGGCGAGAGGCTCTATGCCCGATTGCCGAGGCGTTTGACAAGCCTCGTCGGCAACTTCCTTCTCACTGTCTGTGCATGCGTGTGGTCTGCACGAGCGATCCCTCCCGTGTGAAGGGAGGGCGCAACCGGTTTCCCTCGTGCTAGGGCGGCATCTTCCGCAAAGGAGCTGTGCGCCGGCTTGCCTTGCCCCTCTGCCCGGCAGCCACTAGATTGGGCCCGTCCGTTGGGGTGCCGAGAGGCTGAGAGGCGCGGGTTTGCGCCAACCCATCGTACCTGATCCGGGTAATGCCGGCGAAGGGAACGGTCTTCGGCTCGCAGATATTCCGCTCGTGCCCCAGGCCGCTGCCTTTCCGGGAGCAGGGAAGAGCATGACGGCGCAACGCCTTCAGTCAGGCTTGAATGTCGCGGTGGTCGGCGCCGGCGTGGTCGGTTTGGCCTGCGCCACCGAATTGCTGGCGCGCGGCGCCAGCGTGACCGTCCATGAGCGCGGCCCCCACATCGGCGCCGCCGCCTGTTCCTGGTATGCCGGCGGCATGCTGGCGCCCTGGTGCGAGGGCGAGAGTGCCGAGGAGCCTGTGATCCGGCTTGGCCAGCAGGCGGCCGCCTGGTGGGAGCGCCATGCCGGCGGCGTCGCCCGCAACGGCACGCTCGTCGTCGCACCCAGCCGGGATCGTTCGGAATTGCGCCGCTTCGGCCAGCGCACCAGCCATTTCGAGGAGATCGACGGCGAGGCCATCGCCGGTCTGGAGCCCGACCTCGCCGGACGATTCTCGCGTGGGCTGTTCTTTGGCGGGGAGGGACATCTCGACCCCCGCCGCGCGGTCGCTGCGCTCGCCGAGCGGCTCATCGCCAACGGCGCCGTCATTCAGTTCAACAGTGCCGCCGAGCCCAGCGATCTCGATGCCGATATCGTGCTCGATTGCCGGGGACTGGCGGCGCGCGATGTCCTACCGGATCTGCGCGGCGTCAAGGGCGAGATGCTGCTGCTGCGCAGCGACGATATCAGCCTGTCGCGGCCGGTCCGGCTGCTGCATCCGCGCATCCCGCTCTATATCGTGCCGCGCGCGGATGGGCTGTTCATGGTCGGCGCGACGATGATCGAGAGTGGCGAGCGCCGCCGCATTTCCGCCCGCGCCATGCTGGAACTGCTCGGCGCGGCCTATGCGCTGCATCCGGCCTTCGCCGAGGCAGAAATCGTCGAGATCGGCACCGATGCCCGCCCGGCTTTCCCCGACAATCTGCCGCGGCTGACGCGTCGCGGCCGGGTGATCCATGTCAACGGGCTCTATCGCCACGGCTTTCTGCTCAGCCCCGCCATGGCGCGGATGGCGGCCGATGCCGTGCTGAACCCGCAAGCTAGACCGGAGATGCTGCATGACCTTGCTGCTTAACGGCGCGCCGCAGGAGATCGTGGCCAGGACGCTGGCCGAGGCGCTGGCCGAACTGGGCTATGGCGGCCGCATCGTCGCCACCGCGGTGAACGGTGATTTCGTGCCGGCCCGCAAGCGCGCCGAGACAGCCCTGAACGAGGGCGACCGCATCGAGATCGTCGCACCGATGCAGGGAGGTTGAGATGGCATCCTTCTACGGCTTCGAGCCCGAGAACCCGCTTTTCCTCGGCACGGCGCAATATCCGTCGCCGGCGATCCTCGCCGAGGCGGTGAAGCGCTCCGGTACCGAGGTCGTCACCGTCTCGCTGCGCCGGGAATCGTCAGGCGGTGCCGGTCAGGCTTTCTGGGCGCTGATCCGCGAGCTCGGCGTCAAGGTCCTGCCGAACACGGCCGGCTGCCACACCGTCAAGGAGGCGGTCACCACCGCGCAGATGGCGCGCGAGGTCTTCGGCACCGACTGGATCAAGCTCGAGGTGATCGGCGAGGACGATACGCTCCAGCCGGATGTGATCGCGCTGGTCGAAGCCGCGCGCATCCTCGCTGACGACGGCTTCAAGGTCTTTCCCTACACCACCGAGGATCTCGTTGTCGGCGGGCGTTTGCTCGATGCCGGCTGCGAGGTGCTGATGCCCTGGGGCGCGCCGATCGGATCGGGCAGGGGGCTCAACAATCCCTATGGCCTGCGCAGCATGCGCCAGCATTTCCCGGATGTGCCGCTCGTCGTCGATGCGGGCATCGGCCTGCCCTCCCATGCCGCGCAGGCGATGGAGATGGGTTATGACGGCATTCTGCTCAACACCGCCGTCGCCAAGGCCGGCGATCCCGCCGCGATGGCCGAGGCCTTCGCGCTCGCCATCCGCGCCGGCCGGCAGGCTTTCGCCGCGCAGCCGATCGAGGCGCGTGACATGGCCGCTCCCTCCACGCCCGTCATGGGCAAAGCCTTCCTCGCCTGAAGGGCATGTCTCGCATGAAGCTCGACCCGTTCTATCCCATCTTCGACAGTGCCGATTGGCTGGAGCGGATGCTGCCGCTTGGCGTCAAGCTGGTGCAGTTGCGCGTCAAGGATCGTCCCGAGACCGAGGTCGCCCGCGAGATCGCCCGGGCGAAGACGCTCTGTGCTGCGGCCGGCTGCGTGCTCGTCGTCAACGACTACTGGAAGCTCGCCATCGCCGAGGGCTGCGACTTCATCCATCTCGGCCAGGAGGATCTCGACGACGCCGATCTCGATGCGATCCGCAAGGCCGGCCTGAAGCTCGGCATCAGCAGCCATGACGAACCCGAGCTGGAGCGCGCGCTGGCGGCGAAGCCGGACTATGTCGCGCTCGGCCCGGTCTATCCGACGATCCTGAAACAGATGCGCTTCGGTCCGCAGGGCCTGGAGCGGCTGGGCGAATGGAAGCGCCGCATCGGCGACCTGCCGCTGGTCGGCATCGGCGGCATCTCGCTGGAGCGGGCGCCGGGCGTGTTCGAGGCCGGCGCCGACATCGTCGCGGCGGTGACCGATATCACCTTGAACGCCGATCCCGAGGGACGGCTGAAGGCCTGGATCGCGGCGACGCGGAAGCACGGGGCCACAGCCTGAACGCTGTCATCCCGGGCGCAGCGAAGCGGAGACCCGGGATCCATTCCGGAGCGCTTCCGAAATGGGTTCCGGCATGGATCCCGGATCGGCGCGGCTTCGCCGCTTGTCCGGGATGACCACGCAGTATTGTGATGGTGGAGAGTGCTCTCAGCTCTCCGCCTCGGCCGACATCGTGTGGCCGTCGACATGGCCGAGGCTGCGCTCGGGGTCGAGGCGGTCGCGCACGCGCTGCTTCAGCACCTTGGAATCCGGGAAGCCGCCATCGGCCTTGCGGTCCCAGATCAGCTCGCCGTCGTATTGGATCTGGAAGATGCCGCCGGTGCGCGGGATCAGCGCGACCTCGCCGAGGTCCTGCCCGAAGGTCGAGAGCAGTTCCTGCCCGAGCCAAGCCGAGCGCAGCATCCAGTTGCATAGCGAGCAATAGGTGATGGCGATGCGGGGGGCGGGCTTGGTCTGGGGCATGATCGGTTACCGAAGCGGGAGGTCGTCTCCGACATCCCGCTTCGCGTGTCCCGATGCAAGCCTGAAAGCTGCATGGCCGATCGGCAATCGGCTATGGCTTAAGTTTTTGTTTCGACTAAATAAAATCAAGATCGCTCAGACTTCGTCGATGTAGCGTCGGCGCAGGTGCGCCTTGAATACCGAGGCGTCGAGCGGCCGGCCGGTGGCTTCGGTCAGCAGGTCGTCGGTCGAGAGCAGTGCGCCCTTGCCATGGATATTGGCGCGCAGCCAGCCGACCAGCGGGCTGAAATCGCCCTTGCCGATGCCGGGCAGTATCGAGGCCTCGGCCTTGCAGGCGGCCTCGAAGATCTGGGCCGCGGTCATGGCGCCCAGCGTATAGGTCGGGAAATAGCCCCAGCCGCCGGACGGCCAGTGGATGTCCTGCAGGCAGCCGAGCCGGTCGTTCGGCACGGTGACGCCGAGCAGGGACTTCATCCCGGCATTCCAGGCGGCCGGCAGCTCGGCGAGCGGCATCTCGTCGGCGATCAGCGCCTTTTCCAGCCGGTAGCGCAGGATGACATGGGCGGGGTAGGTGACCTCGTCGGCATCGACGCGGATGAAGCCGGGCTCGACGCGGGTATAGCGATGCCACATCGCCGTGCTGTCCCAGGCCGGGCCGGTCCCGCCGAAGCTCTCGCGCATCAACGGCGCTGCATAGGTGAGGAACTGACGCGAACGGCAGGCCTGCATCTCCATCAGCAGCGACTGGCTTTCATGCAGGCTCATGCCGCGCGCGGCGCCGACCGGCTGGTTGAGATAGCCTTGCGGCCGGCCCTGCTCGTAGAGCGCGTGGCCGGTCTCGTGCAGCACGCCCATTAGTGCCTTGGTGAAATCGGCCTCGTCATAGCGCGTGGTGATGCGGACATCGTTGTCGGCGCCGCCGCAGAACGGATGGGTCGAGATATCGAGCCGGCCGCGCTCGAAATCATAGCCGAGCGCCGCCATGAACTTGAGGCCGAGCGCCCGCTGCGTCTCCGTGGCGAAGGGGCCTTCCAGCGCCGCCAGGGCGGGCCGGCGGGCCTGCACGGCAAGCGCTTCCTGCGTGAAGCCCGGCAGGAAGGCGGCGAGATCGTCGAACAGCGCGTCGATCTTGGCCGCGCGACCGCCGGGCTCGTAATCGTTGAGCAGGGCGTCATAGGGCGAGAGGCCGAGCTTCTCGCCCTTGGCCCGGCCGATCTGGCGCTGCAGGTTCAGCACCTCGGCGAGATAGGGCAGGAGCCCGGCGAAATCGGCATCGGCCCGCGCCTGCCGCCAGCGCATCTCGCAGGCCGAGACCGCCTTGCTCGACGCTTCCACCAATTCGGAAGGCAGGGCGGTATCGACAGTCCAGACGCGCCGGATCTCGCGCAGGTTCGCCTTCTCCCAGGCGCCGAGGCTGCTGTCGTTCTCGGCTTCGGCGAGCCAGTCGCCGATGCGGGCATCGGTCGAGAGGCCGTGGCGCATGACGTGGAGCAGGGCCATGCTCTCGGCCCGCGTCTCGGCCGCCCCCTTTGGCATCATCACGTCGTTGTCCCATTGCAGGATGCCGACGGCGTTCGACAGCGCGGCGATGCGGCCGAAATGGACGGAGAGGTCGGAATAGGCGGTCATGTCTCAGCGGCTCCGGCGATTCTGTCGAGCTTCATAACGTACGCCGTCATCCCGGGCGACCGCAGGGAGACTCGGGATCCATGCCCGAACGATTCAGGCATGGATCCCGGATCTTCGCTTCGCTCCGTCCGGGATGACCTGGAACAGCGTTGCGAATTCAGGCGAACAGCTTGGAATACTGGCGCGGCTGCGAGCGCAGATACTGGTTCGGCGCCTTGACGGTGGCGCCGAGCTGGGCGGCAGCGTGCCAGGGCCAGCGCGGGTTGTAGAGGATGCCGCGCGCCAATGCGACGAAGTCGGCCTCGCCCGTGCCGATGATCGCCTCGGCCTGCTCGGCCTCGGTGATCAGGCCAACCGCCATGGTGGTGATGCCTGTCGCCTGCTTCACGGCCCGCGCCAGCGGCACCTGATAGCTCGGGCCGAGCGGGATCTTCTGCTGGGCCGAGAGCCCGCCGCCGGACATGTCGATGAAATCGGCGCCGCGTGCCTTGGCAGCCTGGGAGAAGGCGATGCTCTGCTCGATATCCCAGCCACCCTCGACCCAGTCCGTGCCGGAGATGCGGAAGCCGACCGGATAGCCCGCCGGCACCACGGCCCGCACCGCATCGAGCACTGCGAGCGGGAAGCGCATCCGGCTCTCCAGCGAGCCGCCATATTCGTCCTCGCGCTTGTTCGAGAACGGCGAGAGGAACTGGTGCATCAGGTAGCCATGCGCGCCATGGAGCTCGATCGCGGCGAAGCCGAGCCGCACGGCCCGGCGGGCCGAATCCGCGAAAGCCTCGATCAATCGGCCGATATCGTCGCGGGTGAGAGCGCGCGGCGGCCGTGGGTAGTTTTCGAAGCCGAGCTCGGAGGGGCCCTCGACCGTCCAGCCGCCCTGATCTAGGCCTAGCTGGCCGCCGCCTTTCCAGGGCTGGGCGACAGAGGCCTTGCGGCCGGCATGGGCGAGCTGGATCGCGATCGGCATGTCCGACCAGCGGCGGGCCGAATCGAGCGCCTTGCCGAGCGCGGCCTCCGTCTCGTCGGACCAGAGCCCGAGATCGAACGGGCTGATCCGGCCATCGGGCTCGACGGCCGTCGCCTCGATGATCAGGAGACCGGCGCCCGAAAGCGCGAGATGCCCGAGATGGATGGTATGCCAGTCGCTGGCGCAACCATCCTGCGCCGAATACTGGCACATCGGGGCGATGACGATGCGGTTGGCAAGCGTGAGGCCGCCAAGCTGATAGGGGCTGAAGAGCTGGCTCATGGGGGACAAGTCTCGGAAGGGGCAGGTTTCCCGTGCAGTCTAGAAGCCGCCCCGTGGCCAAGGCCAGTGGCCCTCGCGCAAACGCGATGCCCGATGCGTGCAGATGCACCTCGCGATGCCGGCGACCCCGGTGCTAGCCTCGGGGGTGACAGCCCGCGCTTCCCGGAGACCGCCATGCCTGACGCTTCCGATTCGGTTCAGCTCACCCGTGACGGCGGCGTCGCCATCCTGACGCTCAACCGGCCGGCGGTGCTGAACGCCATCGACGCGCCGATGGCCGAGCTCTTCCTCACGCAGGTCAGGGCAATCACGGCCAGCAGCGACGTGCGCGCTATCTTGCTGCAAGGCAATGGCCGGGCCTTCTGCGCCGGCGGCGACGTCTCGCAATTCCTCGCCAGCGACGACATCGCGGCCGGCATCGAGGCGATCATGGCGCCGCTCCACGAGGCGCTGTGCCTGATCGATGCGCTGCCGCAGCCCTCGGTCGCCTGCCTGCAGGGCGCGATCGCGGGCGGCGGATTCAGCCTCGCGCTCGCTTGCGATCTCGCGGTTGCCGCCGACGATGCCCGCTTCACCATGGCCTATGCCCGGATCGGCGCAACGCCCGATCTCGGTGGCACCTACCGGCTCGCCCGGCTCGTCGGCCAGCGCAAGGCGCGCGAGATCGCGTTGCTGGCGGAAACTTTCGGGGCCGAGGAGGCGCTGAAGATCGGCCTCGTCAACCGTGTCGTACCCGCCCCCCAGGCCCGCGACGAGGCCCTGGCAATGGCCCGCAAGCTCGCGGCGGGCCCGACCGGCGCGTATGGCCGCATCCGCAGCTTGCTGGCGGAGGCTCCCGATGCCGATCTCGCTGACCATCTCGATGCCGAGCGCGACGCCTTCCGCGAGACGACGGCGACCGCCGATTTCCGCGAGGGCGTGACGGCCTTTCTGGAGAAGCGCTCCGCGGCCTTCACCGGCCGGTGAGGGGCGCAGCCGCAGCGCCTCTTCACCATCGCGTGCGTTGCACAATCCGCTCCTGAAAATGCCGTAATCGGACATATGATAAGCAGGCTTACGATTGGGAGGCCTGCGAATGAAGCGACCCTTGCGGCGGGAACTGGTTTTCCAGCTGGTTGAAACCTCGCGGCTGCTTCGGACCTATGTCGAGCAGCGCGCCCGCCAGCACGGCACGACGCGGGCGCAATGGGGCGTGATGTCCCGGCTGCGGCGTCAGGAGGGGCTGAACCAGGCCTCGCTCGCCGAGCAGATGGACCTTCAGCCGATTTCGCTCGCCCGCCTGCTCGATCGCTTGCAGAGCCAGAACCTGATCGAGCGGCGCGAGGACCCGGCTGACCGGCGTGCCTATCGTCTCTTTCTCACGCCGGAGGGCCGGGCGCTGGTCGACGGCCTCGATGCTGTCCGCACCGAGATCGCCGACGAGATTCTCGGCGAGGCCGAGGAGGCCGCGATCCAGTCCGCCCTCGGCACGCTCTCCACGATCCGTGAGCAGATCCGCACCCGATCCGAAGACAAGGCACCGGCCTCTGCCGGCAACGCAGCCTGAGCGAGTGGAAAGACGATGAAGCGTTCAGGATTGATCATCGGCGTCGTTGCCATCGGCCTTGCAGCCGGCGGAGCCTGGTACTGGCATTCGCGCGCGCCTGAGGCCACGCATGCGGCCCGTGGCGGGCGGGGCGAGGGCGCTCCGGTCGCCGTGGTGTCCGCTGCGGCGATCCAGGCCGATTTCCCGGTGCGCAAGCATGCGATCGGCTTCGTCGAGACGCCGGCGAGCGTGCTCGTGCGCTCCCGCATCGACAGCCAGATCATGGCCCTGCACGTCACCGACGGGCAGTTCGTCAAGGCCGGTGACCTGCTCTTCACCCTCGACGATCGCGACATCAAGGCCCAGATCGCCAAGGACGAGGCGATGCTGGCGCGCGATGAGGCGACCCATACCCGCAACCTCGCCGATCTCGACCGCTACAGACAGCTCTTCGCCCGCAATGCCGGCACGCAGGCGCAGGTCGATCAGGCAACCGCCGACGAGCGCAGCTCCGCCGCCTCGATCCAGGCCGATCATGCGACGCTCGACGCCGACCGGCTCAAGCTGAGCTACACCCGCATCACCGCGCCGATCGACGGGCGCATCGGCACCGTGCAGGTCACGCCCGGCAATCTCGTCAACGCCAGCGCCAACAGCAGCGGCACCGGCCTCCTGACCATCACCCAGATGAAGCCCTTGCGCGTCTCCTTCGCCATGCCGGAGGGCGAATTGCCGACCCTGCAGGGCGCGCTTGCCGCCGCGAAGCCTGTTCCGGTGACCGCGCGCGTACCCAATGCCGTCCGTACGGCGGCCGAGGGCAAGCTCAATTTCGTCGATTCCACCGTCGACATCACCTCCGGCACGATCACCGCCAAGGCCGCCTTCGCCAATGACGATCTCAGCCTCTGGCCGGGGCAATATGTCGATGTCGAGATCATCCCGGAGACGCTGGCGGGCGTGACGGTGATCCCGACCGTCGCGGTCCAGACCGGCCAGAAGGGGCCCTATGTCTTCGTCGTGAAGCCGGATTCCACGGTCGATCTCCGGCAGATCAAGGTCGCGCTCAGCGATGGCGAGCGCACCGCCGTCACTGAGGGTATCGCGCCGGGCGAGCGTGTCGTCACCGACGGCCAGATGCGCCTGAAGCAGGGCACCAGGGTGCGCGAGCGCGCGGCTACCGGCGAGAAGCCGGCGCAGGCGACGCCGGTTGCGGAGGGCGCACGCTCATGAACGTCTCCTCCTTCTGCATCCGCCACCCCGTCGCAACCATTCTGATGTCGGTCTCGCTGGTGCTGGCGGGGCTCTTCGCCTGGCGTTTCCTGCCGGTCGCGGCGCTGCCGCGCGCCGAGTTCCCGGTCGTCAACGTCTCCGCGCAATTGCCCGGCGCCTCGCCCGACACCATGGCGACCTCGGTCGCGACGCCGCTGATCAAGCAGTTCGCCACCATCGCCGGCATCGATTCGATCTCGACCACGAACTCGCAGGGCTCGACCTCGATCGCGATCCAGTTCGTGCTGAACCGCGATATCGATGCGGCCGCCGCCGACGTTCAGGCGGCGATCGCCCGCACGCAGCGGCAATTGCCGATCGAGATGACGACCCAGCCGAGTTACCGCAAGGTGAACCCGGCGGATGCGCCGATCATCCTCATGGCGCTGAAGAGCGACGTCGTGCCGCTCTCGCAGCTCGACGCCTTCGCCCAGCAGGTGATCTCGCCGGCGCTCTCGACCGTGGACGGCGTCGCGCAGGTGCTGATCTGGGGCAGCCAGAAATACGCCGTGCGCATCCAGATCGATCCGACCGCGCTCGCCGCGCGCGGCATCGGCCTCGACGAATTGCAGCAGGCGATCACCGCGACCAATGCCAACACGCCGGTCGGCACCATCCAGAACTCGGCCCAGCAGCTGACCATCCAGGCGAAGACGCAGCTCGCCGATGCCGCCCAGTTCGCCAATGTCATCATCACCACGCGCTCGGGCAAGCCGGTCCGGCTCGGCGACGTCGCCAAGGTGATCGACTCCGTCGAGAACACGCAGACCCGCAGCACCTATGACGGCACGCCCGCGATCGTGCTCGCCGTCCAGCGCCAGCCCGACGCCAACACCGTCGAGGTGGTCGATCGCGTCAAGGCGATGATCCCGGCCTTCGAGGACCAGTTGCCGGCGGCCGCCTCGCTCTCGCTGCTCAACGACCGTTCGACCTCGATCCGCCAGGCGGTCGAGGACGTGCAGTTCACGCTGCTGCTGACCATCGCGCTGGTGGTGATGGTGATCTTCGTCTTCCTGCGTCGAGTCGCCGCGACCTTCATCCCGGCCGTCGCGGTGCCGATCTCGATCATCGCCACGCTGGCGGTGATGTACCTGCTCAATTTCTCGATCGACAACATCTCGCTGCTGGGGCTCACGCTATCGGTCGGCCTCGTCGTCGACGATGCCATCGTCATGCTCGAGAACATCGTCCGGCACATGGAGGAGGACGGCCTCTCGGCCTACGATGCCGCCCTCAAGGGCGCGGGCGAGATCGGCTTCACCATCATCTCGATCTCGCTCTCGCTGGTGGCGGTCTTCATCCCCGTGCTGCTGATGGGCGGCGTCATCGGCCGCATCTTCAACGAGTTCGCGGTGGTGGTGACGGTTTCGATCCTGGCTTCCGCCTTCGTCTCGCTGACGCTGACGCCGATGCTCTGCTCGCGCCTGCTTTCGGGCTATTCCGAGCACCACAAGGAGAACGCGCTCGGCCGCTGGCTGGAAAAGGGCTTCGACAAGCTGCTCGCGGGCTATGACGCAGGCCTGAAACTCTGCCTGCGTTTCCAGCCATTGATGCTGCTCGCCTTCTTCCTGACCATGGCGGGCACGGTCTGGCTGCTCCAGACCACGCCGAAGGGCTTCTTCCCGCAGGAGGATATCGGCCAGCTCCAGGTCTCGACCGAGGCGCGGCAGGACATCTCCTTCGACGCGATGCAGAAGCTCCAGGCCGAAGTGGCTCAGGTCTTCCGCAAGTCCCCCTATGTCGCCCATGTCGCCTCGACCGTCGGCGGCAATGGCGGCGGTGGCAGCGCGCTCAATGCCGGCCGTCTTTTCGTCGAGCTGAAGCCGCTCGACGAGCGGCCCCATATCCAGGCCGTGCTGGCCTCGCTCCGGCGCGATCTCGCACAGGTGGCGGGCATCAGCACCTACATGACCCCCGTCCAGAACCTGCGCATCGGCGCCCGCTCCTCGAAGAGCCAGTATCAGCTCGTCGTGCAGGGGCTCGATCAGCAGCAGATGAACGGCTGGGCCGTGCGCCTTGCCGACGCGATGAGCCGCGACCGCTCGACCTTCGTCGACGTCACCACCGACCTGCAGGACAACGCCCTGCAGGCGACCGTCGTCGTCGATCGCGACAAGGCCAATGCGCTCGGCATCGGCTCCGACATCCTGCGCTCGACGCTCTATTCCGGCTTCGGCGTCCGGCAGGTCTCGACGATCTACACCGCCGGCGACAGCTACAATGTCGTCGTCGAGTTCAATCCGAACGAGCACTGGACGCCGGAGCGCCTCAACGCGATCCGCATTCGCACCAAATCGGGTACGCTGGTGCCGCTTGGCGCCATCGCCCGGATCGAGCGCACGGCCGGCCAGCTCACCGTCAATCAGCTCGGCCAGCTCCCGGCGGTGACGATCTCCTACAACCTGCCGGCCGGCGTCGCTCTCGGTGACAGCGTCAACCGCATCGAGGCGATCAAGGACGAACTCGGCCTGCCCAGGTCGATCTCGACCACGCTCGCCGGCACGGCCAAGACCTTCCAGGATTCGCTCGCCAATCAGGGCCTGCTGATCGCCGGCGCGATCCTGACGATCTATATCGTGCTCGGCATCCTCTACGAGAGTTTCATCCACCCGCTGACGATCCTGACCGGCCTGCCATCGGCGGCGGTCGGCGCGCTCGGCGCACTCAGGCTCTTCGATCTCGAGCTCTCGGTCATCGCCATCATCGGGCTCCTGATGCTGATCGGCATCGTCAAGAAGAACGCGATCATGATGATCGACGTGGCGCTGGTGCTCAGGCGCGAGGGCAAGAGCGCGCAGGAGGCGATCCACCAGGCCTGCGTGATGCGTTTCCGGCCGATCCTGATGACGACGCTGGCGGCGCTGATGGGCACCTTGCCGATCGCGCTTGGCGCGGGCGCGAGCGCGGAACTCCGCCAGCCGCTCGGCATCGCCGTGGTCGGCGGGCTGATGATCTCTCAGGTACTGACGCTGTTCATCACGCCCGTCCTGTTCCTCTACATGGACAGGCTCTCGGAGGGGCTGGTGAAGCTCGGGGGCACCATCCGCGGCACGAAGCAGGCGCCGCCGGTCACGCATCCGGCGGAGTGAGCGGCTCGGAGTCTCGTATCAGGGCAAGCGCGCCAGCAGCGGTGTCATCACGACCGCATGCTCCTCTGCCAGCCGCAGGTCCCGCTCGACCCGTTCGAAATCGGGATGGCCCGGCTCCATCGTCTCGCCCTGGACGTCGCTGTGTTCCGGCGAGGCCAGCTCGATCGCTACGGCGCTGATCACCGGCTGGTAGAAGGATTTCGGATAGCCATGCGTCAGCAGCACGCCGCGCAGCTTGCGCGTGCCCGATGAGGTTGCCCGCTTCTCCGGCACGTTGACCATCGCCGCCCGGACCTCGCCCTCGTCGATCGAGAGCAGGGTCATCAGCACCCGGTCGAGATGCATGTGGATCTCGCCCGCATAATGGGTGATCTGCTCGACGCCGCCATCCGAAACGTAGCGCAGCCGCTCGTCGAAGGAGAGCGCGCCGAGCGCATCGTTCCAGCGGATATCGAGAACCGAGCGTGTGATCTTCTTCCCGGTGAGGAAGGAGCGCCGGTAACAGAAGTAGCGGCCTTCGATATAGGCGAACTCGCCCTTGCCGTAGCCGCCATAGCGGGATGACGGGTGGGAGGCGGTGGCAGCGCCTTCCTCGACGACCTCGGCCACGAAGCGGAAGCCCTTGCGCGGCACCGTCCGGATGAGGCGCTGCTCCTCGCCGCTGTCGCCGACGGCTTTGCGGGCGGCGTTGACACGGCTGGTCAGCGAGGATTCGGAGACGATGCGCCCGCCCCATACGGCGTCGAGCAGGTCTTCCTTGCTCACCATCCGGTCGCGATGGCGGACCAGGTGCAGCAGCAGGTCGAACACCTGCGGCTCGATCGCGACCGGAACTCCGGCCCGGCTGAGCTCGCGCCGGCCGGCATCGAGCGCGAACGCGCCAAAGACAAATCGCATCCGCCCCCCTGCGTCGCGAAGCCCCGATTCTCCTCACGGAAAAATCAAGGAAATCTCAAGCAGAATCCAAGCTCGCCTTCAAGCATTCCGCTCCGTCATCAGGCATTCCCCTCGCATCGGACGGCAAGCACGCCGCCGCTCAGTTTCAAGGGGGAAATCACCATGTTCGCCAAGACCTTCGCCGCTGCCGCCACCGCCGCCATCGTTGCCGGCATCTTCGCCACGCCTGCGGAAGCGGTGCGGCTGCGCACCCAGCCCAACGGCATCGCCATCAACGGTCTCCAGCTCAACGGCTCGCGGGTCAACGGCCTCGCCCTCAACGGCTTTATGAAGAACGGGCTCGGCCTCAACGGCCGTTCCTGGCAGGGCACCTCGGTCCGCGGCGCGGCCGAGGCCGAGACGCTCTCGCTGATCGCGGTCGAGCTGGCCGACTGAGCCTTTCCGCCGAGAGCGGGCTTCTGCCTCCCTCCCGCCGTCGGAAGGGGGGCAAAGGCCGTTTGCATCGCGGTCGGCATCGGCCAGGATCATCCGGAAACCCGTCGGGGCCTCCATGCGCTTTCTCATCCTCGCTCTCGTGTTGTTCGCCGGCCCGGTTCTCGCACAGGGGCGCCAGGTCACGGCGATCGAAGCGCGCGACGGCGCCTTCCGGGTGACGCTGGCCGATGGCGGCGTCCGTGAGCGCGAGGCCTTGACGGGCATGGTGCTGGTCTATGCCGGGGGTGAGCGGCGCATTCGCGTGCGTGTCGCCGGCATCCGGCCTGACCCGACCGATCCGGCCGGGCGCAGGCTGCTGCACGATTTCCGCGACGACGCGACGGGCGAGCCGTTCTGCCAGGCGGCCCCCGACGGCACGCGCGAGGGCTTCCCCATCGCCGGCCGCGCCGATGCCGCCGGTATGCTGTTCGCGGCGGAGCCCGGCGCGTTCGAGATCGTCTGCACCGCCGGCGCGCAAGGCAAATGCGTGCGCTTCGGCTACGCGCCCTGGCTCGTCCAGCCTGACGGGCGGCCGATGACGGAACTCTACAATGCCTGCATCCGCATGGTCCGGGCCGATTATTGCGGCATGGGCGAGGCGACGACGCGCGACGGCATGAATATCGACCTCTACGACATCCACGAGACCCAGACGCCGGAACTCGCTCCCGAGCAGAGTTTCGAGGCGGCCTGGGGGCCGGGTGGGGCGGTCTGCGTCGCCCATGTCCGGGTCAAGGAGAACACCTCGCTGGAGCGGCTGGCCAAGACCTGCCCGCGCCTGGTCGGCAAGCTCGGTCCGGCCTGCACGGAAGCGGCTGCGCGCGCCGCTGGGGCGCGCCTGTTCAACCGCTCGGCGCCTTAAGGGCTATCGGATCTTCCTGCGCCCTGTCGGCGAGCGCAGGCTGAGCACGACCTCTCTCAGGCGGCATCCAGCCCGTAGAGCGAGTGCAGCGTGCGCACCGCGAGCTCGGTATAGGCCGAGTCGATCAGCACCGAGAACTTGATCTCGGAGGTCGTGATCGCGCGGATGTTGATGCCCTTCTCGGCCAGCGCCCGGAAGGCGCGCGCCGCGACGCCCGCATGCGAGCGCATGCCGACGCCGATCGCCGAGATCTTCACCACGTCGGTCGCGCCCTGGATCTCCTGATAGGAGATCGTGTCGTGCTTGCTCTCGAGCAGCGTCCTGGCGCGCTCGTAATCGGCGGTCGGCACGGTGAAGGTGATGTCGGTCGTCGCCTGATCGTCCGAGACGACCTGGATGATCATGTCGACATTGATATTGGCATCGGCGAGCGGGCCGAAGATCGCCGCGGCGACGCCGGGCTTGTCGGCCACGCGGCGGAGGGTGATCTGGGCTTCGTCCCGGGAGAAGGCGATGCCGGTGACGATCTGCTGTTCCACGATGTCGTCCTCGTCGCAGATGAGGGTGCCAGGATTGGGGTTTTCGGGGTCGTCGAAGGAGGAGCGCACATAGGTCGGCACGCGCTGGGTCATGGCGATCTCGACCGAGCGCACCTGCAGCACCTTGGAGCCGAGCGAGGCCATTTCGAGCATTTCCTCGAAGGAGACCTTGTCCATGCGCCGGGCCTTGGGCACCACGCGCGGGTCGGTGGTGTAGACGCCGTCGACATCGGTGTAGATGTCGCAACGATCGGCCTTGAGGCCGGCGGCGAGCGCGACCGCGCTGGTATCGGAACCGCCGCGGCCGAGCGTGACGATGCGATGCGTGCGCGGGTTCATGCCCTGGAAACCGGAGCAGACCGCGATCTCGCGATTGCGGTCGAAGCCGGCGACGATGCCGGCACCGTCGACGCTCTCGATCCGGGCCGAGCCATGCGCGTCCGAGCCGTAGAGCGGGATCTGCCAACCCTGCCAGGAGCGCGCCGGCAGGCCCATCTCCTGCAGCACGATCGCCATCAGGCCGGAGGTGACCTGCTCGCCCGAGGCGACGACGGTGTCGTACTCGGCCTGGTCGAACATCGGCGCGGCTTCCTTGCACCACGCGACGAGTTCGTTGGTCTTGCCCGACATGGCAGACACCACGACCGCGACTTCGTGCCCGGCGTCGAACTCGCGTTTGACGTGGCGCGCCGCGTTCTTGATGCGCTCGACAGTGGCGACTGAGGTGCCGCCGAATTTCATCACCAGACGGGCCATGACGGTCTTTTCGATAGCTGCCCCGGCTTGGGGCCGGGTCGAAACGTCGCCCTCGCTCTTGCGGCGGGGCGGGTGTAGATGACGGGCGACAGGCGCGGTGTCAATGCGGCATCGCATAAGCGAAGGACCGGTTCATGGCGGCTGCGACCCAGCGCACAGGCTCGACGATCGACCCGGCCGAGGTCGCCCGCTTCGATGCGATCGCCCGCGACTGGTGGGATCCGAAGGGGCCCATGGCCGTCCTGCACAAGTTCAATCCGGTCCGGTTGGCCTATGTCCGCGACGAGGCCTGCGCCCGTTTCGGCCGCGATCCGAAGACGATGCGGGCGCTCGATGGCCTGAGCCTGGTCGATATCGGCTGCGGCGGCGGCGTGCTGTCCGAGCCGCTCGCGCGGCTGGGCGCCGAGGTCACGGGTCTCGATCCGGCTCCGACCAACATCGCCGTCGCGCGCGCCCATGCCGAGAAGAGCGGGCTTTCGATCGATTATCGCGAGGAGACGATCGAGGCGGTCGTCGAAGCCGGCAAGCGCTTCGACATCGTGCTCGCCATGGAGGTCGTCGAGCATGTCGCCGATGTCGAGGCCTTCGTCGCGGCCTGCTGCGCGGCGGTGAAGCCGGACGGCCTGCTGGTGATGGCGACGCTCAACCGCACGCTGAAATCCTATGCGCTTGCGATCGTCGGCGCCGAATATGTCCTGCGCTGGCTGCCGAAGGGCACGCATGACTGGGAGAAGTTCGTGACGCCGGCCGAGCTTGGCGGCGCCATCGAGAGCAACGGCTTCGCGATCGGCACGCAGACCGGCGTCGTCTTCAACCCGCTGACCGGCCGCTGGAGCGCCTCGCGCGACATGGATGTGAACTACATGCTCGCTGCCAGCCGCAACGGTCAGGTCTAGGTTTCGAGGACAGTTGAGCGCCCTGATTTCGCGACACTCGATTGTCATTCCGGGGCGCGCCAACGGCGCGAACCCGGAACCCACGACCGGGTGAGACATCGGGTGTTCGGTTGCGAATGGCGCGCCCGGTCGTGGGTTCCGGGTTCTTCGCTCTGCGAAGCCCCGGAATGACAATCGTTGTGCTGGTCAGTAACGATCGAGCAATCGTCCAATCTATCTGACGCTCATTCCTTCTGCCCGCCCAGCTTCTCGCTCGCAGCGTTGATCCGCTGCAGCAGATCGGCTGGGAACAGCTCGGCAATCCCCGCCTGTGCGTCTCGCCAGGCCGGCAGCGCGCCCTGAAGGCGCCTGAGCCCTTCCTCCGTCAGCCAGACCGCGCGGCGGCGCAGGTCCTTCTCGACCGCTGCGATCTCGATCAGCCCGTCGCGCTCCAGCCCTCGCAGATTGCGTGACAGGGTCGAGGGATCGAGCCCGGCCTGCTCGGCGAGGGCCGCCATGCGGTCGTCCTCGTTCGTCGCGATCACCGCCATGAGCCCGAGCTGGGCGACGCTCAGGCCGCTGTCCTGCAACGTCTCTTCATAGAACTGCGTGATCCGCCGCGCGGCTTGCCGGATGGCCAGGCCGGCGCAGCCGGCGGCCAGCACCCGTATGTCGTCCCGCAATCCGCGCTGTTCCTTCATGGCGAATCGGAATTTACATGTAGATACAATGATTGCATATACATCTAATTGCTGCCCGGGAGTTGCCATGCCCATCGACATTCTCAGCCGCATCGGCGGCACCACGCTGCTACCATTGCGCCGGATCGTGCCCGCAAATGGCTCGCGGATCCTCCTGAAGATCGAGAGCGAGAACCCGACCGGCAGCATGAAGGACCGGATGGCGCTCGCTATGATCGAGGCGGCCGAACGCGACGGGCGGCTGAAGCCGGGCGGCAGCGTCGTCGAATATACCGGCGGCAGCACCGGCGTTTCGCTCGCGCAGGTCTGCGCGGTGAAGGGCTATCGCCTGCATATCGTCACCTCGGACGCTTTCGCCCGCGAGAAGCTCACTCATATGCGTCTGCTCGGGGCCGAACTGACGATCATCCCGAGCGAATCCGGCCGCATGACCGAGAAGCTGACCAAGGACATGATCGAGGCCGCCCGCGTCATCGCGGCGGAGACGGGAGCCTTCTGGACCGACCAGATGCGCAATACCGACCAGCTCGCGGCCTATGACCGGCTGGCGGACGAGATCTGGGAACAGACCGGCGGCCGGATCGACGGCTTCGTCCAGAGCGTCGGGACGGCTGCATCGCTGCGCGGGACCGGCGAGGCGCTGCTCAGGCGCGATCACAAGATCGCCTTGATGGCGGTCGAGCCGGCTGAATCCGCCGTGCTGTCGGGCGGCCCGACCGGCGCGCACAAGATCGACGGCATCGGCGCCGGCTATGTCGTGCCGCTCTGGCGGGCCGATCTCGTCGATGCGATCGAGCCGGTCTCGACGGCCGAGGCGACCGCGATGGCGCTGCGTCTGGCGCGGGAGGAGGGGCTGTTCGCGGGTACCTCCACCGGCGGCAATATCACGGCCGCATTGCGTCTGGCCGAGCGCCTCGGCCCCGGGGCGACCATCGTCACGCTGATGTGCGATACCGGGATGAAATACCTGAACAGCTTCGGTGCGAGGCTCGACGGCTGAAGCTCAGGGGCGGATGACCGCGAGCCCGATCAGCAGCAACAGGCCGGAGCCCGTCGCGATGCCGGCGCGCACGGCCTCGGCCGGAAACCGCGTCGGGATGCCGTAGCGGTTCCAGAGCCAGGCGCCGGCGAAGGCGCCGAGCAGCAGGATGCCGGTGTTGAACATCACGCCGAAGCCGGCATCCTTGAGCAGGACATCGCCGAACCAGCCGAGCAGCATGGCGCCGAGCACGATCATCGTGACGAGCAGAAACACGGACAGCATGGGCATGTCGGGCACGCCGACCATCTTCAGCAGACCGGGCATCGGTTCTCCTTGGAGCATCGGCCCGAAAGGGGAGGAGCGGCTTTCGGAAGAAGCCGATGCAAATCAGAAGCTCGCGCAGGCCGTCAGCATCGTGGCAAACGATGAAGAAAGCGCAAGCGCCGGAAAGAAAGTGTTTTGCGCTGCGGTGTGATTCCTTAGGTTAATGGCGCAGCGCAGCATATGGTGCATGATCGGCGTCCCAGTCCGATGCAGAGCTCCGGGCCGGGCAACGACGGAAGAGAGCAGGGGAGACGACCATGTCCAAGTCGCAGGCCGCCGTGAAGCCGCTCAAGGATCTCTATGAGCTCGATGAGCTGCCGCCGCTCGGCCATGTCCCGGAAAAGATGTACGCTTGGGCGATCCGGCGCGAGCGCCATGGGGCGCCGCAGGACTCGTTCCATGTCGAGGTCGTGCCGACATGGTCGATCGGCGAGGAGGAGGTGCTGCTCCTCGTGATGGCTGGAGGCGTCAACTACAACGGGATCTGGGCCGGCCTCGGCCAGCCGATCTCGCCCTTCGATGTCCACAAGGCGCCCTTCCACGTCGCCGGCTCCGATGCTTCGGGCATCGTCTGGGCCGTCGGCTCCAAGGTGAAGCGCTGGAAGGTCGGCGACGAGGTCATCGTCCATTGCAATCAGGACGATGGCGACGACGAGGAGTGCAATGGCGGCGACCCGATGTTCTCGTCGACCCAACGCATCTGGGGCTACGAGACGCCGGACGGCTCCTTCGCCCAATTCTGCCGGGTGCAGTCGCGCCAGCTCATGCACAAGCCCAAGCACCTCGCCTGGGAGGAGGCCGCCTGTTACACGCTGACGCTGGCCACCGCCTATCGCATGCTGTTCGGCCACGCCCCGCACACGATCAAGCCCGGCGACAACGTCCTCGTCTGGGGCGCCTCGGGCGGCCTCGGCGTCTTCGGCGTGCAGCTCTGCGCGGCCTCCGGTGCCAACGCCATCGGCGTGATCTCGGATGAGACCAAGCGCGACTATGTGCTCGGCCTCGGCGCCAAGGGCGTCATCAACCGCAAGGATTTCAACTGCTGGGGCCAGATGCCCAAGGTCAACTCGCCCGAGTACAACGAGTGGACCAAGGAGGCCCGCAAGTTCGGCAAGGCGATCTGGGACATCACCGGCAAGAAGGATGTCGATATCGTCTTCGAGCATCCGGGCGAGGCGACCTTCCCGGTCTCCTGCCTCGTCGCCAAGCGCGGCGGCATGGTAGTGTTCTGCGCCGGCACCTCGGGCTTCAACATCACCTTCGACGCCCGCTATGTCTGGATGCGGCAGAAACGCGTGCAAGGCTCGCATTTCGCCCATCTCAAGCAGGCCAGCGCGGCCAACCAGTTCGTGATCGACCGCCGCATCGACCCCTGCATGTCCGAGGTCTTCCCCTGGGACAAGATCCCGCTCGCCCATCACAAGATGTGGAAGAACGAGCATGCGCCGGGCAACATGTCGGTGCTGGTCTATGCCCCGCGCACGGGCCTCAGGACCTATGAGGATGTCGCCGAGGCGCTGGCGGGCTAAGGCCGTTCAGGCGGCGCGCCCGCCGGCATTCGCCGCTTCCATGCGGCGCAGGAAACCGTCGACCGAGGTGGCGAGCGATCCGGCCACCTCGGCCATCACTTCAGCTGCCTGCCGGGCCTTCCCGATCTCGGCCTTGGTCGCGCCCACCGCGTTATAGGCTTCTTCGACGCGTTCGGTCGCCTGGCGGCTGTGATCCGCAGCGGAATCGATATTGCTCGACATGGCGGCGGTCGCGGTTCGTTGCTCCTCGACGGCGGACACGATGGCATGCGTGACGTCGTGGACGTCGAGCACGGCCTGGCGGATCGCCTCGATCGAGCGCGTGACATTCCCGGCCGAGGCGTCGATCGCGCCGATCCGGGCGATGATCTCGTTGCTGGCCTCGGCGGTCTGCGCAGCCAGCCCCTTGACCTCGGCGGCGACGACCGAGAAGCCGCGCCCCGCCTCGCCGGCGCGCGCCGCCTCGATCGTCGCGTTCAGGGCAAGCAGGTTGGTGCGCCCGGCGATGGCCTGGATCATCTCGACGATGCCGGTGATGCCCTGCATCACCGCCGAGAGCTGGGCGATATCGCTCATCGCCGTCGCGCTGATCGAGACGGTCTCGCTGATCACTGCGCCGGCGCGATAGGTCCGCTCGCCGATCAGGGCGATCGCATCGTTGAGATGCCCGGTGCCGGCGGCAATGGCGTCGATTTCCCCGGTGGCGCTCGCGGCGGCGCTGCGGGCCGCGCCCGCCTGGCTCGCGGTCGTTTCCGCCGTGCCGGAGAGCGAGGCGGTGCTGGCCGCGATGCCGCGGGTCTCGCGCCGCACCACATCCTGGAAGCCTGCCATCGACTGGCGGAAGGCGGTGACGACTTCCATGAGTTCCTGATGCCGCCGGCTCGTCTCGTCGCGCTCCGCCAGGGCATCGTGCTGGAGCCGGGTGCGCTCCCGGCTGCTTTCGATCGCGGCATTGCGGCCGCGCACCGCGTCTGCCAGCGTCGCGCCATAGGCCGTGACGTGGCGGGTCATGAACACGAGATAGAGCGCGAGCAGCACTGCGGCCGTCGCGGCGGTCTCGAGGGAATGCTGTGCGAAGGCGAGGGTGCAGGTCGCGGCGAGCGTGATGCCGTAGATCAGGGCCGCGCGCGGCACGACGACGAAGCGGGTCATGCCGCTCGCGATCATGCCGGTGATGACGAGGCCGATCGCGATGTTCTCGCGGGCATCGACGGTCGGGCCGGCAATCCAGGGCAGCGCGCCCCAGATCAGCCCGAGAATGGGCGCGCGCAGATGCACGATCCGCATCGGCCAGGGCGAGCGCTCGTGCAGGCGGCTGCGCCAGGCGGCGATGTCGAGCCCCATCGACAGCGAATAGGCCAGCGTGACCGTCACCCAGCCGATCAGCACGGGCATCCGGTCCGGGCGCCACAGCATCGCCGCCACGGCGACCACGGCAGCAAAATTCAGGATGGCCGAAGCCAGCGCATTACGCGCGAAAGTCGCGAAGCCTTCATGCTCGCTGTCGAGCAGTTCGGCGCTTTCGGCAGGGAGAGGGAGAGAATCGCTGGACATCATCGACAAACGTTGATCGCAGGCGACATTGCGCCGGGTGCCTTGAGGATTGGTTGACGAAGCGGAAGGGGGTGCTTCGGATTTCGTTAACGGTTGCGGCGGTCGCCTGGTCGGCGCCTGTCCATTCCAAAGCGGCCCCGAAACAGATCATAAATCCGATTGCAAAATGCAATCGGTATGGCTATGCAGAGCTCCATTCAGGCGCATGCAGGAGATGGCCCGTGTCGCTCACGCTCTATGCCCATCCGTTCTCGTCGTATTGTCAAAAAGTGCTGGTGGCGCTCTACGAGAACGCGACGCCGTTCATCTATCGCCAGCTCGGCCCCGAAGACCCAGAGGCCGGTGGCGAATGGGCCAAGCTCTGGCCGCTAAAGAAAATGCCGGTGCTCGTCGACGGTGAGACGCCTGTCTTCGAGTCGAGCGTGATCATCGAGCATCTCGACCTGTTCCATCCGGGAGCCGCCCGGCTAGTGCCGGCCGATGCGAAGCAGGCGCTCGGCGTGCGGATGATGGACCGGGTCTTCGACAACTACGTGATGACGCCGATGCAGGCGGTCGTGTTCGACCATCTGCGCCCGGCCGGTGATCGTGATCCCTATGGTGTCGCGAAGGCGCGCGAAAAGCTGCAGGATGCCTATCGCTGGCTGGATGGCGCGCTCGCGGGCCAGCACTGGGCCTGCGGCGACGATTTCAGCTTGGCCGATTGCGCCGCGGCGCCGTCGCTCTTCTATGCCGACTGGGTCCATGAGATCGATGAGGCATTCGGCAACCTGCGTGCCTACCGGGCCCGGCTGCTGGCGCGGCCCTCCTTCGCGCGCGCCGTCGAGGAGGCGAGGCCCTTCCGCAAGCTGTTTCCGCCGGGCGCGCCCGACCGCGAGTGAGGCGCGCATCCCCGGCGGAAGCATGGGGAGGGCGCGTTCCTGCGCTGTCAGGCGCTGCGTATCGGCGCTAGAGACGATCAGGTCCGGCGGTTTCAGGTTCCGATGTCCTCGCCTTTCATCCTGCGCGCGATCCCGCTCGTCTTCACCTTCCTCTGGTCCACGGGCTGGATCGTGGCCGGCTATTCGGCCCGCTATGCCGATGCCCTGACCTTCCTGATCGTGCGCTTCGCCAGCGCGGCGCTCATCGTCTCGCTGCTGGCGCTGGCGACCGGCGCGCCCTGGCCGGAAGGGTGGCGCGCGCTGCGCAATGCCGCGATCTCCGGCATCCTGCTGCATGGCATCTATCTTGGCGGCGTCTGGTGGGCGGTGCGCCATGGCCTGCCTGCCGGCATTTCCGGCCTCATCGCCGGCTTGCAGCCGGTGCTGACGGCCCTTTTCGCCCCCGCGCTGCTGGGTGAGCGCATCTCCCCGATCCGCTGGCTCGGCATCGTCTGCGGTTTCGTCGGCATCGCGCTGGTGTTGCAACCGCAACTGGCCGGGGTCGCGCCTGCCGCGCTCTGGGGCGTGCTCGGGCCGATCCTGATCAACGTGATCGGCATGTTCTCGGTGACCTTCGGCTCGTTCTACCAGAAGGCCCATGTCTCCACCGGCGACCTGCGCACGGTCACCGCGATCCAGTACATCGCCGCCTGCCTCGTCCTCCTGCCATTCGCCTATGCCTTGGAGCCGATGCGGATCGAGTGGAACCTGACCATGTGGCTGGTGCTGGGCTGGTCGGCGGTCGTGCTCTCGCTTGGTGGCATCGGGCTGTATTTCTACATGCTCCGGCGCGGCGAGGTCTCGCGCATCGCGACCTTCCTCTATCTCGTGCCGGCAGCGGTCGCCGTCGAGGCTTGGCTGCTCTTCGGGGAGACGCTGACGCCGCTGCAGATCGGCGGCATGGCAGTGACCATCCTCGGCGTCGTCCTCGCCAGTCGCAAATAGGCTTCTCCCCAAAAAGGAGGGTTTCGGTTTCCCGCGATCTCCCCTTATGCTGCGTCGCAACAAAGGGAGGGTCGAAGACCATGAACGCCAATATGGCCGCAAAGGCTGAGCATCGCGCGGATGCGGTTGAACTGATTTCGGCGGCGCTCCCCGGTCTGGAGACCTTGTTCAAGGAGGCCGTTGCCGCGGTGCGGCAGAAGGTGCTCGTCGATGGCCGTATTTCGTCGGCCCGGCTGGAAGCCGAGCAGCACGCCGCCCACGGCCTGTCCTGGCTAGCGACCTATGTCACGGCCTTGCGCGAGCTCGCCGCCTATGGCGAGCGCCTGCGCGCCGAGGATCGCTACGGCGCCGTCGAGGACTATGCGCTGCGCATCGGCGCCGGCGAATACGCCGCCCAGATTTTCGGCGGTATCCCGATGAGCCAGGGCGAGATTCTCCGCCTGCCGGCGCTCGGCCTGTCGCAGAAAGCGGTCGCCGCCGCCTGCTCGGACGCGGTCGATGCCCTCATCGCCGACGGCAACACGCCGGAGAACCGCGCCCGCTTCGTCGCGCTCTTCAGCCAGGACCAGGGTGCCGCCAGCATCGGCGATACCGGCCTCGACGAGACGCTGGAAGCGATCCGCTCGGAGATGCGCCGCTTCTGCGCTGCCGAAGTGACGCCGCATGCCCATGAATGGCATCTGGAGAACGAGTACATCCCGATGCCGGTGGTCGAGAAGATGGCCGAACTCGGCGTCTTCGGCCTGACCATCCCCGAGGAATTCGGCGGCATGGGGCTGTCGAAAGTCTCGATGTGCGTCGTCTCGGAGGAATTGTCGCGCGGCTATATCGGCGTCGGCTCGCTCGGCACCCGTTCGGAGATCGCGGCCGAGCTGATCCTCTGCGGCGGCACCGACGCGCAGAAAGAACATTGGCTGCCGAAGATCGCCTCGGGCGAGGTTCTGCCGACCGCGGTCTTCACCGAGCCTAATACCGGCTCCGACCTCGCCTCATTGCGGACCAAGGCGGTGAAGGAAGGCGATGTCTGGAAGGTCCATGGCAACAAGACCTGGATCACCCATCCCGTCCGCGCCGACATCATGACGCTGCTGGTGCGCACCGATCCGTCCGAGCCCGGCTACAAGGGCCTCTCGATGCTGATCGCCGAGAAGCCGCGCGGCAGCGATGCCGATCCGTTCCCGGTCGAGGGGCTCACCGGTGGCGAGATCGAGGTCCTCGGCTATCGCGGCATGAAGGAATACGAACTCGCCTTCGACGGCTTCGAGGTGAAGGGTGAGAATCTGCTCGGCGGCGTGCCCGGCCAGGGCTTCAAGCAGCTCATGCAGACTTTCGAGGCGGCGCGCATCCAGACGGCGGCCCGCGCCATCGGCGTGGCGCAATCGGCCTTCGATCTCGGCTTGCGCTATGCGCAGGAGCGCATCCAGTTTGGCAAGCCACTGATCGCCTTCCCGCGCGTCGCCGACAAGCTCGCGATGATGGCGGCCGAGATCCTGATCGCCCGCCAGCTCACCTATTTTGCCGCCCGCGAGAAGGATGCCGACCGGCGCTGCGATCTCGAAGCCGGCATGGCCAAGCTCTTGGGCGCTCGCGTCGCCTGGGCGGCGGCCGACAACGCCCTGCAGATCCATGGCGGCAACGGCTTCGCGCTGGAATATCCGGTGAGCCGCGTGCTCTGCGACGCCCGCATCCTCAACATTTTCGAGGGCGCGGCCGAGATCCAGGCGCAGGTTATCGCGCGGCGATTGGTCGAGGAGTAAGCGTCGCGACGGCCTGTCGCGTCGCATCGTGATAATTTCGACAAGATGTCCGGGCTCGGATGCGGCGCCGGCCGATGGAGGCCGGGTCAACAGGAGACATCATGTCGAATCGCCTTGCCTTTGCTCTGGCCGGAACCGTGCTCGTCGGCGCGGCGGCCTTGCTGTCCGTCCCCGCCGCAGCCCAGCAAAGCCCGGCGCAGCCCAGCCCGCGCATCAGCGTGACCGGGGAGGGCGAGGTGAATGTCGCGCCGGACATGGCGATCCTGAACCTCACCGTCCTGCGCGAGGCCGAGACGGCGCGCGCCGCGCTCTCCGCCAATAACGAAGCGATGAAGCAGGTGCTGGCTGCGCTGAAGGAAGCCGGCGTCGCCGAGCGCGACCTTCAGACCTCGGGCCTCAGCATCCAGCCGCGCTATGCCCAGCCGAGCAAGGATCGCAGCGGTGAGCCGAAGATCGCGGGCTACAGCGTCAGCAACGCGCTGACCGTCCGGGTCCGCAATCTCGCCGATGCTGGCGGCATCCTCGACAAGGCGGTCGGGCTCGGCGTCAATCAGGGCGGCGGCATCGCCTTCGTCAAGGACGACATGAAGCCGACCCTGACCGAGGCGCGCAAGCGCGCGGTCGCCGATGCGGTGGCCCGCGCCAGGACCCTGGCCGAGGCGGCGGACGTCAAGCTTGGCAAGATCCTCTCGATCGAGGAACAGTCGGTCATGGCGCGCCCGATGCCCTATGGCGGTGCCGTGCGCATGGCTGCCAGCGATGCGGCCGTGCCGCTGGCCAGCGGCGAGAATACCTACCGGACGCAGGTCAACGTGATCTTCGAGATCACGCCCTGATCGTCTGAACTCAGGCGCGCCCGGCTCGTTCCGGGCGCAGCTTTGCAGCCACTGACACCGGCAGGCTCGTAATGACGACGCCGCAGAGCACCCAGAGCCCCGGCAGCCAAAGCTCTGCCGGCGGCAGTTCCGCCAGCAGCAGATAGGCTGCCAGCGTGATCAATGGCACGCGCAGCGTGTCGGCGCTGCAAAGCTGGAGCGGCGAAGCGTGGCGAGAGGCATTGGCGAGCGCCGCCTGCGAGACGAAGCCGCCGACGATGAGCGCGAGCACTGCGCCGCCGATGATCGCGAACTCGGGCAGCGCGAAGGCCAGCCGATAGGGCTGCGATGGCGGCGACCATTGTTCCGGCACGAAGAGCCAGAGCAGCAGATAGAGCGGCAACTGGATCGCGTGCATCAGCAGCACGATCGAGAGCGTGCTGCGCTGCGCCGCCAGCCGCGCCAGCATCAGGTTGGTGGTGGTCAGGACCGCGACGGCGCCGATGGCGATGGCAAGATCGCGATTGGGCACGGCGTTCAGCCTGAACACCAGGAGCCCGATCCCGGTTGCGAGCACGGCAAGCCCGACCGTCGCGCCGGTTCCGGGCCGGCGGCGCAGCACGAGGAAGAGCAGCACGGCCGCGAAGAGCGGGCCCGAGAACTCGATCGTGGTGACCAGCGCGAGCGGCAGATGCGCCAGGCTCCAGATCAGGGCGAGCGAGCCGGCAAGATGCAGGACGCTGCGGGCGACATCTTCGCGCAATTTGGGAGGCAGGACGTTGCGGCGCTGTTCGGGCTCGCCCGCCCAGACGGCGGCGCCAGCGATGGCGAGGCTGCCGACCGAGCGCAGAAGGCCGATTTCGATGACGGTGAGATAGCCGGAGAGCAGGCGGATAGAGACGGCGATCGCGAGATAGGACGCGAGATAGGCGCTCATCCACCCGAGGAAGACCGGAAACCCTCTGCCTGTCCCGTCCAGGGGATTCCCAGCAGCATGCGCTCCAGGATGGCCATTCGCATCGGTACGGACAGCTGGACCTGGCGGAAATAGCCTGCGTTCGGGAGGCTGTCGCATGAGGTGTCGAGCTCCGAGAAGCGCGGAAGAGGGTTGAGGATCAACGTGTCTGAGCGGGCGTCGAGAACCTTGCGGGCAGTCAGGGTGAAGGGTTCGCTCTCTTTTTCCTTGTCGACCGCCTCGTTGCCGAGGGAGGCGTGGGCGAATTTGCTCATGTCCTGCATCTGGATGCTGAGGACATCGTGGTCGAGGGTGTGGCGGATGTCGTGCACGAGGCCGACCTGCGTGCCGAGATCGGCAAGGACATTCATCGCCTCGCGCATCGCCGGATTGATCGGCACATCCGGCAGGCAGCACAGCGTGAAGCGCTTCGGCGGCGAGAGGCGCAGCATCTTTACGAAGGAGATCGCGAAGCGCGCCCGCGAATCGCTCGACAGCGCGATGCTGAGAGACTCGAGTGGGCCGCGCATCTGCCGGATTGCGAAGATGTCGACCAGGGCCTGGGTCGGATGCTCGTCGGCGCCGTTGCCGGCATTGATCACCGGCAGGTAGCTCAGGCGTCCGACGCGATAGGGCATGTCCTCCATATGCGAGCGCACGATCAGCAGGTCGCTGTAGAGCTCGACGGTATGGATGTGGTCCTCGATCGATTCGCCGGTCGCCGTGCCCATCCGGCTGCGATCGGTGTCATAGGCGTCGATCGACTGATGGCCGAGCCGCGCGGCCGCCGTCTGGAAGCCGAGGCGGGTGCGCGTGCTGCGCTGGTCGAACAGGGTGGCGATCACCTTCGGGCGGCGGCGCGGGGCGGGCGGCTGCTCGGGCAGGGGCAGGCCGGCCTTCTCCAGTTCCTCCTCGTGCAGATGCCGCTCGGCGCGCTCGATGATGTCGTCGAGGTCGAAACGCGAGACGGCATCGGCGCTCAGCAGATCCTTTCCGCTCGGATAGTTCGGGCGTTGCATCAGCTGCCTCTGGCCTCCGGCTCGCGCGGTCGTCTGCGTCCGGGGCGTTCAGGCAACCTGGCTGAAGCGGCCCGGCTTGCGCGAGCCGGAGCGCGAGCGCGCCGACCCCATCCGCCCCGTGGGAACACGGTTGCCGATCATGGGCAGCAAATCGGCCGCTGTCATCGGCCGGGCGAAGATATAGCCCTGAATGCCGTGGACGGCGTGCTTTTCGATGACGGTGAGCTGCTCCTGCGTCTCCACGCCCTCGACGATCAGGCGCAGCTTCAGGTCATGCGCGAGCTGGGCGATCGCGTTCATCAGCGAATCCGCCTTGCGCGAGGTGCCGATCTCCTGGGTGAAGGCCTGGTCGATCTTGATCGTGTCGATCGGCAGATGCGCGAGATAGCTGAGCGAGGAATAGCCCGTGCCGAAATCGTCGAGCGCAATCCGCACGCCGAGCTCACGCAGCGCCACGAGGCGCGAGACGACATGGTCGGGGTCGTCGATCAGCGAGCTCTCGGTGATCTCGATCGTCAGTCGCTGGGGCTCGATGCCGCTCATCCTGAGCAGGGCCTCGACGACGCCGACGATGTCGTGGCCATGGTCGAACTGGCGGGCCGAGACATTGACGCTGACGCCGACGCTGCGCGGCCAGGACAGGGCCGAGCGGATCGCTTCGCCGAGCACCCAGGAGCCCAGCACGGTGATGAGCCCGGTCCGTTCGGCGAGCGGGATGAAGATCTCGGGGCTGACCATGCCGCGGCGCGGATGGCGCCAGCGCAGCAGCGCCTCCGCCATGGTCGCCGTGCCGGAGCGCGGGTTGTAGATCGGCTGGAAATGCAGCTCGAACTCGCCGCGGCGGATCGCGTCGCGCAGTTCGGTTTCGAGCGCCACGCCGTCCTCATGTTCGTTGCGGATCGCGTCGGTATACATGACGAAGCGGTTCCTCCCGTCGAGCTTGGCCCGGTAGAGGGCGATGTCGACGCATTTCAGGGCCTCGTCGATCGAGGCGGCGCAGCCGGCGGGCGCGATGCCCATGCTGGCTGTGGCGGTGATATGGCGCCCGCCGATGACGCGCTGGCCGGCCAGCATCATGACGAGACGCGCGGCAAGCGCGCTCGCGCCCTCGGCATCGCGCGAGGTCGCGACCATGAACTCGTCGCCGCCCGTGCGCGCCGCGATGTCGCCGACGCCGAGCTCGGCGATCAGCGTCTCGCTGAAGCCCTGCAGCAGCGCATCGCCGATATCGTGGCCGAGGCTGTCATTGATGCTCTTGAAGCGGTCGATATCGATCGAGATCAGCGTCACCGCCCGGCCGGAGGCGGCCATCTGCCGGATTTCGCGCATGAAGCCGCGGCGATTGTAGAGGCTGGTGATCGTGTCGTTGACAGCCAGATGCTCCAGCTCGCGCATCGTGCGCAGCCGGGCGAGGAAGATCTGGTGGATCACCTGGGCGCTGGAGAAGGTCAGGACGGTGGTGAGCAGGACCGAAAGCCCGATCACCAGATAGGCGGGGTCGCGCGTCCAGAGCAGCGCCAGCGTGAATGGCGTCGCCGCCGCCAGTACCTGCACGCGGGTGATCACCGGCCGCGAGCTGTTGCGCCCGGAAATGCCGGCGAGATAGCCGATGGTCTGGGCGATCGCGAGCGCTGCGACTGGCTCGTAGGTGTAGCGCAGGATGGCATAGCTGCCGAAGGCCGAGATCAGGGCGGCGGTCGACCAGGCACCCGGCGTGGCACTGCCCTCGATCTATACGCTCGCCGCCGCGGTCGCCCCGGCTGGGCGCGAGAGCGACACGATCGGCATCGTGCTATCGGGCTGGACGCTGAGCATGGTCGCGGGCGTCTCGCTCTCGGCGGTGCTGGCCGACAGCATCGGCTGGCGCTTCGTCTATGGCTTTGCCGCTGCGGCCAGTGCACTCGCGCTTCTGGTCGCGCAGGCGATGAAGCTCCAAGGCACGCCGGTTGCGGCCACGACCTCATCGCCACTGGCTGCGTTGCGCGTGCCCGGCGTCGTGCCGCTGCTGATCGCCTGCGCCGGATTCATGGCCTCGTTCTATGGCGTCTACGCCTATATCGGCGACCACCTGCATCGCGTGCTCGGTCTCCCGCTCAGCGCCAACGGCCTGCTTGCCTTGACCTATGGCCTCGGTTTCGGCGCAGCCGCCTTCCTCGATGGCCTGATCGACCGCTTCGATGCCGGGCGCTTCCTGCCGGCGATGTTCCTGGCGGTGGCCTGCGTCTATCTCGGCATGGGTGTGGCCAGCGGCAGCTATGTGTTGATGCTGGCGGCGGTGTTCTTCTGGGGCCTCGCCAATCATTTCGGGCTGAACGTGCTGATCATGCGCCTAGGCGCGCTCGATCCCGCTCGCCGCGGCGCCGTGATGGGGCTCAACAGCGGCGTGACCTATCTCGCGCTCTTCGTCGGAACGGCCTCGTTCGGCGCGCTCTACACGGCGACCGAATTCGCCATCCTGCCGATCGCCGCAGCGGGGCTGATGCTGCTGGCCGCGTTCTCGGCGAGCCTTGCCCGCCCGAGTAATGCGCCGCGCGTCACATCCTGACGATGTGGCGGATCGTGCGGCCTTCGTGCAAGGCGTCGAAACCCTCGTTGATCTCGTCGAGGCTGCCCGAGCTGGTCCAGAGCTTGTCCACCGCCAATCGTCCGCGCTGGTAGAGCTCGATGAAGCGCGGGATGTCGCGCGAGGGCACGCAGGAGCCGACATAGGACCCCTTCAGCGTCCGCTCCTCGGCGACCAGCCTGACCGGCGAGAGCGACAGCGTGTGGGCGGGGTTGGCGAGGCCGGCGGTCGTCGTCGTGCCGCCGCGCCGTGTGATCTGGTAGGCGAGATCGAGCGCCTTGACCGAGCCGGCCATCTCCAGTCCGTGATCGACACCGCCGTTGGTCGCCAGCCGGATCGCTTCGATCACGTCCGGCGTATCGGCCTTGAAGGCATCGGTCGCGCCGAGTGCCAGCGCGAGGTCGAGCTTGTCCTGCGCGAGATCGACCGCGATCACCCGTGAGGCGCCGCAGGCGATCGCGCCGAGCAGGGCCGAGAGCCCGACGCCGCCGAGCCCGACGACGGCCACCGTCTCGCCGGCCTTGATCCGCGCCGTGTTAACGGCGGCGCCGACGCCGGTCAGCACGGCGCAGCCGAAGAGCGCCGCAATCTCGTGCGGGATATCGGCCTCGATCTTGACCAGCGAGCGGCGCGAGATCACCGCATGCTCGGCGAAGGCCGAGACGCCGATATGGTGATGTACCGGCTGGCCATGCGTCGAGAGCCGCCGCCCGCCGTTGAGCATCTCGCCCCGCCCATTGGCGGCGTTGCCGGGCTCGCACAGGGCAGGGCGCCCTTCGGCGCAGGGCGCGCAATGCCCGCAGGACGGCACGAACACCATCACGACGCGATCGCCGGGCTTGAGATCGTCGACGCCTTCGCCGGTCTCGACAACCTCGCCGGCCGCTTCATGGCCGAGCACCATCGGCACCGGGCGAAGACGATTGCCGTCGATCACCGAGAGGTCGGAATGGCACAGGCCCGCGGCGCGGACACGGACGAGCACCTCGTCGCGACCGGGCGGAGCGAGGTCGAGCTCTTCGATCCGTAGCGGGCGGCTCTGCGCATAGGGTGCCGCAACCGGGCTGGCGTTCAGGACGGCGGCGCGAATCTTCATAGGTGGGCTCCGGTCTCGGTATCCGCCGCCATCCCGACAGGAGAGGGCGCCGCTGTCAAAGCCTGACGCTGCGCCGTCAGGCCGCGTCGGTCAGCGTGCCGCCGAGGAAGAGCTGGCCGATGCGCGGATCGGCGAGGATATCCGCCGCCGGCCCCTGCATGCGGGTGCGGCCAAGTTCGAGCACCAGCCCTTCGTCGGAAATCTCCAGCGCCGAGCGGGCATTCTGCTCGACCATCAGGATCGAGACGCCTTTGGCGCGAAGATCCCTGAGGATGCCGAAGGTCTCCTGCACCATCAGGGGCGAGAGGCCGATCGAGGGCTCGTCGATCAGCACGAGCTTGGGGTCGAGCAGCAGGCCGCGCACGATCTCGAGCTGCTTCTGCTCGCCGCCGGAGAGTGTCGAGGCCTGCTGGTCGGCCTTGCGACGCAGCGCCGGGAAGCGGTCGAGCGCCGCTTCCAGCCGTTGCGGCATGTCGGTGATGCCCGAGCCGGCGGCGACCGTGCCGAGCTCGATATTGTGGCGCACCGAAAGCTCGGGGAAGATGTTGCGCCCCTGCGGCACGTAGCAGATGCCGGCTTCGAGCAGCTTGCGCTGGCTCCAGCCGGTAATGTCTCGCCCGTCGCAGCGGATGTGGCCTTCGCGCAGCTTGAGCAGGCCGAAGATCGCCTTGAACACGGTCGATTTGCCGGCGCCGTTCGGCCCGATCACGGTGGTGATCGCGCCGCGCTTCACGGCAAACGAGGTGCCATTCAGGATGGTCATGGCGCCATAGCCGCCGACCACGCCGTCGAGTTCGAGGATGGGGGTGGTCATCACCATGCTCCTCAGTGCCCCAGATAGGCTTCGATCACGGCCGGATTGGCGCGGACCTCGGTCGGAGTGCCTTCGGCAAGCACCTTGCCCTCGGCCAGCACGATCACGCGTGTGCAGAGCGACATCACGAAATCCATGTTGTGCTCGATCACGACGAAGGTCGCGCCCTGTTCGGCATTGATCGCACGCAGGCGCTCCTTGAGGTCGCCGAGCATGGTCAGGTTGACGCCGCCGGCGGGCTCGTCGAGCAGCACGAGGCGCGGTCCCGCCATGAAGGCCATTGCCGCGTCGAGCAGCTTCTGCTGGCCATAGGACAAACCGCCGGCCTTGGCGTCCGCGAGATGGCCGAGCTTGAAGAAGCCGATCATCTGCTCGGCCTTCTCCGACAGCCCGGCGTCGCGCGCGCCGAACAGGCGGCCGAGCATCGAGCCCTGATGCTCCTGCCCGGCGAGGATCAGGTTCTCGCGCACCGAGAGTTCCGGGAAGACCTGCAGCAGCTGGAAGGTGCGGCTGACGCCGAGCCGGTTGAGCGCGGACGGGCGCATGTTGGTGACATCGCGGCCATCGAGCTTCACCGCGCCTTGCGTCGGTTCGAGCTGGCCGAGGATGCAGTTGAACAGGGTCGACTTGCCGCAGCCATTCGGCCCGATGATGCCGAGGATCTCGCCTTCGTTGACCGAGAAGGAAACCCCGTTCACGGCCTTGATGCCGCCGAAGGCCTTGTGCAGGTCGTGGACTTCGAGGACCGGGCTCATCGCGCGCCTCCGGTCTTGCGCCGGAGCGCATTCCAGCTGCGTTCGATCAGGCCGCTGACGCCCTGCGGGCAGATGACCAGCAGGGCCAGGACGATCGCAGCGAAGAGGATCAGGTAGAGCGAGCCGGCGAAGCGCAGCCATTCCGGCAGCACCACGCCGAGCAGTGCGCCGACGAAGGGGCCGAAGAGATAGCCGGCCCCGCCCGCGACCACCATCAGCAGCAGGAACAGGCTCTGCGACAACGAGAAGGGCGAGGGGTCGATGAACTCGACCAGCGGCGCATAGAGCGCGCCCGCGAAGCCGCCATAGGCCGAGCCGATGGCGAAGGCGAGCAGCGTGTAAGCGCGGGTATCGATGCCGAGGCTCGCGGCCCTGACCGGATTCTCGCGCAGCGCCGTGAAAGCGCGGCCCCAGGGCGAGCGGATCAGCCACCACAGCTTGAGCGACAGGATCAGCGTGACCAGGACGACGAAGCGGTGGAATTCCAGCGCGCCGAACAGCTTGATGCCGAAGAAATCAGGCCGGTTGATGTTGGAGATGCCGAAAACGCCGCCGGTCAGCCACTGCTCGTTGCGCAGAACGAGCCAGATCAGCGTCGAGAAGGCGAGCGTCACGAAGGCGAGGTAATGCGTGCGGACACGCAAGGCCGGGAAGCCGAGCAGCAGGCCGACCGCGAAGGTCAGCAGGCCCGACAAGGCGAAGGCGGCATACCAATTCACCCCGTATTTCGTGGTCAGGATCGCGGTGGTGTAGGCGCCGAGCCCCATGAAGGCGGCCTGCGCCAATGAGGTCTGGCCGGCATAGCCGAGCGTCAGGTTGAGCCCCATCACCCCGATGCTCATGACGAGCCAGAGCGAGAGCACATAAGTGCCGTAGCGGCCCATCCCGACCGGCGCGAACCAGAGGACGACGGCGCCGAGGATGAGCCCGATCAACGCCGCATCGATGCGGCCCGTGGCGCGGCGCGGCGCCGCGGAATTCTGGACGGCGGAGGCGCTCATACGCGGCGCTCCTCCTTGCGGCCCATCAGCCCTTCCGGCTTGATCAGGATGATGGCGACGAGCAGCACCAGCGGCACGGCCAGCCGGTACTGGGTCGAGATGTAGGCGGCGGCGAGCGAATCCGCGACGCCGATCAGGATGCCGCCGACCAGTGCGCCGCGCACCTGGTTGAAGCCGCCGACGATGGCGGCGATGAAGGCGAAGAGCCCGATGGTCTCGCCATTCGAGAATTTCGCCAGATAGATCGGCGAGATCAAAAGCGAGGCGACGACCGCGAGAGCGGCGTTGAGCAGGAAGGTCAGCAGCACCATCCGCTCGACGGGGATGCCGAGGATGCGCGCGACGGTCGGGTTCTGCGCCGTCGCCTGCATCTGCCGGCCGAGCCGCGTGCCGCCGACGAACCATTGCAGCAGGCCGATCGCGGCGAAGGCGACGACGATGATCGCGAGATGCTGCAGCGAGATCGACGCGCCGAGCAGATTGACCATGTCGGTCGGCACCAGCGAGGGGAAGCTCTGCGCCTCCGCCGAGAAGCCGTCCTTGGCGCCTTCCTTCATCACGATCGAGAGCGCCATGGTCGCGATAGCGAGCGGCAGCACGCCATGCTTGATCATCGGATCGACGACCACGAGCTTGAAGCCGGCGCCGAAGATCAGCAGGAAGGCCGCGATGCCGAGCAGGCCGCCGGCCCAGAGCGGCAGGCCGAACAGCTTGACCGCGAGCAGGATCAGCACGGCCGGCAGCATGACGAATTCGCCCTGGGCGAAGTTGATCGTCTGCGATGTCTGCCAGACCAGCGTGAAGCCGATCGCGGCGAGCGCATAGATCGAGCCCGTGGCGATGCCGGCGATGAGATAGGCGATGAATTCGGCCATGCGATATGCGCTCGGTTGGAGAGCGTTTCGTGTTCAATCAGCGCACGTCATCCCGGACGCAGCGAAGCGGAGCTCCGGGATCCATCGTAGAACGCGGCGCCTTTCGATGGATCCCGGGTCGAGCGCTGCTCGCCCGGGATGACGTCGAGTACGGACAGGCTGCTTACGGCTTGATCCGCGGCAGGGTGGTGTTGATCACCTGCTTGCCGTTGACGACTTCGGCCAGGAAGCTCTCGCGGTCGAGGTCGCCGTTCTGCTCGATCACGGTGTCGATCATGATGCCGGGCTCCTCGCTCGCCTTGATGGTCGCGCCGCGCAGCGTGTCGGCGAGGCCCTTCTTGTCGAGCTTCTTCTGCTTCTCGGTCGCCCATTTCACCATGAAGACGGCCATATAGCCCTTCACGCCGTTATGGTCGGAGGCGAAGCCGTATTTCTCGCGGTAGCGCTTGCCGAATTCCTGCAGGGCCGGGATCGGCGCGTCGGTCGAGAGGCCGACATGGCCCTTCGCGCCGTTGGCGGCGTCGCCGGCCAGTTCCAGCACGCGGGCGCCGAGCAGGGTCGTCTCGCCGATCATCGGCTTGGCGATGCCCTGTTGCTTGGCGGCGCGCAGGAAGCGGGCGCTCTCCTCCTCGTTCAGATAGACGAAGACGGCATCGGCATTGGCGTTCTTCACCTTGATCGCATCGGCGGTGAAATCGGCCTGACCCTGCTCGGTCGAGACATCGACGGCCACCTTGATGCCGGCCTTCTCGAGCTCGGGCAGGATGGCGTCGCGGCCGCCCTTGCCGAAGTCGTTATTGACCCAGACCACGGCGATCGAGCCGGCCTTGACGGTGTCCTTCAGGTATTTGGCGATCTTCGGCATCGCCGCCGTCTGGCTCAGCGAGGTCCGGAAGATGTAGGGGTTGCCCTGCTTGGTGAAGCCGGCCGCCTCGCCACCGACGATCTGGGCGACTTCGGCGCGCTGCGAGATCTGCATGGAGGCGCCGATCGGGCCGGAGAAGATCGGCCCGAGGATGGCATAGGCGCCCTCGTCGATGCCGCGCTGCAGGGCGGCGCGGGTGTTACCCGGATTGGTCTGCGTGTCGTAATGGACGATCTCGACCTGTTTGCCGAGGATGCCGCCCTTCGCGTTGATGTCGGCGGCGGCCATGTCGGCGCCGTTCTTCCAGTTGGTGCCGGCGGCGGCGCCCGCACCCGACAATTCGATGACGTCGACCAGCTTGATCTTGTCCTGCGCCTGCGCGGGCAGGCTGAGCGCGGCGCCGAGCGCGGCGGCCATGACCCAAAGCGATTTCATTCCCTGACTCCTCCGGACGTTTCTTGTTCACACGCGCGGTCTTGGTAGCCGCGGCGCCCGCACGCTTCTTGCCGGGCTTTGGGCCGCGATGTCCAGAGGCGAAGGGGCTTGGCGGGGCTGGGGTTTTCGCTTTGCCGGGGATGATGCCGGCCGAGCCGCTGACGCCTGCTGTCAGCAGGCGTCCGAACCGGCCTGTCGCGGGCGATCGATGGTGCTAAACAGGGGCACTTCGCCGGAGGATGCCGCATGACACAGGACCCGCTATTCGAGCGCCTCTGGGAGGGCAGCGCGGCGATGGAGGAGTGGACCGCGTCGGTCTCGCACGGCGCGATCACGCAGGTGGACGACAACATCATCACCGTCCACACGACCTATTTCTGCGGCAGCGTCACGGCGATCCGTACGCGCGAAGGCCTCGTCCTGATCGATACCGCCAAGCCCGATACCGCCAGACAGACGCTCGAAATCATCCGCTCCTGGGACGACGGCCCGATCCATACCGTGATCTTCACCCACGGCCATATCGACCATACCAGCGGCATCAAGGTGATCGACGAGGAGGCGGATGCGCGCGGGTGTCCGCGCCCGCGCATCGTCGCCCACCGCAATGTCGCCCGGCGCATGCAGCGCTATGTCGACTCTCACGGCTTCAACAGCCTCGTGCAGAGTCAGCAGTTCAACATGCCCGGCTATGTCTACCCGATCGGCCAGCGCCGCCCGGACGAGGTCTATGACGACACCCTGTCGCTGACGATCGGCGGGGAACGGCTGGAACTCTTCCACGGCCGCGGCGAGACCGACGACGCGACCTTCATCTGGCTGCCGGAGCGGCGCGTGCTGGCAAGCGGCGATTTCGTGATCTGGGTGTTTCCCAACGCCGGCAACCCGCGCAAGGTCCAGCGCTATGCGGCCGAATGGGCGCAGGCGTTGCGGCGGATGCAAGACCTCCAGCCGGAGATCCTGATACCCGGCCACGGCCCCGTCGTCTTCGGGGCGGAGCGGGTGGCGCGGATGCTGAGCGACGGCGCCGAGGCGCTGGAGCATCTCGTCCGCGAGACGCTCGCGCTGATGAATGCGGGCGCGGGGCTCGAAGACGTCCTCAGCAAGGTCAGAGTGCCCGCGAGCTATCTCGCCAAGCCTTATCTGCTGCCGAAATACGACGATCCTGAATTCCTCGTCCGCGGCATCTACCATTTCTATGCCGGCTGGTTCGATGGCAACGCGGCCCATCTGAAGCCCGCCCGTACGGCTGAACTTGCGGCTGAATTGGCCAGTCTCGCCGGCGGTGCCCGCAAGCTGGCCGAGCGCGCCGAGGCTCTGGCGGGGCAGGGGCAGGGACGTCTCGCGGTGGCGCTGGCGGAGCTGGCGGCCGCGGCCGTGCCGGACGACCCCGCGCTTCAGGCGATCCGCGCGGCGACGCTGCGCAAGCTGATCGACGGCGAATCCTCGCTCATGGGCAAGGCCTTCCTCGCTGTCTACGAACGCGAGGCCGAGGGGCGCTCGAAGGCCTGATGGTGGCCCATTTTGTCATTCCGGGGCTTCGCGCAGCGAAGAACCCGGAACCCACGACCGGGTGAACGGCCAACAACCGCGCATCGAGCGTCTCACCCAGTCGTGGGTTCCGGGTTCGCACCTCCGGTGCGCCCCGGAATGACAATCGTCTTGGCCTCGCGAAGAGGTGGCTACCCCCTAAGGCGCGACCGGCAACTCCTGCGACTTGCGATCGAGCTCGCGGAACACCGGCAGCGACTGCGTGGCGAAGCGCTTCAGCTCGGCGTCGTCGCCCTCGCTGGCATAGCGCTCCATCAGCAACGCGGCTTCGTGATGCGTGCTGCGCTGGGCTTCGACATAGGCCCGGTCGAAGGCCGCGCCCTGCTTGTCGTTGAGATCGCGCAGCAGGTCGAGGCGGCGCCCGTCCGGCCGGTCGGGCAGGGCGATGTCCGAGCGCTTGGCGACGATGCGGCGCAGGCCGCTGGTCGCCGCGCCTTGCTCGCTGGTCAGTGCATGCGCGAAGTCCTTGATCGCGGGCGAGCTGCTCTTGTGCAAGGCCAGCGTCGCCGATTCGATCCCGAACATCTGGGCGATCGCCGTCTGGCGCACGAATTCATGCGCTGGAACCGGCGCTTGCGCCTGCGCTGCCGAGCCGAGCAGGACGAGGCCGGCAAAGCCGCGCAGCAACGCCCGCCGAGAATGATGAAGCATCTGGGTCATGCTCGGGGAACGGAGAAGCCGCGGCGAGGTTCCATGCGCCGCAATCCGGCGCCGGTGCGTTCAGCCGCCTTGTTCCACCTGTCCTGCTGCGATAGCAGGGGCGGGTACGCTTGCCCGTCCGGATGCAGAGGAAATTCCATGCCGACCACTGTCGAGACCGTGCGCGATGCGCTGGTAAAGGCCCGCCGCGAGCGTTCGCTGGCCGAGATCGCGAGCCTGCCGGTGCCGGCGACCCTGTCCGACGGCTTGAAGGCGCAGGCGGGGGTGGGCAAGGCGCTGGGTCTTCCCGAACTCGGCTGGAAGGTCGGCATCGCCGAGGACGGCACGGCGGTCGCCGGCCTGATGCCCGGCCCCTGGCTGGCGCCCGGCGAGGTCTATGACGGCGCGATCGGCGCCGAATTGCGCATCGAGATCGAGATTGCGCTCCGGCTCGCCCGCGACGTGCCGTTCCGTCCGGGTCAGCCCTGGTCGCGTGCTGAATTGCTCGCCTGCTGTGACAAGGCTTATCTCGGCATCGAGATCGTCGAGAGCCGTCTCGCCAACTGGGCCGGCAACGTCGCTTTCCCGCTCTGGCTCGCCGATGCGATGGGCCATGGCGGCTATCTGATCGGGCCGGAGCTCGATATCGCCGTGCTGGACGATCTCAGCGGTCTCGGCTGCTTCATCTCGCTCAACGGCGTGACCATCTACGATCAGCCCGCCGTGCACGGAAACGGCGATCCGATGACGCCCTTCCTTGCCTGGGCGAACCGCCAGAACGACGATCTCGGCAGCCTGAAGGCCGGCCAGATCATCACCACCGGCAGCCTTTGCGGCGGCGTGCTCTCGCCCGGAAAGGGCGAGATCGTGACGAGGCTTTCCCCGCTCGCCACCGTGACCTTAACCCTTCGTTAGAAGGAACGTTCGAGTCCTTGAGCATTGCACGAGCCTGTCGCCTGCCTATGATGGCGGCGGGCCTGGGCATGATTTCGAGTGTGGCGGGGGTTGCTTGGAGGGTGGATGCGGTTCTGGCGTAGGGCAGGGCATGCGGTCGCGCTGAGCGGCGGCTGTGCGTTTGCCACACTGCTGAGCCTGCAGGCTGAACCTGCCCGGGCTTTCGATCTGTCGTCGCTGGATGTGTTCGGTCTTTTTACCAAGAAGGACGAGCCGCCGGCGCCGAGCCCGTCCGCCTTGCCCTATAAGCTGGAATTCGATCTCGGCGAGGCCGATAACGCCAAGGCGCTGACGCGCTCGCTGCAGGACGCGTCCCTGCTTTATCGCCTGCGTCAGGACGCCCCGCCCGATGGCGAATCCCTGTCGCGCCGGATGGCGACCGATCTCAACCCGATGCTGGATGCGCTCTGGTCGCAGGGCTATTTCAACGCCGACGTCTCGCTGGTCGTCGATGGCGTGCCGCTCAGGATCGGGGCCGAGCCGAACGCGACGCTGGTGCGGACGCTGGAAGCGCATCGCAACCGTGAGGCCGTGCCGATCACGGTCGTGGCCCGGCCGGGCAAGGTCTTCGGCCTGCGCAAGATCGATGTCGTAGAGCGCGACGAGTCAGGTCCGCCGGCGATCGCCGATCCGCTGAAGGTATCGAGGCTGAAGGAAGGCGACGCAGCCACTACGGCGGCGTTGAAGGCTGCGCAGGCGGCTCTGGTCGATTACATGCGCGCCCAGTCGCGCCCGCTTGCCAGGATCGTCGAGCTGCGGCCCGTCGTCGACCATGCAGCCGGCATCATGGACGTAACCTATGTCCTTGCGCCCGGCCCGCTCGCCGGCTTCGGCGACATCACAATCGGGCAGACCGACGAGATCCCGCCCGAGGTCGTCCGCTCCTTCATCTATCTCGAGCCGGGCGATCCCTATTCGCCGAAGGCACTCGCCGATACCCGCAAATCGATTGCTACGATCCCCGCCGTCGGCTCCGTCCGCATCCGCGAGGACGATAAGCTCGACCGCTCCGGCAACCTGCCGATCTTCGTCGACGTGACCGAGCGGCCCAAGCGCCTGCTCGGCTTCTCCGCGCGCTATTCGACCGTCGACGGCCCGGCGGTGAAGACCTACTGGGAGCACCGCAACCTGTTCGGCGGGGCCGAGCGCTTGCGGCTGGAGGCCAGCGTCTTCTTCGCGCCACGCATCGACGGCAGCAAGCTCCAGCGCTTCGGCGACTTCAAGGAATCCGATCTCGGCGGCCGCTTCGCCGTCAGCTTCATGAAGCCGGCGCTGGGGGGCAGCCGCAACGACTGGCTGCTCGATGGCGTCGCGACGCGCGAGCGCGTCGGCCTCAACCGCTATGGCGGCTACACCGCCCGCTACGGTAACGTCACGACTGCCATCCGCCATCGCTTCAGCGACACCTTCTCGATTCAGGGCGGCATCGAGGTCGAGCGTGGCCAGACCAGTGATGTGCTCGGGCAGGTCGACTACACGCTGGTCGGCATTCCGCTCTCGGTGAAATACGATTCCACCGACAACCTGCTCGACCCGACGCGCGGCTATCGTGCGACGGCCTCGTTCACGCCCTACCCGACCTTCCTCGGTTCGACGGTCGGCATCTACCAGACCAAGGCGAGCGTCTCCGCCTATTACGCGCTCGACGAGGATGCCCGTTACGTGCTCGCCGGCCGCATCGGCTTCGGCTCGATCTCGGGGGCCAGCCTCGACGAGATTCCGGCGACGCGGCGCTTCTATGCCGGCGGCGGCGGCTCGGTGCGCGGCTATGCCTATCGCAGCCTCTCGCCGCTGGGGCCGGTCGGCCGCGTCACCGGCGGGCGCAGCCTGCTGGAGGCCTCGGTCGAGGCCCGCATCAAGATCACCGACACGATTGGCATCGTGCCGTTCTTCGACGCCGGAACGGCCTTCGAATCGAGCCTGCCGGACGGCAAGCAGAAGCTGCAGATGGCCGCAGGCCTGGGCCTGCGCTATTATACCGGCATCGGGCCGATCCGGGTCGATGTCGCCGCGCCGCTCAATCCGCGCAAGGGCGACAAGCCGGTCGCGCTCTATGTCAGCATCGGGCAGGCCTTCTGATGCGCCGGCTCCTCACCATTCCGCGCCTCGCGCTTTTCGCCTCGCTGCTGACTGCGGGCTTCCTGTTCTCGGCGCATTTCGGCGGCTTCGCCCAGAACGCCCAGACCGATCGCGGCGTCATTGCCGATCTCATCTCCAAGGCGCTGTCGAGCGATTCCAGCCAGGTCTCGATCGGACAGGTCAATGGAGCGCTCTCCTCCGATGTCGAGATCCGCGACATCGTGCTCTCGGATCGCGATGGCGCCTGGCTGCGTCTCGACCGCGTCCGCCTGATCTGGACGCGCAGCGCCCTGCTTCTGCGCCGCCTCGATGTCGACCGGCTGGAGATCGGCAAGCTCGAAATCCTGCGCAAGCCCGCGCCGCAGCCGGCCGGCGCGACGCCCCCGAGCAACGAGCCGATCCTGCCCGAATTGCCGCTCAAGGTGATCATCAGGGCGCTCCAGCTCAACGAACTGGCGCTGGGCCAACCCGTTCTCGGCGTCGCTGCCCGCCTGAGCGCCAGCGGTGCCGCGCGGTTGGGGCCGCCCAACGAGGGGCTCGACCTCAAGCTCGAGGCGAAGCGGCTCGACATGGGCGGGCTCTTCAACGTCACCCTGTCCTTCGTGCCGGAAAGCACGCGCCTGCAGCTCGCAGCCAAGCTCGATGAGCCGGAGGGCGGCCTGATCTCGAAGGTTGCCGGCCTGCCGGGCGAACCGCCGGTCAAGCTCGACCTTACCGGCGATGGCCCGCTCGACGCCTTCCGCTCCAGCCTAGTCTTCACCGCCGGCCCGACGATCGGTGCCGACGGCTCCGCGACGCTTTCACGCTCGGGAGCCGAGCGCCAGCTCGCCCTCGCGCTCGATGCCCGCATCGAAGGACTGATGCCCGCGCCGGTGGCCCCGGTCTTCGCCGGCTCGACCCGGCTGGACGGCTCGATCGGCCTTCGTGACGATAGCGGCGTCGATATCCGCAATCTCGCGCTGGTCTCGGCATTGGCGCGTCTCGACGTGCTCGGCCGCTATAACGCGGACAAGACCCTGGACCTGCGCGTCACGGCCGCCTCGCGCCCCAATGCGGACGGCCGCACGGTCGCTTCCGGCACCGAGATCGGCAAGCTCGCCTTCGATGCGACGATCCGCGGCCCTGTCGCTGGCCCGACCATCGCGGCGACGCTCGATGCCCGCGAGGCCAAGCTCCCGGCCGGTCAATTCGGCAAGGTCGCGCTCGCCTTCAATGCGACGCCCACCGGCACGATCGGCGAACCCGGCACCCGTATCACCTTGACCTCCGACGGTGAGGCCAGCGGGATCGTTCTGGCCGACAAGGCTCTGGCGCGCGCGGTCGGCGACAAGGTCACATTCACCTTGCGCGGCACCGGCAATGATGACGCTACCGCCGATTTCGAGACGCTGCGCCTCGCTCTCTCCGGCGTCGAGCTGGACTACAAGGGCAAGCTCGGCCAGGCGCGCATGCTCGGCCAGCTCAAGGCCGTACTGCCCGATCTCGCCCGCTTGAGCGGCCTCGCCGGGCGCCCGCTCGGGGGCAGGGCGGATATCACCGCCGATCTCGACGCGACGCCGCGCGCCAACAATTACACCGCGACGCTCGCCGGCAAGGCCGAGCGCCTTGCGACCGGCGATGCCGCCCTCGACCGCCTGCTGGCCGGCAATCTCACTCTCGCGGGGCGCGTCAATGCGCTCGCCGGCGACTACACGGTGACCGGCCTGCGCGTCGCCGGTCAGCACGCGGCCTTCACCGCGGATGGCGCGATCGGCCAGCAGCAATCGGACCTGAAGCTCGCGCTCAGCCTGCCCGACCTCAAGCGCGCCGATCCGCGCCTCTCCGGTCGCGGCGACGTCACCGCGCAGATCACCGGCCCGCAGAACAAGCTGGACGCCGCGGCCCGCATCGCCGTCGCCAACGCGACTGCGCTTAGCCGGCCGATCCCGCGCCTGACCATCGACGCCGTCGCGAAGGACCTGCAGGGCGCGCTCGATGCCAGCGTCACGCTGGCCGGCGAGGTCGATTCCAAGCCGGCGACCGGCTCGCTGCGCCTTGCGCGCCAGCCTGACGACAGCTGGAACCTCTCGACGCTCGATTTCGCCCTCGGCTCCGTCCGCCTGAATGGCGGCCTGACGCTCGACACGGCGAGCCGCGCGGCCGGCCGCCTCACGCTCGCCGCCCGCAATCTCGACGATCTCTCGGCGCTGGCGCTGACCAGGCTCGGCGGACAGCTCGATGCCGATATCGTGCTCGCGGCGCCGGAAGGCCGCCAGGATATCGACCTGACCGCCCGCGGCTCGCGCCTGGTCGGCCCGTCCTTCACCATCGACAAGCTCGATGCCCGCGCCAACGCTCGCGATATCCATGGCCGCCCGATGCTCGATGCGGCGATTGCGATCGATCGCGCCGTCGCGGCCGGTGAGGCGATCAGCGGCATCCGCTTCGATTCGAAAGGCGCGCCCGATGCCAGCGCCTTCACGCTCAGCGCCAATGCCCGCGGCTTCGCGTTGAAGGGCGCCGGCCGCCTCGTTCCGGGTGAGCCCTTGAAACTGGAGCTCGCCTCCTTCGACGCCCGTCGCGATGGCCGCGCGATCACGCTCGCCAATCCCGCCGCGTTCAGCTTCCCGGCTTCCGGCGTCGAAATCGCCAATCTCGCGCTGCTGATCGACAAGGGGCGGGTGACGCTCGACGGCCGCGCTGGCGAGACGCTCGACCTGCGCTTCGCCGCACGCGACGTTCCGCTGTCCGCCGCGAGCATCGCCGTGCCCAGCCTCAAGCTCGGCGGCACGCTGAATGCCGAGGCGCAGGTCAAGGGCCGGCTCGGCGATCTCTCGGGCCCGTGGAAGCTCAGGATCGCGCAGCTCGTCACGCCCGAGACCCGTCAGGCCGGCCTGCCGGCGGTCGAGATCCAGGGTGAGGGCACGCTCAAGGGCGATGCCGCCGGCATCTCCGCCACCGTGAACGCCGGCAAGGGGGCCAGCCTGACGGTGCGCGGCACCGCGCCGCTCAACGCCACCGGCCCGCTCGACCTCTCCGCTCAGGGGCGCGTCGATGCCGCGCTGGCCAACACCATGCTGGCGGCCGGCGGCCAGCGCGTCACGGGCGCGGTCGCCCTCGACATGCGCGCCGGCGGAACCGCCGCCGCTCCGCGCCTCAGCGGCAACGCGACCTTGACGGGCGGCAGCTTCATCGACGCCCTGCAAGGCATTCGCTTCAATGCCATCGAGGCGCGCATAGCCGCCAATGGCGACAACCTGACGATCGAGCGCGCCTCCGCCCAGACGCCGAACGGCGGCACGATCTCCGCGAGCGGGCAGGTCAGGGTCGATCCGGCCGCGGGCTTCCCCGGCAATATCCGCATTCGCGGCGACCGCGCGCAGCTCGTCTCCAGCGGGTTGGTGACCGCCGTGGCGGGGCTGAATCTCGAGATCACTGGGCCGTTGGCGCAGCGCCCGCGCCTCGGCGGCCGAATCGATATCGCTTCGCTCGAAGTCTCGGTGCCGGATCGCCTGCCGTCGACTCTTCGGCCGGTGGACGGCATCAAGCATGTGAACGCGCGGGGCGCCGCCGCCGCTCGCCTCGCTGCCGCGCGCAAGGCGCAGCAGGCCAGGGGCCGCGGCCGTGCCGCCCCGGCCTTCGATGCGACGCTCGCCTTGACGGTCTCCGCTCCCAACAAGGTCTTCATTCGCGGTCGCGGCATCGATGCCGAGCTCGGCGGCGAGATTCGCGTCGGCGGCACCTCGTCGGCGCCGGCGCTCGACGGTGGCTTCGAACTGCGCCGCGGCCGGCTCAGCGTGCTGACCCAGCGTCTCGATTTCAGCCGCGGCCGGCTGACCTTCGCCGGCGGGCTGATTCCCGAGCTCGACTTCATCGCCCAGACCAGCGCCGGCGACGTTACCGCCCGGATCATCATCAGCGGCCCGGCCGACCAGCCGGTCTTCGCGTTCACCTCGCAACCCGAGCTACCGCCCGACGAAGTGCTGTCGCGGCTGCTCTTCGCCCGTGCTTCGGGCTCGCTCTCGCCCTTCCAGGCGCTCCAGCTCGCTCAAGCGGCGGCGCAGTTCGCCGGTGGTGGCGGCGACGACACCTTCGAGCGGCTGCGCCGGTCGCTGGGCGTCGATAATCTCGACATCCAGATGGGCGCGGGCGGGCCGACCGTCGGAGCCTCGCGCTATATCAGCGACAATATCTCTGTCGGGGTGAAGGTCGGCGCAAAGCCGGAGGATAGCGGCGTCTCGGTCGGCATCGACGTGACCAAGCGCCTGAAGCTCCAGGCCGAGACCGGAGCGGACGGCAGCGCCGCGGTCGGTGTCGGGGCGGAATGGGAATACTGAGCCGGTTTCCCGCGGGAATCGCTGTCTGACGAGATTCGGCGCGATTCCGCTTCTTCCCGGCGCGATTCCTCGCCTTCGCAAGGCAAAAAACGCTTGTGCGGTGCCGTTGCGGTTAATGCTTGGTGAATTTCGGCAGTCAAAGCGTGGCTCGCCTGCAACACCGGTTTCCAAAGCACCCCATTCACAGGTCCGAGAGGTGGATCGAGGTTGATCGGCGAGGCGGCTTTCGTATGGTGGGAATGCGTCGGGACGTTCCCGGTCGCTGTTTTTCGCCTTCGCCTCCGAAATAGGTCGAAGACGCAGGCGAAAGACCGGGAACAGGCAGGTTCTGCGATCAGGCTAGAAAGCTTGGGGCGGGGGGCAGGCTGAAGCCCGAGGGTCTCGAAACTCTTTTGGAGGTTACCAAATGAAGCTCGTCAAGAGCCTCCTCCTCGGTTCCGCCGCCGGCATCGCCGCGGTCGCCGGGGCTCAGGCCGCCGACCTTCCTTCGCGGAAGGCCGCTCCGGTCGAATACGTTCGTGTCTGCTCCGCTTTTGGCGCCGGCTTCTTCTACATCCCCGGCACCGACACCTGCCTTCGCGTTGGTGGTCGTGTCCGCGCCGAGTACACCTTCGGTGAGCGCTGGAGCGCTGGTCAGGACTCGTTCGGTACCCGCGCTCGCGGCCGTATCTACATCGACGCCCGTAACCAGACCGCTTACGGCACCCTGCGCACCTTCGTGCGTTACGACCTGACGACCAGCACCGGTTCCTACCGCTACAACGGCACGAATGCTGGCGCCAACCGCATGAACGGCGTCAACGGTGCCAACGATGAAGCCGCTGCTCTCGATAGCGCCTTCGTCCAGCTCGGCCCGCTGACCGCTGGTAAGATTCAGTCGTTCTACTCATTCTACGCGAACGACTACGGCTTCCAGGTTCTGCGCACCTCGGACCGCCAGGTCAACGTGCTCGCCTACACCGCCACCTTCGGCGGCGGCTTCAGCGCCACGATCTCGCTCGAAGACCCGAAGACCACGGGCCGTCGCGGTACCTCTCAGTTCATCGAGCCCACCACTGGCCTGCGTAATCGCACTGCCTATCAGGGCACGACCTATCCTGACGTCGTTGCGTCGCTGCGCGTCGATCAGGGTTGGGGCTCGGCTCAGCTGTCGGGCGCTATCGGTGACCGTAGCACCTATAGCTCGCCTTATCTCCGTCAGGACCCCACCCTGAACGCGGCTGATACGCTCGGGTCGGTGGTTAACGGCGTTAGCGGCACTGGCCGCAAGAAGAACGACATGGGCTGGGCCATCCAGGGTGGCGTGAAGATCAACCTGCCGATGCTCGCTGCTGGCGATGCCATCTTCCTGCAGGCTGGTTACGCCGACGGCGCGATCGAGTATCTCGGCTGGAACGGCACCGCTGGCATCGGCTACGGCCGCCTGCCGGCCTACGGGCCGGTCAACTTCGGCCGCAACGCTGCGGGCAACCTGAAGTCGACCACGGGCTACAACCTCGTCGCGGCTCTGCGTCACTACTGGACTCCGTCTGTCCGTTCGGACTTCCTGGCCTCGTACTCGGCGCTTTCGACCAACGACTTCGACGTTGCCGCTACGGTCGGTATCGGCGATCAGCGCAACTTCAACCCGAAGGAGCTGCTGCTCGGCGCCAACCTGGTGTGGTCGCCGGTCGCCGGCCTCGATATCGGTGTCGAAGTGCTCTACTCGCGCGTGGAGTACGGCCGTCGCATCATGGACGCCAAGACCGGCGCTCTGAATGCAGCCGCCACTGGTGTTGCGGGTATCGGCGGTGCCAACGCGGCTCTCGCAGGCTACAGCATGGTCCGTTCGATCAAGTCGGACGACGCCTGGACCGGCCGTCTGCGCATCCAGCGCGACTTCTGATCGGTCTCCGATCTCTGGTCAGGAAGCCCCGGGGAAACCCGGGGCTTCTTTTTTATGTGGGTTGTTCCCGCTTCGCGGTTGACGCAGACCCGCTGCCCGGCCTGATTTGGCCTGAGCGTTCCTGTCGCGATCCCGCCGGGATTCGATGCCGGGCGTTCGTTGGATCGATATCTGCGGATCGCTCGACAAGCCGTTGAGATAACAAGGGCGATCCTGCTCAGCGGACACCGTGCCTTGCCAAGGGGCGGCACGGGGAGGGGGCTTGTACATGTCTCAGCCGGCGCGTTGGCTTTGGGGGCTGATCCCACTCGGCTTGTTGTGGGGAGCCGGAAATCTCGCGCTCGACTCTGCCATCCAGCGCGATGTCGGCCAGCGCGCCGAGCAAGCCGTGGCTGCCGTGGCCGGTACCACGCCGGGCGCGCGTCCGGTCGTGGCGCAGGTCGAGGGCCGCGACGTCACCATCGGCGGCGAAGTCCTGTCCTCCGATGGCGCGAGCAAGGCCATGGCGCGGCTGCATGGCGAGTTCGGCGTGCGCAGGACGCTCGGCGGGCTCTCGCAGGTCGTCGCCCAGAAGCCCTATTCCTGGTTCGCCAGCCGTCAGTCGGACAGCGTGACGCTTGGCGGCTTCGTGCCGGATCTCGAAACCGCCGCCGCGAACATGGCCGTGGCTACGGCGGCTTTGCCCGGCGTTCGGATCGATGATCGTCAGGCCGTCGCCTTTGGTGCGCCCGAAGGCTTCGCGGCCATGGCGGTGGCGATGCTGGCCGAATTGCCGAAACTGGCCACCGGCCGGGTCACGCTCGATGACGGGCGCTTCTGCATCGAGGGCAAAGCTGCCGATTCCGATGCCTTTCTGTCGCTCGAAGCGTCGATGACGCAGGCCGAACGGCCAGGCTATCGCGCCGTCAAATGCGATCTCGAACCGCCGACCGTGACGCCCTACCGCTGGAGCGCCGAGCAGGAGGCTGGCTCCGGGCCGGTGCTGCGCGGTTTCTATCCCGATCAGAATGCACGCAGCCAGATTCTGGCGGCGGCGCGGCAGGCCTTCGGGGCCGGTGCCGCCCTTCGCGACGAGATGAAGCCTGCGCTCGGCGCGCCCTCGGCCTTCCTCACGAAGGTCGTGCGTGCCCTCGGCGACCTGTCCCGGCTGCGGCAGGGGAAGGCCGAGCTCAACGGCGACGGTTATGCACTCGCCGGGAAGGGGCCGGAGACCTACGAAGCATGCCAGGCCCTGCGCCTGCAGATCGCCCAGCTGGACGGTCCGGATTCGGTCGCGCAGGCTGCGATCGAATGCCCTCCGGCGCCGCCGCCCGTGCCTGTCGTCGTTCCGATTCCGGAGGTGCCGGGGCTGGTTCTGCATGATGTGCTGCCGGCCCCTGCCTCGCCGCAAGTACCGACGCCCGCTCCCTCCGCAAACTCTCCGGTCGTCGCTCAGCGCCCTGCGGTACCGGTGCCGCTGGAATGGAGTGCGGCTCGCGGCGAAGGTGGCTTGCGGCTGAACGGGAAGCTACCCGACGAGGCGACGCGCGCCGATATTCTATCCGCCGCGCGCGCGCGCTTTGCCGGTGTGGCGGTCGAGGACCGCATGGCGGTTGAGCCGGCGCTGCGGTCCGAACTCGACCTGCGCGCGACCGCCGCCTTTGCGCTCGATGCGCTGACGAAGCTCAAGGCCGGCTCGGTGACGCTCCGCGACAAGGCCTTCGCGATCGCCGGCGAGGCGGCGGATGCGGCGAGTCTGGCTGCCTTGCAGGAGCTTCTCGCACGAAATGCTCCGGCGGGGCTGGCGCTGTCCAGCCTGCCGGAGAGCGTCGTCGTGCGGCCTTACGGGCTATCGCTCTCCGCTGATCGGACGGGAGGGCGGATATCGGGATATCTTCCCGATCAGGCGACACAGGCAGCCCTGCGGGTCTTGATCGGCGAAACCCCGCTGAAGGATCGTTTCGAAGACACGACCACGCTGGTTCCGGGTGCTCCAGCGGGCTTTGCGGAAGCGGCCCGTGCCGTCCTGGCCGATCTGCTGCGCCTCGATCTCGGCTCCGCTTCGGTGGTGGACGACCGGGTGACGCTGCGCGGCCTGACCTGCCGCGACCTGATCAAGAGCGAGGTTGAAACCAGTGCCGCCACCGGCCTGCCGCAAGGCTTCAAGGCCGACGCGGTCGTGGGCCTGCGCCAGACTGGCTGCGTCGTCGATCCGCCGGCGAGCTGCCAGAACGATCTCGACGGTTTGACCAAGCGCAACACTGTCCTGTTCGGCCAGGGAACCTCGGTGGTCGATCTCGATGCCACGACCGAGCGCGTAATCGGCGAGGCCGCCGCCATCCTCAAGAAATGCCCGGGCTCCCCGGTCGTGATCGAAGGGCATGCCAATCGCGACGGCGAGAGGCGCGGCTTCGACAATATGGACCTGTCGTTGCGCCGCGCGCTGCGCGTGCGCGACGAGTTGGCGCGGCGCGGCATCGAGCCCGGTCAGCTCGCCGTCAAGGGCTATGGCAGCACCCGCCCGCTCGTGCCGAACGAAGCGTCGGAAGCACGGGCGATGAACCGCCGCGTGCAGTTCACCGTGACGAAATAGGAGGCTGACATGCTCTATCTTGCCAGCCAGTTCGTCTGGTTCCTGCTTGCCGCCTTCGGTCTCGGCTTCGCTATGGGCTGGATCAGCCATGACGGCGGCAAGGCGCGGCTCTGGAGCGGTGCGTGGACCGTGGTCGCGGCGCTCTGGGGCGCTGGCGCTGCCCTGACCTGGCTCCAGTTCCTGAATGGTATGGCCGCGACCTGGGTCGAGACGGCGCTGCTGTTCACGGGGGCCTATTGGGTCGGTTGCGTCGCCGCGTCGCTGCTGCGCAAGCCCGGGAGCGTGCAGGCCGGAAGCGACGCCGTGAAGGCGCCGCAGGCATCCGTTGCAGCAACGTCTTCGCCGGTGACGCCGCCCGCGGAAACCAAGGCGCAACTGCCCCCGGTCGAGAACGAGGCGGAATTGCCCGGCCAGCGCCCGGCCGGGCTCGTCACGGCCCGCGACGACACGCCGGACGACCTCAAGCTGATCAAGGGCATCGGCCGCCAGAACGAGGGGCGCCTGCACGGCCTCGGCATCTGGCATTTCGAGCAGATCGCCGGCTGGACGGCGGAGAATGTCGAGTGGGTTGGCGGTTATCTCGCCTTTCCCGGCCGGATCGAGCGCGAGGACTGGGTCGGGCAGGCCAAGCTTCTGGCGGCAGGAACCGAGACGGAGTTCGCCAGGCGGGCCAAGGCCGGCGAGGTCGAAACCTCGCGCAACGACGGCACGGCGGGGCAAGGCAATGTCGCCGAGATCGTCGAGGACAAGACCGAGGTGAAGCGTTCGAAGTCTTGAGCGGCTGACAGGAAACTCCAGCCCTCATCCTGAGGAGGCCCGGAAGGGCCGTCTCGAAGGATGTTCCAGATGCCTCCGCAGCCTCCTGGAACATCCTTCGAGACGCCATTTCTGACGAAACGGCTCCTCAGGATGAGGGCTGAGGGAATTCCAGTCAGATTTTGAACCGGATCAGCCGGCGCGGCGCTCGGCCCGGGCGACCAGCTTGGCGATCCGCCGGATCATGTCCTTGCTGCCGAGCAATGGGGCATGGCCCTGTCCGGGCGCGGTATGGGTTTCGCAATCGGGATGGCGCTCCGCCATCTCCTCCAGCGTCTTTTCCGCCAGAAGGTCGGAATTGGCGCCGCGGATCGCCAGCATGGGCACAGCCTTGAGCGCGTCGAAATAGGGCCAGAGCACCGGCAGCGGCGCCTCGAGATCGAGCTCCTCCAGCACCTTCATCAGCCGGACGTCGTAGTCGGGCTTCAGCGCACCGTCGCGATCGGTCCAGGTCCGGCGCGCCATCACCTCCCACTCGGCCTCGCCGAGGATCGGGAATTGCTGGTCCGAGAGCCGCTTCAGGATCTCAGCGCCTTCCTGGAAGCTGCGCGGCACCGGCAGCTTGCCGACATAGCCGCGGATGCGCAGCAGGCCGCGCGCGTCGATCACCGGGCCGACATCGTTGAAGACGACGCCGCGGATCAGGGCCGGCCGCGCGGCGCCCAGCGCCATGGTCAGCAGGCCGCCGCGCGAGGTGCCGACGAAGACCGCCTGCTCGATGCCACCAGCGACCAGCACCTGGATGAGGTCGTCGAGCTCGACGCGGATATCGTAGTTCTTCCAGTTCTTGTCGTATTCGGACAGGCCCCGGCCGCGATAGTCGAGCGCCAGGACGCGGCGCGGCCTGGTCTCGTCCCCGGCAAGCGCCAGCGCCACTTCATGGAAGTCGGCGGCGGTGCGGGCGAAGCCGGGCAGGCAGATCACCGGCAGCGTCGTCGCCGCGAGCGGACCGTAATCGCGATAATGCAGCTTCAGTCCGTCGCTGGCGCTGACGAAGCGGGAGATGAAACCGGATTCGGACGTCATGGCGGACTCGGAAAAGGCGGGCGCGGCGGGAGCGCACCTAACCATGGCTGCGCCGGGCATGAAAGCCGGCTTGCAGGGCCCCTGATTCAGGAAGTGCCCCAGCGGCGCAGCTTGGCGAGGCAGTGGTTGAACTGGGCAAGTTCCTCCGGCGTCAGCACCGACAGGAAATCGCGCTCCATCTCCTCGCCCAGCTGGTCGGCCTGCTCGCGGATGGCCTCGCCCTGAGCCGTCAGGTGCAGGGCGACGCGCCGCGCATCGGCGCTTTCCAGCTCGCGCTGGACGAGGCCGGCATCGACCAGCTTGCGCAGATGCTTCGAGACCAGCGTCTGCTCGATGAAGGTCGCCTCGGACAAGGTCCGCGACGAGAGTCCCGGCTGGTCGCCGATGGCTCGCAGCACCCGCAATTCGCGGATATTGAGCCCGAGCCGCTCCTTGTAGGCCTGTGAGGCCTTCGCCATCGCGGTCTGGCTCAGTTGGTCGAGCCGGAAGGTCAGGAACGGGTCGCGGGCCATCTTGCTCCCTTGCTCAGCCTTGCGTCCGCGCCCGGTTCGCCAGGCTCAGGGCGAGCAGCGAGATGGCCGTGCAGGCGAGGAGGTAATAGGACGGAACCATGTCCGAGCCCGTCTTCGCCACCAGCCAGGTCAGGGTGAAGGGCGCGAGGCCGCCGAACATCAGCACCACGACATTGTAGGCGATCGACATGCCGGTCGAGCGCACCTGCGTCGGGAACATGCCGGCGAGCAGGCCGGGCGTCGGTGCCCAGATCGCGGCGATCGACAAGGCGCAGACCGCCTGCGCGATCAGCAGCCGCTCGAAGCTCGGCTCCGTGACGACATAGGCCAGCAGCGGATAGGAGAGCAGTGCGAAGCTCAGCATGCCCAGGAGCCAGATGCGGAAGGCGCTCCAGCGGTCGGCGAGATGCCCCATGAGCGGCACGAAGATGAAGAGCAGGATGCCGCCGATCAGCGAGCTCAGCATGGCGCTGGTGAAGGGCAGCTTGAGCTGACGGATGACATAGCCAGGCAGGAAGATGAACCAGACATAGTTCGAGGCCGTGCCGGGGATCATGATGCCGAAGCAGCGCAGCAGCGCGTTGCGATGCTCGGACAGGACGGTGCGGAACGGCGTCTGGCCGGCGCTCTGCTTGGTGTCCTTCTCGTATTCCGGGGATTCGTCGACGAAGCGGCGGATATAGAAGCCGAGCGGCGTGATCAGCGAGCCCAGCAGGAAGGGAATGCGCCAGCCCCAGCCCTGCAGGGCTTCCGGCGTCAGCAGCGTCGCCAGCGCGTAGCCGGAGAAGGCGGCGAGCGCGAGTGCCAGCGCCTGCGAGCACATCTGGAAGCTGCCGAACATCATCTTGCGGCCGGGCGGGGCGTATTCGACCAGCATGGCGGTGGCCGAGGCGAATTCGGCGCCGACCGAGATGCCCTGCAGGATGCGGGCGATGATGATGAGAATGGGCGCGAGGATGCCGATCGTCGCATAGCTCGGCGTCAGGCCGATCAGCACGGTCGAGAAGCCCATGATCAGGATCATCACCGTCAGGATCGGCTTGCGGCCGAAGCGGTCGGCATAGGTCGAGAGCAGCACGCCGCCGACCGGGCGGACGAGGAAGGAGATCGCGAAGGTCGCCGCCGTCAGCAGGGCCGAGACCAGCGGATCGGAGGTCGGGAAGAAGACCTGCGCGATCACGGTGGCGAAGAAGCCGTAGACCAGGAAGTCGTACCATTCGAGCCCGTTGCCGATCACCGAGGAGATGACGGCGCGGCGGATCATCGAGGGGGAGCGCGGCTCGGCGCTCGGGATCGCGGCGGCGGTCATGCGTTGGCTCCGGTCTGGCGCTCGACGAGGCGGCACAGGATGCTGGCGCCGATGGGCAGCAGGCGGTCGTCGAAATCGAAGGTCGGGTGGTGGCACATCGCGCCGGGCTGGCCGAGGAAGATGTAGGCGCCCGGCCATTGCCGCAGCATCAGCGCGAAATCGTCGGAGAAGGGCAGGGGCGTCAGATCGGTCTGCACATTGGCTTCGCCGAGCACCTGCCCAGCCGCTGCGGCCGCAGCCGCGGCGGCGCGCGGGTCGTTGAGACAGGGCGGACAGCTCGCCTTCTTCGTGCAGGTGATCGTGCAGCCCGACATCAGCGCCAGGCCGCGGCAGGCCGCATCGAGCTTGTCGATGATGCGGGCCTCGGTCTCGGGATTGTAGGTGCGGATCGTGCCGCTGAGCTCGGCCGAGTCGGGAATGATGTTGGAGGCCGTGCCGGCGACGAGCTTGCCGAGGCTGATCACGGCGGGCTGCATCGGGTCGACATGGCGGCCGACCATCGACGAGATTTCGGTCGCGAGCCGCGCCGCCACCTGCAGCGGGTCGTCGGTCGTATGGGGCGCCGCGCCATGGCCGCCCTTGCCCTTGATCGTGATCTCGAACACGGTCGTGCCACTCAGCGTCGGGCCGGGGCGCACGGCGGCGGTGCCTTCCTCGTAGAGCGGGATGGTGTGGAGCGCGTAGACCTCGGAGCAGGGAAAGCGCTCGAACAGCCCGTCCGCGATCATCCGCTCGGCGCCCTGGCCGATTTCTTCGGCCGGCTGGAAGATCAGGTGGACCTTGCCGCGCTTCGGCGGGTTGGCGGCGAGATGGCGCGCCGCGGCCAGCAGCATCACCGTATGGCCGTCATGGCCGCAGCCGTGGAACTTGTCCTTGGTGGTGGAGCGGTAGTCGAGCCCGGTATCCTCCTCCATCGGCAGCGCGTCCATGTCGGCGCGCAGGCCGATGGTCGGCCCATCAGCGGCGCCCTTGATAACGCCGACGAGCCCGGTGCCGCCAAGCCCGCGATGAACCTCGATGCCGAAGGAGGCGAGTGTCTTCGCGACGAAGTCCGAGGTTCGGAATTCCTGGAAGGCGATTTCGGGATGAGCGTGAAGGTCGCGGCGCCAAGCCTCAAGCGTGGGCGCGAAATCGGCAATGTCCTGCAGCATCGAAATTCCTCCGCTGCCCCGCAGAGGTAATTGAAAATTTCAAATATTGCAATCGGCAGGGAAGATCGTTGCTGGAGGGGCAATTGCAGTTGTCATTCCGCGGCGCACCGGAGGTGCGAACCCGGAACCCACGACTGGGTGAGACGCTCGATGCGCGGTTGTTGGCCGTTCACCCGGTCGTGGGTTCCGGGTTCGCGCCTGCGGCGCCCCCCGGAATTGTCTGTTTGAGTT